>JALHQM010000003.1:0-15786 GCA_022841965.1 Hyphomicrobium sp. | reverse complement strand
GAAGCCGAGCTCATGAAAATGCAGGAAGAGCTGGCGTCGCTTGATCCGAAGGCGCTGGAACAGCTGCCGCCGGAACTGCGCGCATCGTTGCCGAAGGGTCTGCCCGGACTTGGCGGTGGAGGACCTGCGAAGGGATTGCCGGGCCTGGGTGGTGGGGCGCTTCCCGGACTTGGCGGACTGCCGCGATTCCCCGGTCTTCCGGATAAGAAGAAGTAGCGCGCATGTTTCCTGATCAATTGGCCGATATCTGGAAGATCGCCATCCCGCTCTCGACGCTGATGATGGCGTTCGCGTCGGCGCTGTTCGGGTTCCTGGCGTGGCGGGGCGTGGGTGCACGGCGGCGGGCGGAAGCGCGCCGGCAGCGGCTGGAGTCGACTATCGACGATCTGGCCGAACTGTTTGCCGCCATCCCGCACAGCCCGGCGAAGTGGGATCAATCTTTTACGGAATCGTTCATCGAGAAGGTCTGCAAGGTGGACTTCAAGATCAACGACGACAACCCGCACGCGGACCAACTTGTCCGCGCGATTCAGAACATCCTCCCGCGGAACGCACCGAACCGCGATGAGGAGCACATGACGAAGTACAACGCGGCCCGGATCGTGGCGAAGCAGTACCTCGACGTGGAGTGGAAGAGATTCAAGACCGAAACTGGAACCAAGAGCTGAACTCGAAAGGACACCCAAACTATGGCTGCAAAGATCCGTTTGTCGCGCGGTGGCGCGAAGAAGCGTCCCTACTATTACATCGTCGTTGCGCACACGACCTCGCCGCGCGATGGCCGCTACATCGAGCAGATCGGTACGTTCGATCCGATGCTGAAGAAGGATAACCCGGAACGCGTGAAGCTCGACGCGGACCGCGCCAAGCATTGGCTCAGCGTTGGGGCGCAGCCGACCGATCGTGTGGCCCGCTTCCTTGATGCGGCTGGCCTGTTGAAGCGCAAGCCCATCAAGAGCGTGCAGAAGGCGCTGCCGAAGAAGAAGGCGCAGGAGCGCGCGGCTGCCGCTGCCGATAAGGCTGCCAAGGCTGCAGAAGCTGCTGCTGGCTGAGACGAGTGGATGGGGTCTGGCGGTCGATGGGGTCAGACCCCTAAGGAGGGGTCGGACCCCAACAAAGAGAAATCGTGGTCTAGAACACACGTCGTGCCGGCAACAGGTAAAGGGAGCCTCGCGCTCCCTTTTTTCTTGGGCGCGGGTCAGCGACATTCGACGCTAACCTTCAATTGTCGGAGTGTCTAAAATGATCCTTGCTTTGGATGGTCTCGCGATGATCGGGGCGTTTGCGTCTGCGCTGCTCTGGTTCATGGCGAGTGGAAAATCATTACGGCGGTTGCACAAAGGCGAAGAGATCGACGAGCACGACATCAATCGCATCGTGACGGCCTTCAATCGCAACCAGATCCTCAATGGGCGGGCCGCTTTGGCGACCGGTTTGTCGGCGACAGCGGTCGGCTTGCGGTTCGTGGCGCAATTTCTTGGCTTCGCGTGATCGTGCAACTGGGACGCTCAAATTGACCCTGGGCTACTCTGGCCCAGCTTTTGCTAAACGCTGTTCATGGGCTGGCTCAAGCGCGTTTTGGATCGACTTGGACTGAAGCAAACGGATTTCGCCCGTTTGCTGGATGTCAGTCCCCGTACCGTTAGCTTATGGGCGACTGGCGAGGTCGCGCTACCGGGGCCCGTGAAGGCCTATTTGCGGATGTTGCAGTTTGCCGACGAATCCCGGCGCACGCTGGAATTCGCGCGGTTGGCGGCCAAGGACCCGACCGTTCACGATGGGCTCTACAGCCTGCGGTACGGACCTCTCGGTGAGCCCTTGAAGCCCGGCCAAGCCGGTGACGGACTTGCGCTCTTGAAGGCGGGCCGGATCGTTGGTTCGGATGGAGGGGGAGGAAAATTCGAGGGCAGCTATCAATTTGACAGGGCGCGCGGGACGTTTCATTTCCGTGTCTGGTTGCGAGTCCCACCCGAGGGGCAACTCATAACTGGATTTGACACGGTCCATGCGGGGGCACTCGTAGAGGTCGTGGCGGAACTTGACTGGCCCGATCCGTTCGCGTCCACCGTGGCGCATGTCGCAGGCCAGCCTTTGAGCCTTGCGCTCACCTATCTAGGCCCGCTGCCCGCCTGAACCCTGTGATCAACGGAAAGACATGCCATGATTGACCCGAACCGCCTCATTCTCCTCGGCGAGATCGGCACTGCCCACGGCATCCGAGGCGAGGTGAGCATTCGCACGTTCACCGAGTCCCCAGCTGACATTGCCGCGTATGGTCCGCTCAGCGACAAATCCGGCCAGCGGACGTTCAAGATCGAGGCGCTGCGCGTTGCATCGAAGGCTGTGATTGTACGGCTCCAGGGCGTCGATGACCGGACGGCGGCTGCGAGGCTGCGCAACACGGGTCTGTATGTTAAGCGCAGCCAGCTTCCCGAACTCGAACCGGGCGCCTATTATCACGAGGATCTCGCTGGCTTAGCGGCAGTTGACCCCGAAGGTGCCAGGGTGGGAACTGTATTGAGCGTGGTCAACTACGGCGCTGGCGACCTCGTTGAAATTTCGCGGGCGGGTGAACGGGAAACGCTTCTGGTGCCGTTTACAAAAGAGGCCGTGCCTCAGGTCGATCTCCAAATGGGCCATGTCACCGTTGTGCTGCCGGCGTTTGCCGAAGAGGACGCGGATGCAGGCGACCCGGGTGACATGAGTGGTGAGGATTAGAGCATGACGCGCCGAGCGATTGTTTTGTTGGCTGCTCTGTTGGCCGTTGCGTCGCCGGCTTTGGCCGAGCAGGCATCGCCGCTGGATGCTGTGGAAGCGGATTTGCGCAAGTCCTATCCGACGGTCGCTGTAATGGGATCGGAGGAACTCGCGAAGCTGGACGCGGGCGCCGGCGGCGTGGTGCTGCTCGATGCGCGCACGGATGCGGAATTCGGGGTGAGCCGGATTCACGGAGCAACACACGTCGATCCGAGGATGTCGGCGAAGCAGTTCCAATCCAAGTTTGGCGCGGACTTGAAGGGTAAGAAAGTCGTCGTGTATTGCGCGGTTGGCGGGCGTAGCTCGGATCTGGCGAACCGCATCGACGCGACGGCGCGGGAGGCTGGCGCGAACGGAGTTTACAATCTCGAGGGCGGCATTTTCCGATGGCACAATGAGAAGCGGCCGCTGGAAGGTCCTTCTGGAGCGACCGATGAGGTGCATCCGTACAGTGCCAACGCCGCGCCGCTGATCAAACGGCAGGACGGAATTGCATACCGGCCGGGAACGTCGAAACTCGGCAAAGCGGAATAACGATCGCTGCTAAATTGCTTCGCCGCGCAAGAGACGGGGCAACTCACCGGAGAGGCCGGCGGCTTCGGTCACGAACATCTGCTTGATCGACGGCATGCGATCGACGAGGCCGAGGCCGGCATCGCGGACGGCGCGCGCGACCGTGTTGTCGGACGAGAAGAGGCGGTTGAGCCCGTCGAATGTGGCGGTTGATACGGCGCTATCGAAGCGGCGCCAGCGCTCGTAGCGCGTGAGGACCTCCGCATTGCCGATATCGAGGCCGAGGCGGGCGGCGTCGATCAGCACTTCGGCGAGAGCGGCTGAATCGCGGAGAGCCAGATTGAGACCTTGGCCGGCTATCGGGTGGACGCCATGGGCGGCATCGCCAATCAGCGCAAAGCGGTCGGCGACGTAGGCGCGGGCCAGATGCATGGAGAGTGGCCAAGACTGGCGGCTGCCAATCAGCGTGATTTCTCCGAGGCGGCCACCGAAGCGTTTGTCGACTTCACTGAGGAAGGCTCGATCGTCGAGGGCGAGGATGCGGGCTGCTTCGCCAGCTTCTTCGCTCCAGGTGATGCAGGAGCGGTTACCGGTGAGGGGGAGAATGGCGAAGGGGCCGGCGGGGAGGAAATGCTGGACGGCGGTGGCTTCGTGGGGCCGTTCATGAGCGACCCACGTGACGATGCCGGTCTGGTCGTAGGACCAGCCGATGAGCTTGATGCCGGCTTTGTCGCGCAGGGAGGATTGGCGGCCTTCGGCGGAGACAAGAAGGCGCGTTGTTAATTCGCGGCCATCGGCGAGAGACAATTTGAGGCCGGCGCCTTCGGTTTGGGAGTTTGTGATTTCGCCGGGGGTGATGCGATCGATCGCCAGAGAGCTTGCGACGCGGAGGGCCAGTGATGAGACGATTTCGCTGGCGGGGACGATGTGGGTTGCGGGTTCGCCGTCTTCGAGGAGGTTGTCGTAGGTGAGGACGATCGGGCGGATCCCGTCTTCGAGGCGGCTGTCGGTGATTTCGATGCGGCGGACGGGCTGCGCGTGCGGGGCCACCGGAGACCAGGCGCCGAGGGCTTGCAGCATGTGTCGGGAGGCGGCGGAGAAGGCGTAGGCGCGGACATCGCTGCGGACGGCGGACGGTGGCCACATCCGGTCAACGAGGGCGATCCGGAGGTCACCTTCGCTGGCCTCGGCGAGGGCAAGGGCGAGGGAGAGACCCGCCGCGCTGGCGCCAGAGATCACGACATCATAGTGCTTTGAAGGTGCGGACATTCAGCCTCGGTTGCTTGACACGCCGCCGGGCTCGCTTGCCAATAACGGTGCGCCTCAATCCGTAGCATCAGACATTATGGCCGTCATGTCAGAACCCGCCACTCAGCCATCCGCCCTCGCAGCACTGCTCGCGATCCTCGATCTGGAACCGTTGGAGCAGAACTTGTTCCGCGGGCGCAGTCCGCCGGATGGGTGGCAGCGGGTGTTTGGGGGGCAAGTTCTAGGGCAGGCCCTCGTGGCGGCGTCGCGGACGGTGGAGGAGGCGGGGCGGGCCGCGCATTCGTTGCATGGCTATTTCCTGCTGGCGGGGGATCCGAAGCATCCGTTGATCTATGAGGTCGAGCGGACGCGGGATGGGGGGAGTTTTTCGACGCGGCGGGTGAAGGCCGTCCAGCATGGGCGGGTGATCTTTACCATGAGCGTGTCGTTCCACCGGCCGGAGGAGGGGTTCGAGCACGCGGCGGGGATGCCGGACGTGCCGCCGCCGGAGGCCTTGCCCAACGCGCAGGAGTTGATCGCGCGGTTCGTCGACAAGCTGCCGGACAACATGCGCAGCTATTGGAGCCGGGAGCGGCCGATCGAGATGAAGCCGGTCGATGTGCGGCGGTATCTCAGCAGCGAACCGGCGGAGCCGCAGCAGGCGATCTGGATGCGGGCGACGGGGGTGCTGCCGGACGATTTGGGGCTGCATCAGTGCGTTTTGGCCTATGCGTCGGACCTGACGCTGCTCGACACGGCGCTGATCGCCCATAGGAAGGTGCTGTTTGACCCGGAGATCCAGCTGGCGAGCCTGGATCATGCGATGTGGCTGCACCGGCCGTTCCGGGCGGACGATTGGCTGCTCTATGCCCAGGACAGCCCAAGCACCCATGCCGCGCGCGGGTTTTGCCGGGGGTCATTTTTCGACCGGCAGGGGCGGCTGATCGCGTCGGTGGCGCAGGAGGGTTTGATCCGGCGCCGGTCCACGTCGTTCGTGGTCAAATAATGGGCTGATGACTTTTTGTGCATAAATTTTGTGCATTCGATGGGGGCTGGGGCAAGGGACACGGCGGGCTGCACAAGAATAAGCCATACCTTTTCAAAGTGTTATCGTCCGAGCCGGCATTTGGCACAGGACTTGACTCCCCCCAAGGCGGCTAACGGGTCTTTCGGGCCCGAACGCACACATGGCTACGCCTGCATCCTCGCGGTGCGGGTGGCCGCCAAGACCTAAAAGGGGGTGCTCAGATGAAGCTCATCACTGCGATTATCAAACCATTCAAGCTGGAGGAGGTCCGGGCTGCGCTGACGGAACTTGGCCTGCAGGGCATGACCGTTACCGAAGTGAAGGGTTACGGCCGTCAGAAGGGCCACACGGAGATCTATCGCGGCGCCGAATACGCCGTCAGCTTCCTGCCGAAGGTGAAGATCGAGGCGGTGGTGCCGTCAGCGCTCGCGCCCAAGGCTATCGAGGCCATCACCAAAGCCGCCAAGACCGGCCAGATTGGCGACGGCAAGATCTTCGTCTCTCCGATCGAAAACACCGTCCGAATCCGCACCGGTGAAGCAGACGACGAAGCGCTCTGACCTCACCTTTTGTTCTCGCATACCATCCATAACTGGGGAGTTACCTATGACGTTTGCTCTACCACGCTGCACCGGACGCCTTGTGGGCGCCGCGGCAGCACTTGCCATGCTGGCGGTACCCGCCCTGGCACAAGACGCGGCGCCGCCGACGCCAGACAAGGGCGACATTGCCTTTATGTATGTCGCCACCATTCTGGTACTGCTGATGACCGTCCCGGGCCTCGCCCTGTTTTACGGCGGTCTGGTACGCACGAAGAACATGCTCTCGATGTGCATGCAGGTCTTCGCCACGATGTGCCTCGTGATGCTGCTTTGGGTGTCCTACGGGTACTCGATGGCGTTCACCAACGGCGGCGCGCTGAACGACTTCGTTGGCGGCTTCTCTAAGACCTTCCTGTCCGGAGTCGACTCGACGTCGCTGGCCGCCACCTTCTCGAACGGCGTCTATATTCCCGAGTACCTCTTTATTATGTTCCAGATGACCTTCGCGGCGATCACGCCGGCACTGATTCTGGGCGCGGTTGCTGAGCGCATGAAGTTCTCGGCCGTGCTCCTGTTCATGGCACTGTGGGTGACGTTCATCTACTTCCCGATGGCGCACATGGTCTGGTACTGGGGCGGTCCGGATGCCTTCGGCAACGCGGCCAAGGCTGTTGCGGCTGCTGCTGATGGCGAAGCCAAAATCGCTGCTCAGGCTACCCTCGACGGCGTGCTGGCCGACGCAGGCCTGATCTTCAAATGGGGCGCACTCGACTTTGCCGGCGGCACCGTTGTTCACATCAACGCTGGCATTGCAGGTCTTGTTGCCGCCATCGTGCTCGGCAAGCGCATCGGTTATGGCAAGGAAGCCATGCCGCCGCACTCGCTGGTCATGTGCATGATCGGCGCGGCTCTTCTCTGGGTCGGCTGGTTCGGCTTCAACGTTGGTTCGAACCTTGAATCCAACGCTTGGGTCGGCGTCGTCGCGCTCAACACGTTCGTCGCTACCGCTGCTGCGGCCCTCTCCTGGATGGTCGTGGAATGGCTCGCGAAGGGCAAGCCGTCGCTGCTCGGCCTCGTGTCAGGCGTGATCGCGGGTCTTG
Source organism: Hyphomicrobium sp. (assembly GCA_022841965.1). GTDB lineage: Bacteria > Pseudomonadota > Alphaproteobacteria > Rhizobiales > Hyphomicrobiaceae > JAGVSR01. The sequence continues at coordinate 8,599 of JALHQM010000003.1, read as the reverse complement.
TGGCCATCACTCCGGCCTGCGGTTTTGCCGGTGTGTTCGGCTCGATCATCCTCGGCCTTGTCGCAGGTATCGTGTGCTTCATCTTCTGCTCGGCCGTCAAACATGCCTTCGGGTACGATGACAGCCTCGACGTCTTCGGCATCCACTGCGTCGGCGGCATCCTTGGCGCTCTCGCGACGGGTATCTTGATCAATCCGGACTTCGGTGGATCGGGCATTCCCGACTACCTGTCGAAGCCGGGTGAATTGACGACCGCTCCCTACGACATGATCTTCCAGGTCACGGCGCAGGCGAAGGCCGTCGGCTTCACGATCCTGTTCTCGGGTATCGGTACGCTGATCATCCTGATGCTGGTCAAGATGGTCGTGGGCTTGCGTCCTTCGGAAGAGAAGGAACGCGAAGGCCTCGACATCACGGATCACGGCGAACGGGCCTACAACTACTAAGATCGATGGCGGCTCGCGTGCGGAAGCGCGCGGGCCGCCCGTCCTTTACTTGGCGCGTGGCCGTCCTACCCTCCCTCTTGCGGCCAGTGCCTGACTTCTCCCGAGCACGGACTTCCCCTAGACGTGCTCCTACCTGGACCCGGGCCGCGCAAGCGCTCCGGGTCCTTTTTTGTTTGGCAGAGCGGTTCAGGGGATGCGGATGCGGGCGCCAGATTTGAGTGTGGCCAGCACGCGCAGGAGATCGGGGCGGCGAAGGGCGATGCAGCCTTCGGTGGGGGTGAAGCCGGGGCGGGCGACATGCATGAAAATGGCGCTGCCGCGGTTGCGGATGCGGGGACGCCGATTGCAATCGAGGACGACGACCACGTCGTAGAGGCCGTCCGCCCGCCACATCTCTTCGGCAGACGCGGGATATGGGAGGTAGACGGGACGGTTGTAGTTGCGGTCGGCTGGCGCATCGCACCATCCAGCGGCACGGCTGATCGCTTCGACGGGCAAGCCGGTTCTGGGCCTGGGGCAGCGATCGGGCCGGTAGTAGACCCGTTCCAGACGGAAATGTCCCATCGGCGTCGCGCCGTCGCCTTCGCGCTTCAGGGCTCGGCGGCCGGACCGGCCTACGGCGCACGGATAGGTGTGGCCACCAACTAAAAGCGCGCCGCGGGTGGCCCTTGGCGAGATGGCTCGTACAAACAGTTGACCTCGTGGCTCATTTCTCATCATTTTCCACGTCGGAATAGCTTGCTTTCGCTCGCCCCGCCAGGGCCGTCGCGGCATAACGTCAACTGCCGGAACGGCGCCGGCTGAGACGCCTGCGTACCGCGACGCGATTTTCTATCTGGCGGGCTGGCCAAGACATTGGATTTGAGGGGACCTTCGCATGACCGCACGCCGTATCCTGCTCGTCGACGACGACGAGGATCTGCGGGGCTCTCTAAAAGATCAACTGGCGCTCTACGATGAGTTCGAGGTCTTTGATGCCAACACGGCTACAAAGGGCATGGAACGCGCGCGAGCAGATCAGCCGGATCTTTTGGTGTTCGACGTGAACTTGCCCGACATGGACGGGCGGGAAGCCGTCAAGCAATTGCGCAAAGGCGGGTTCAAGCCACCGATTATCATGCTGACGGCGAACGACTCGGATGCGGACCAAGTCCTCGGTCTCGATTCGGGGGCGAATGATTATGTGACGAAGCCGTTCAAGTTTGCGGTGCTGCTGGCCCGCATCCGGGCGCAGCTGCGCCAGCATGAGCAGAGCGAAGACGCTGTGTTCCAGATCGGTCCTTATTCGTTCAAGCCGGCGGCGAAGATCCTGCACGATGAGAAGGGTAGCAAAGTCCGGCTGACGGAGAAGGAAACGTCGATCTTGAAGTTTCTTTATCGGGCCGGCGACAAGGTGGTGCCGCGCGACACGCTGCTTTTGGAAGTGTGGGGCTATAATGCTGGCGTGACGACGCACACGCTGGAAACGCACATCTACCGGCTGCGGCAGAAGATCGAAAAAGACCCGTCAAATGCGGAAATTCTGATTACCGAAAGCGGTGGATACCGGTTGGCGCCATAACCTACGGCGCCTGATCCCTGCCAACGTCTTATGTTCATCAACGGCCTATCCCCAGGGTCATCCACAGCCCGCTGGACCGGGCCTCTCGAATCGGCCGACCGTATCCCAACTGAGCATAGCAAGCCCGATCCGGGCCATGCGGCGCGCGTTGGAAGTTTTGGTCATGGCTATCGATACATTCGTCAAACCGATGCTGAAGCTGGAGATTTTTCAGGGGCTGCGGCCGTTGCAAATCACCGAGATCGCGCGACGGGCCTATCGCGTGGTTTACAAACCCGGCGACACGATCATCCAAGAAGACGAAGAGGGTGACGCGGCCATCATCATCGTTTCCGGAGACGCGGTGCGGATCGCCGGGCCAGCCCTTGCAGACCCCGCAGAAGCGGTTCCGGAGGGTTCGCTGCTCGGCGAGATGGCGATGCTAATCGAGACGCGGCACTCGTCAACGATTGTTGCGCGAACGACGGTGCGGGCATTGCGAATTGCGCGGGACGATCTGCAAGAGCAAATGGCAGAAGATGCCGCCTTGGCCGATCACTTTGTCCAGCGGATCACAGCCCGGCTGGCGGTCGTGCTCGATAGCTTGAAGGCCATCGACGGCATGGTGGCGGATACGGCCGTGATTGCCCCGCCAGCGCGCGGCAGCACTGCTGCACAGCCGGCCCATTTTCATTAGCCACGTCGACGGAGCAATCCGCTCAAAAGAAAAGCGCCCAACTCCGGGGGGCGAAGTTGGGCGCTTGCGCTCTCGCGCTAGACACCGGGAGGGAAGCCGGCGTCTCAGGCGCGTCATCGGGTAGACGGGGGGGAGCTACCAATGAAAGACGACGCTGCCTGTCTGTTTGTTAGTTAAGCGCAGGTTTTCGAATTTCAATAGACCCTCCCCGCCTAGATCACGAAATCGTGATCAATGTTACGCGGGTTATCCCCAGGGTCTACTTGCTAGGTACCGATCAGCAACACCGAATGAATGGTGTTCAGTGGGGAGTTTGAAGGGGATTGTTGGAGACGCCTTGTATTTTGAAGGCGGCAGGATCGAGTTTTTCGCCCATTTTTACGTCGGCCAGTTCAACCCGGGTCTCGATGCCTTGGGCATCTGTCGTAACCCACTCCTTAAGTTCGACGGCGGGTTTAGTCGACAGGTAGACCTTGATGCGGCCGGGGGTATCCGGGCTTTTGTCCTGAAGCGCGACCACCATCAAATCTTCGGCCTCCTGGACTTCCATGATTTTGGCATCGCGGACCAGATCGACATCTTTGCGCAGGAGCAGGCGGAAAGGCGTCTGGTCGAGCTGGATGCGATCTTCATTGCGGAGGTCGAGATCCTGGATGGCCAGCTGTTCGCCATCGGAAATGATGATCTGCTTGGAGGGCAGCGCATAATCGAAGCGGAATTTGCCGGGGCGAAGCAGCGAGAATTTGCCCTTCATCTTCTTCTGGTCAGACGTGGTCTGGACGAAATTGCCCTTCAGCGTGCTCACGCCGTTGAAATAGTCGCTGACGGCTTTGACGACTTTGATTTGGGCTTCGTCGAGTGTGATGCCTTGGTTGCCAGTGGCGACTTCGGCGCTCCAGGCGGTGCCGGCGGCGCCCGGTGCAGGAGCAGCAGGGGCGGGTGTCGCAGGAGCCGGGGAGGCAGCGGGTGCTGGGGCAGCAGGGGCCGGTTTGGCGTCCTGCGCCAGCGCGGGGAGCGCGCAGCTCAAGGATGCCACGACGAAAAGGCCGAGGCCGGATGCCTTAGCGGTCCACATTCTTGTAAATCCCCCGATATGTCCGTTCGCCAGCGTTTTGCCGCTTTGAGCGAATGTCGGAACAATGCGACGAACTGAGGGCCAATCCCCCGAATCCGGGGCCATAAGTAGCGGGTTTCGCCGGCGCTGCAACGGGGCAGGTCGGCGCGGTGGATATCAGGCGGCGGGTTTGAGGATGTCCCGGCGGCCGGTGGTACCGGCGGCAGAGATGATGCCGTCCTGTTCCATGCGGTCAATGATATCGGCGGCGCGATTGTAGCCGATCTGCAAGCGGCGCTGGATGTAGGACGTCGAGACCTTGCGTTCGCGCAAGACCAGGTCGCGGGCGCGCTCATACAGGTCGTCGGCGCCGGAGCCGCCTGCGGGGTTGCCGAACGTTGCCTCATCACTTGCGCCATCGGTGATGCCGTCGACGTAGTGGGGCTCGCCGTGGCTCTTCAAGTGGGTGGCGACGGCTTCGACTTCTTCGTCAGACACGAACGGACCGTGGACGCGGGTGGGCGACCCGGCGCCGGTGGAAAAGAGCATGTCGCCTTGGCCGAGAAGCTGCTCGGCGCCTTGCTCGTTGAGTATGGTGCGGCTGTCGATTTTTGAGGTGACTTTGAAGCTGATGCGGGTTGGGAAGTTGGCTTTGATGGTGCCGGTGATGATGTCGACCGAGGGGCGCTGCGTCGCCATGATGAGATGGATGCCGGCGGCGCGGGCCATCTGGGCGAGGCGCTGGACGGCCTGCTCGATGTCCTTGCCGGCGACGATCATCAGGTCAGCGAACTCATCGACGACGATGACGATATAAGGCATCTGCTTGGCGTCGATGGTTTGCGTTTCGAAGCGGGGCTCGCCGGTGGTGCGGTCGAAGCCTGTTTGGACGGTGCGGGCCAGCGTTTCGCCGCGCTCAGTGGCGGCGCGGACACGCTGGTTGAAGGCTTCGATGTTGCGCACTGATAGGGTGGCCATGCGCTTGTAGCGCTCTTCCATTTCGGTGACCGCCCAGCCGAGGGCGGCAACGGCCTTATGCGGGTCGGTGACGACGGGTGTCAGGAGATGGGGGATGCCGTTGTAGACGGACAACTCCAACATCTTGGGGTCGATCAGAATCAGGCGGCACTGGTCCGGCGACAGCCGATAGAGCAGCGACAAGATCATGGCGTTGACGCCGACGGACTTGCCGGAGCCGGTTGTGCCGGCGACGAGCAAGTGGGGCATGCGGGCGAGGTCGGCGATGACGGGGTCGCCGCCGATCGATTTGCCAAGTGCGAGGGGGAGGATGGCTTTCGAGGCGCGGAACGGTTCGCTGTCGAGCATTTCACGGAGGACGACGGCGTCGCGCTTCACGTTGGGAAGTTCGAGGCCGATGGCGTTGCGGCCGGGGACGACGGCGGCGCGGACACTGGTGACGCTCATGGAGCGGGCGATGTCGTCGGCGAGCGCGATGACGCGGGCGGATTTGGTTCCGCGGGTGGGTTCGAACTCATAGAGCGTGACGACGGGGCCGGGCTTGATGTCGCGCATCTCGCCTTTGACGCCGTAGTCGGCGAGCACGTCGAGGAGCTGCTGCGCGGTGGCGCGGGCAGCGGCTTGCGAGAGTGCAGGGGCGGGGCCGTGATTGGCGGGGCGCTTCAAGAGGTCGAGCGGCGGGCGCAGGAGCGCTTTCGGCGTGGAGGTGGGACGTCGCGCGGGTTGCGGTTTGGAATCGGGATGCGGTTCGGGCAGGGCCGGTTCGGCGGCGACGTGGCTTTTCGCGGGGGCGAACCGCTTGGCAATCGAACGGCCGCGGCGGGTTTCGTCGTCTTCGTCGTTGAAGTCATGTTCGACGTCGTCGCGCGAGCCCGGGAGGAGGTCGCGGACGTTGCCGAAATGCTTTGCGAATTGTGCGGAAATGCTGTGATCGCCGAGGTCGGCAATCGGGCCGGAAAGGTCTGGGCCGGCGGTGACGAATTGGTCGTCTTCGATCTGGGGAGGCACTGCGTGCGCGGCCGACTTTGACGACGGGAAGCCGTCGCGCAGGCGTTGCCAAAGATTGGGGATGGTACCGGGTTGGGGGGCGATATCGTCGTCTGCGGATAAGATGGTTGCGTCGAACGACGGTTCGGGTGAGTAGGATGATGTGGGCGAGGACGCTGACGGCGCGGCGTTGCGGTCGCTGCGCATGCTGAGGTGCCAGTTTTCGACGGAACCGCCTGCGCGCAGTTGGGTCCAAGCTGCTTGGGCGGTTTCCTTGGCATCGGCGCCGATGCTTTCGGCGGTGGCGGCCATGCCTGCCGCGACAAGGGCTAGGCCCGCGATAGTCCAAGCAAGTGAGACGGGCGCAACATTGACGGCGATGGAGCGGACGAAGGACGCAACCAAATCGCCGAGCACGCCACCCATGGCGTAGTGCAGCGGCCAGCCGGTGATGACCGGGAGGCTAGAGAGCGCGCCGGCGAGAAAGAGGATCGACAACGAGTAGAACGCGCCTTTGGTGCGGAAATTGTAGATGCGCTCGTTGCGGAACAGATCGATGGCCCACAGCATGGGTGCGAACAAGCACACGATGGCGCCAAGACCCAGCATCTGGAGCAGAATGTCGGACAGGATGGCGCCGACAGGTCCGCCGGCATTGCCGGTTCCGGCGCCGCCGGGGTTGGTGAGGCTTGGGTCGTTGGCCGACCACGTCAGCAGGCTCGCCCAGGCGAACGCGAGAAGGGCCAGAAGAAGAATTCCGCCCGTGCGCGCGCCGAGGCCGAGCAGGCGTGCTTCCACGCGCTCGGGCAATAGGGCGTCGTACTGTTCTTCACGCAACGCGGACATCGGATCGAACGTCTTTACGCTGATACTTGAACCAATCGTTCGAGCGCTTCCCTGACGACGGAGGCCGGCTGGACCAGCGCGACCCGGACATAGGCGTCCCCCGGATTGCGCCCGTCCTGGCCTGGTTGGGCGAGGAAAGCACCGGGTATCACCTTGACGCCGAAGGATTTCCATAAGGTTACCGCGGCGTTGGACCCGCCACCCAGGTGGCTCATATCGAGCCATAGGCAGAACCCGCCCGCGGGGCGCTGGTAGCCGAAATGCCCGCTCAGGATCGCGTCGGCGTCAGCGAACTTGCGGCGGTAGACGGCGCGGGCGGCATCGACGTGGGCTTCGTCGCTCCAGGCGGCGGCGGAGGCGTGCTGGATCGGGCCGGGGACTTGGGGGGCGCACATGTTCCGGATTTCGGCGAAGGCCGAAAGAAAGACTGAGTCGCCGGCGCAGAAGCCGGAGCGCATACCGGGGAGGTTGGAGCGCTTGGACAGAGAATTGAACACGACGAGATTGCGAAAGCGCTCGGGCGTGGCGGCGGCAATGGTGAGCGCGCCGATGGGGGCGGCCTCCGTGTAGATCTCGGAGTAACACTCGTCGAAGAACAGCATGAGATCGTAGCGGCGCGCGAGGGCGAGGGCTTTGGCGATGTAGGCGGGGTTGGCCACGGCCCCTTGCGGGTTGGACGGCGACCCGATGAAGAGGGCTGCTGTGCGGGCGAGGAGCGCTTCATCGGCGGCGAGTGCATCGAGATCGGGGAGGAAGCCAGTTTCGCGCGTGGCATTCAAAAAGACCGCTTCGGCGCCGCAGCCGAGCGCGCCGGCGACATAGGCCGAATAGTACGGGTTACACATAACGATGGCGGGATTTTCGACGCCGCGCTTGCGTGCCACCGCTGGGATACAGGCGAAGGTGAGGCCTTCGCGCGAGCCGTTCAGGGCGAGAATTTCGGTTGCCGGGTCGATGCCGTGAACGGCGTACCGCCGCGCGATCCAGGCGGCGATGGCGGTGCGCAGTTCGTCTGAACCCTTGATCGGGGGATACTTGCCGAAGCTGGCGTTGGCTTCCGCAATGTTGGCAGCAATGAAGTCTGGCATGGCTTCCCGCGGTTCACCGATGGTGAGTTCGATCGGCTGCGCATGACCTGGCGTGACGCTATCGAGCAACGCACGCAACTGTGTGAAGGGCGAGCGGATCGTGCCGTCGGTGAGCGCGGCTGCGCCGCGGATGTGGCCCAGGCTCTCCCGCTTTGCAAATTTTGTCATCGGCACCAACACTCCGGTCTCTGGTCGCGCGGCGAATCGCTTATCCTTTTGCAGACGTGCCGTCCAGAAGTGGGCGTTTAGACGCGGAAGACGAGACGCGAGAGCGCCAGTCAGTTTCCTATCCGGCAAAAAACAAAAGCCGACGCATTGCAAGCGGCGGCAGCATCACCAAAGATCAACGTCACAGGTGCGGCGACGGCCGCGCCACAGGGGGTTCGCTTGACATCAATTGCTCCGCTTCGCCGCTTCGCAGCCACTCTGGCTGTTGCGGTCGTTTCCGCCGCCGCCGTGCTCACGGCCAACGCCGCATCCGCACGCGACGTCAGTCCCGCTGTGAAGCGGGCTTGTGCCAACGACTACTTTGCCCATTGCAGTATGCATCCTGTCGGCACGCCGGCGGTGCGCAAGTGCATGCGGGCCGTCGGACCCCGTCTTTCGAAACCCTGCATCGGTGCTCTGGCGGCTGCCGGTGAAGTGACCAAGGCCGATCGGAAGAGGTACAAGACCGCGTCGACGAACAAGTCGCGCCGGAACTAGTTCAGCCACGCAGCAGCAGCGCAGCATATTTGAAGCCCGGCGAACCGTTGAGGTCCGCCGGGCTATTTTTAGCCTCTATCAAACACGGCCCATGCGTACGTCTTCTTCAGGATTGGCGCCGATCTTGTGGATTGACAAGTCGGCACCCTGGCGCTCGTCTTCCGCTGACATGCGGATTCCGACCGTCACTTTCAGGAGACCATAGACCACCAAGCCGGCGAGGAAGCCGAATGCGGCACCCGCCACTGACCCGACAAG
>JALHQM010000002.1:103593-136366 GCA_022841965.1 Hyphomicrobium sp. | reverse complement strand
ATCGGCCGCGGCCACTTCGGCGGCCACATGGCGTTCTCCGGCGACGAGAAACTTTTCATCACCAATGGCGATCGTCAGCGCTTCCTCTCTCACGATCCCGCCACCAACGCCGGTAAAATCGTGCGCATCAATCCCGACGGCTCGCTGCCTGCCGACAACATGGATCAAAACGCCAAGAACGCCCGCAAGGATGTTTGGAGCACCGGCCACCGCAACCCGCTTGGGCTCGCTTTCGATCCGGCCACCCGCAAACTCTGGATCCACGAGATGGGCCCAGCCGGCGGCGATGAATTCAACCTCATCGAGCGCGGAGCCGATTACGGCTGGCCTGCCGTCTCCAACGGCGATCACTATGACGGACAGCCGATCCCGCGCCACGACACACGGCCCGAATTCAAAAAGCCAGTCATCAGTTGGACGCCCGTCATCTCACCTGCCGGCCTCACGTTTTACACCGGCACCCGCTTTGCAGATTGGACCGGTGCCGCGCTCATTGGCGGACTGAGCTCCAAAGCGATGGTCATTGTCGAGGTGAAAGGCGAAACCGCGCGCGAAGTCGATCGCGTCGACATGGGCATGCGCATTCGCGATGTCGCCGAAGCGAGCGATGGCAGCCTCTATGTTTTGAAAGACGGTGAAGACGGCGGCCTCATGCACCTCAGGCCGCACGCCAAAGACGCGAGCCGCTAGGCCAACTCAGGCGATTAACCCGCAGGCTTGGCGTTGCGCACTTTCTTGACGATCTTGGCGACGCGCATCTCCGCATTTTTCGCTTTGCGCTGGCGGGCCTGGATCTTACGGCGGCGCGAATTCGACATCGTCGGCATGGGGTCAATCTCCTGTGTGTGACCCGGGTTCTAGGTCGAAATGGCCAGCTGTCAATGTGCAAGCACGCAGAGGGATAGAAACGCACGGTGATTGAACCCCGCTCTCCCCGATATGCCTCAACGCATCATCGGCGGCGGGTGTGATGCTCGTGTTGCCGGCAGCCACACCGATGGCAGACGTCCACGGCTCTGTTTAACCGGTGCAAACACTGCGGACAGCTCCCCAGCGCCATGTACAGCCGATACGCTAGCCACGCCGCGTAAGCCGCGGCTACCGCAAGTGCGACGCCAGCGAGCAGGCCATAGTGCGCGAAGACAGCCACGGACCCCTCTGTACTCGCTGAGAGAACATCCCAATATCAACGTTAAATGCGCGTCGAGCATAGCACGTTATAGAGCCGAACACGCCCCAATGAGCTTTAAATTGTAGTGTGCAATAAATTCCCGCCAAACGTGTGTTGTGCGAAATCGGCTCGCGGCGGCACTCTCCAGAAATGTCTGAATGATATCCTGGCCATCCCAACCGAAGCGGGCGATCGACGACGATGCTCAGCCCGTTACAGGCCGTCGCGGCGCGGAAGGCACCCTCGCCCGCTGATCCGCGTGCTCATGACGGCGGCAGCCGCAACCGGGGCAGATCGCAACGGCACGGTTCAGGCGGCGATGACACCGCGGGCACTGACCTAAAGCCATATAAAGGCGGTAAACACCCCACGAGACATAAGCAGCCGAAACGGCGGCTGTGACAGCGAATACAAGGCTGAACTCGGACATCTGAGGTTACTCCACGCGTACAAAATACAAAACAGCGTGCGCGATACCCCAATCGCTCACATTTCAAATCCTAAGCTACAATTATCCACGGATTTGAAAAGCACTTTTCTGCAACACGTCTAGGCCGGCGACGGCCGTTGCCTTTCAACACAACGTTCCGCAGCGCAGCAAATCGCGCTAAATCAAGTGTCATGGCGATTGAAGCATCAAACCTGACCGCCGCCCTCTCCGCCGTCGGCGGTGGCGAAAGCCGGATGCGCACGTCGGACGACGACCGCCGTTTCTTCCGATTCCTGCTGATCGCGATCATCCTGCACGCCCTCTTGCTGGTGCGCATCAACACGGGCGAACCGCGCCGCCTGGGTGCCGACGGCGGCGCCGACGACGCCATCAGCGTCTCGATCATCACCGCAAAAGATCTGCAAGGCCGCGCCACGGTCGAAGATACTGCCGCTGGCCGCCCTGCGCCCCCGCCAACTCCACCCACAGAGCAGTCCACCCCGCCGCCAACACCCGCCCCTCCCGTCGAGCAACCCCAGCCCGCCGAGCCACCCGCCGCAGCGCCCGCTCCACCGCCGCCTGCAGCCGCTGAACCCGCCCCCGCCGAACAGCCAGCACCCCCGGCATCACTGCGCCCGACGCTGCCCGAAGACTCAACCGACCCGGCACCCAAGCAAACGCAAGCGAAGCCATCTCAGGAAAAAACCGAACAGCAAAAGCCCACCGAAACTGAAAGCAAAGAGGCCGAACTGACCGACGAAACGGCCAAACTTCTTGAACTGCCCGATCCGTCAAAGATCAACAAACCCGCCGAAAAACCGGCCGAAGCAAAACCCAAAACTCCCGCACCGCCAAAGCCCGCGCAGAAGACCACCGAAACGGCCAAACTCGATTTAACGCCTCCCGCAGTGTTCCAAGCTCCCGTCGGCGGCGGTGGCGCAGGCCTGCAGCGTCCCGCCGGCATCACGCGATCAGGTGAGAATGACGATTTCGCGCGCGGGGTCATACGCGCCTTGCAGACAACGATGCCTCAGCTGAGAAACACCTTCGGCCGTGTCACCGTCCGCATCGAACTCAACATGAAGGGCAACCTCGTCCGCACCACCGTTCTCAAACCATCCAACGTCGGCGGCCTCGACCAGAGCGTTGTCTTCGCCACCAAGCAGTCGAGCTTCCCCTTCCCGCCACACAACGCCGTGCCGGCCGATCTCGTCTTCTTCGTCACGTATATTTATCGCTGAGCTACTTCGTCCCAAGGCATCGGTCGTAACGATTGCGCCAATAAAGCCGCCCCGTGCGCTCCGCCAGCCGCCGCAAGTTTTCACAACTGAGCGCGCTGCCCGCCGGCTTGTCGAAAAACTTTGCCGGATCGCCACCCGCACCCGGAGCCTTGGGCACAACACTCTGACTTTCGGGGCCCGGCCGTAGCCGCCCGTCAGACCGCCCATCCCCTCCAGGACGGCCAAGCCCATCTATCCGATGATCGTAGGGCACGCGCGGTAGCACCATTGTGCCCCCGCTCGAGGAGCGAGGCGCCGGCGTCGGCGCGCCCGTCGGTGGGCGGCTTTCGAACGGTCGAGGCACCGCTTGCGCGAGGACAATCGCAGGGCCCGCTGCACCCACGTCACGGGTCACACCAGCACTCAACACCACACCGATCGCAATCGCCCTGTGCCACATCGTGCTAACCATACTGCCTCGTACTGCCCGTCGGTTGACCCGCATGGGACACATGTCCATCCTTGCGCAAGTATATCCACAATGATGCCGGGCAATATCATCAGTGAACCGCTTGACGGCACCAGCTCTTCCATGATGCTACGCGATAGAATCGCTTTTCGTTTCCAATTTTTCGCCAACGAGAACTCTCACAGGGGGCTGCCGTGAGTGACGGTCTACATCCGATGGCCCCGCATCATCTGCCATCCTTCATCAGCGGACCGAGCGAAGGCGATCCCCTCTATGTCATCGTCACCCTGATCGTACTCGCAGGGGTCATCGGGCTTGGCGTCCTGTTCTTCACCCTGCATTCCCTCCCCGAGCGCATGGGGCACAAAAAGCTGCAATTCGAGATCGTCGCCGTGCTCGGCCTGCTCTCGCTCTTCACCCACATTCATGCGTTCTGGGTAGCGGCCCTCCTCCTCGCCCTGATCGATCTGCCGGATTTCATTTCTCCGCTCAAGCGCATGGCTGCTGCCCTCGAAAAACACGCAGGGGTTCCACCACCGCCCGACGAAGCGCCCGCCGATCAAGAAAACAATCACGCCACCCCCGAACCGCCACCGGCTGCCCTCGCACCCGCCGCCTCACCGTCGACGGGAGTGTGAGACATGCTGGAAATTCTCATCTGTTCCATGTTCACGATCCTGCCCGACTATCTTTATCGCCACTACCAGCAGGGCAAACGCTTCGGCCACGAGATCACGCTTTATTCCGTCTGGTACGAACTGCGCTGGGGCATCACCGGTTGCATTCTCCTGACCGTCCTGCTCATCACGATCATTTTCTACAACCATCCCTCCACGTCCAACGCGGTGATGTTCTACCGCACCGTCCCCATCCTCCCCGAAACCCCCGGCCGCGTCGAAGAGGTCTACGTCCCCGTCACCGGTGAAGTGAAGCAGGGCGACAAACTCTTCAAGCTCGACAGCGCCAAGCAGGAAGCCGCCCTCGAAACCTCCAAACGCCGTGTCGCCGAAATCGATGCACAAATGGAAATGGCCAAAGCCGACATTGCTGCCGCCAACGGCCAGATCAAGGAGGCCCAAGGCGCGCTGCAGCAAGCACTCGATGATTTGCGCACCAAGCAGGATCTCGCCCAGCGCAACGCCGGCATCGTCGCCGCCCGCGATCTGGAAAAACTCCAGGTGACTGTCGATGCACGCCAAGGCCAACTCGCCGCCGCCCAAGCCGGGCTCCAAGCAGCGGAAACCAAGATTTCTACACTCCTCCCGGCCCAGAAGGAGAGCGCCAAGGCGGCCCTTGATCAGGCCCAGGTTGATCTCGACAAGACCATCATCTACGCCGGTCTCGACGGCCGCCTCGAGCAGTTTGTTTTAAAGCGAGGCGACTTCGTCAGCTCCATCATGCGGCCTGCTGGCATTCTTATCCCAAAACGCACCGGCCGCCGCCAGCTTCACGCTGGCTTCGGCCAGATCGAGGCGCAGGTCATGAAAGTTGGCATGGCCGCTGAAGCGACCTGCATGTCGAAGCCGCTCTCGATCATCCCCCTCGTCATCGTCGATGTGCAGGACGTGATTTCGTCCGGCCAGTTCCGCGCTGGCGAACAACTCGTTGACCTGCAACAGGCCCGCGCCCCAGGCTCCATCACCGTTTACCTTGAGCCATTGTACGAAGGCGGGTTGGATGCTGTGACACCCGGCTCCAGTTGCATCGTGAACGCCTATTCCAGCAACCACGAGCGCATCCAAACCGAGCCGAACCTCTTCAAGCGCTTTGCCCTGCACGCCATCGACACCGTCGGCGTCGTGCATGCTGCAATCTTGCGCTCGCAGGCCCTACAAATGCCGGTCAAAGTGCTCGTGTTGAGCGGGGGTCACTGACGCGGGCCGGGCGGCGCAAAGTCCATACGCCGAAAAACAAGCCAGCCAATCGTAGCCCATGCCGCCCCCAGCGCCCATCCGGCCAGCACGTCGGACGGCCAATGTACGCCGAGATAAATCCGGCTCAGCCCCACCAGCAGCGTCAACAGCACCGCGAAGGCCAAGACGTAGAATTTGATCCGCCGGTCGTCCTGCACCAATGCAATCATGGCGCCCAGCGTCAGAAAAATCACCGCCGACGACAAGGCGTGCCCACTGGGAAACGAGTGCGTGTAAACCTCAGCCCCGTGCGGCACCAGATCCGGCCGCGGTCTTGCAAATCCGAGCTTTGCAATCGTGCTAAGGAGAGCGCCTGCCGCACTCCACCCCAAAACAGCCAGCGCCTTGCGGGGCCTACCTGAGAGCGTCAGAAAGCCCCACACCGCCAACACAACAAGCGTCAGCACCACCGTCGACCCGAGTGCCGTCACATCCCGCACGACCTCTTCAAACCACGCCGGTCCCAAAGGATCGGACCGATCCGCCGGGTTGCGCAAAGCCAACAGCAGCGCCTCATCGATGCCGCGAAATCCGCCGTTGAAAACGCTACCTGCGATCAGCAAAAACGCCAACAGCCCCGTCGCAGCCCCGCTAAGAGCCAGCAGAACCTCTGCTTCCACCGGCCACCGCTCGCGCCACGTCTTAGCACGCCCCCTCTTTGCTTGAGCCTCAGCGGGCGAGGATGGCGTCGTGGGATCGTTGCGCATCGGAGAGACCTTCTGAGGCGGGCACGAGAACCTTAAGAGCGCGAGGCCGGATGCGATACCTGAGCGGCATCTCCACAATCTCCAATTCCCCATCGTTGGCCAGTCTCAGCCGCGACCGCCGCGCCGAAACATTGATTTCATGCGCCTCGATGTGAACCACATTCGGATCGGATTTGAACCGCCCGAACATCGCCCGGATAATGGCACGCGCCAATGCCCAACCCGACGGATGTTGCGAAATGTAAGCCGCCAGCACACCGTCGTTGAGCGCCTCCTTCTCCAACATCAAGCTCGCCTTCTCGATATACCGGTTATTGGAAACCGCCATCGACAGAACCCTAAGGCGCATCCGCGACTGCCCATGATCGATGTCGACATCCATCCGCCGCCGGCTTTTCAGAATGTCCTGCAACGCCGAGCCATAGCCGCGCATGCGCTCGAAAAACGGCCGCCCCCGCACCGACTGCCGGTACTGGGAATAAACAACCGTCAAACCAAGAACCGAATTGTTGAGAAATATCCGCCCATTGACGTCGCCGACATCAATCGCCGCCACCCGCCCGTTCGCCAGTGCCGCAGCCGCCGCATGAACCTCCAGCGGAATCTTTAAGTCCCGCGCCAGCCTGTTCAGCGTGCCCAGCGGCAGGATACCCAACGGGACATCGGTCCCCAACAAGACACTGGCCGCCGTTCGCACCGTGCCATCGCCTCCGCCGACGACCAGAGCGTCACAGCCTTGATCCAAAGCGCGCTGAATTGTCGGCAACACTGCGTCCGGTGAAATGAGGTGCAAAGTCACCTCATGCCCCTGTGCCCGGAATGCCGCCAGGATTGCCTCCTTCAGCGGCCCACTGTCCCAATCGAGCACCGTTCCGGCCCGGCTATTTACAACGACATGAATTATCATCAGGTGTTCAACGCCGCCTCACGTATGGCGGTTCCAACGATCAGACCCCGTCATCCTCCAATTGGAACCGCGGTCTCAAAACACAAGCCCTTGAAACTCCCCCTTGAAACTCCATAGACAAGCGTGCATAGCGCTCCCCGAACAGGGAGAGAAGGATCGCCCCATGCCCATGTCCGCTGCCGAAATCGAACGCCGGATCAAGGCCAAGCTACCTGATGCCGAAGTCCAGCTCACCGACCTCGCCGGCGACAATGACCACTGGTCCGCCCATGTCGTCTCATCCGCCTTCAAAGGCCTCCCGCGCGTGCGCCAGCATCAATTGGTCTACGCAGCCTTCGGCGGCGAAATGGGCAATGTGCTCCACGCCCTTCAGCTCACCACCGCCGCGCCGCCTGAGTAACCTGCGCCAAGCGCGCCCGACGGCCGCCACACCCCGCCATTGACTTTCGAACATCACGCCCCCCATCTAACAAAAAACACCGGGCCGAGTGCTCCCATCCAGCCCCGTCAGGAGATGTCACGATGACCGAAAAAGACTTGAACGCCTGGATTAAGGAAACGATCAACAGCAACGACGTCGTGCTGTTCATGAAGGGCAATGCGCGCTTTCCCCAGTGCGGCTTCTCAGCCACCGCCACCAAAATCCTTCAACACCTGGGCGTGCCCTTCAAGGACGTGAACGTGCTGGATGATCAGGGTATCCGCGAAGCCATCAAGAGCTATTCGAATTGGCCGACCATTCCTCAGCTCTACGTCAAGGGCGAGTTCGTGGGCGGCTGCGATATCATGCGCGAAATGTTCGAGGCCGGCGAACTGCACGACCTGATCTGCGCAAAGGGCATCGCGCATCAACACCACCACGGGTGATCGAGCCCCCTTTTCGCCACGGCTGAGACCGATAGGATAGCCCCGGATGCGCCATTGGCGCGCCGGGGCTTATTCATGCGAGGGACAGGCGGCATCATGCGGCTCGGCGGACGGCGCTTCCTGTTGAGCTTTGCTATCATCGGCGCCGCCGTCTGCTTGGCGCTGGGCATCACCCTTCCGATTATACGCCTCACCAAATACGTCTTCTGGTCGACCGAGCACTCTCTCCTTTCAACCGTCGAAGTCCTGATCCGCGATGGCCAGGTCTTTCTCGGACTAACGGTGCTCATCTTCTCGATCGTATTGCCGGTCCTAAAGTTGCTCTACCTGCTATTGATCTCCACCCTGCCCGCCGCTGAACTCGTCCGCCAACATCGCCGCCTGCGCGCGCTCGAGTGGCTTGGCAAATGGTCCATGCACGACGTCCTCGTGCTCTCGCTCACGATCTTCTTCATCAAAGCGCAAGGGCTCTACGATGCGGCGAGCTTAGCCGGCGTCTACTTCTTCACCGCCGCCGTCGTCCTGATGATCCTCTCCTACGCCTGGCTCAGAAACGAAGGCCTCGCCGCCAGCGCCCTCCCCGAACCCGAGCCCCCGAGCCGCGCCTCACCCTTCCGCAACTTCGTGCTGTCGTTCCTCATCATTGTCGCGACCGTCTTCTTCGCGCTGGGCATTATCCTGCCCTCGATCCGCTTTACGACAATCTACGTCTGGACCAACGAACACTCCATCGGCACCATCATTTGGGCTCTGTGGGATCAGGACGAGGTCTTCCTGTGCGTCGTGCTGTTCTTGTTCTCCATTCTCTTCCCATTCCTGAAGCTGCTCTACTTGCTCACGCTCGTGGCATCACCCGACATTCCGCCCGAATTCCGCAAGAAGTCGATTGCCACCATGGAATGGCTGGGCCGTTATTCCATGACCGACGTCATGGTGCTGGCTCTGATGATTTTCTATGTGAACTCGTCCGGCTACACCGAAGCCCAGGTCCTCCCCGGTGTCTATTTTTTCGCCGCCAGCGCGTTGATCACCATGCTCGCCTATGGCTGGGCCAACACCGTTCCAGCCCGCCGTTCCGCCAGCTATCCGAGCGAACAGCCAGCCCAACCTGGCGCGGCTCCCGAGCCCCAGCCCATCGCCGGCGAGCCCGTCCCGCTCGCCACCCACCCAGCCCGCCGCTGGCGCACCTGACGCCGCTCAAACCCAAAGAAAAGCCGCCGCCACCGCAGCCAGCCCAAGCACAATGAAAATCAGCCCCGCAAAATTCACAAAGCGCGCAATGAAGAACCGCGCCCCATGCTTCACGGCCGTGCGCGTGTGCCCCATGCGCGCCGCATCGGCACGAACTTCGGCCAACTGCTCATCGACCACACGCCCCAGTTCGTCGCGTGCGCCAGCGCCACTGCCAGTCTTCGCCATCCGCCACGCCGCATCGACCGCAATCCCAGCCGCGTCATAGCGCGACGCCCAGCGCATCAACAGCACGCCGATCAGCGCGAGAACGCCACCGGCCGCTAGCCACATCGGATTTTGCATCGGGTACTCCCCCACAAACGAAAACGGCCGGGCAAGCCGCCCGGCCGCATCCCAATAGCAAATGTGACCCGCTTAGCGCGAGTAGAACTCGACCACGAGGTTGGGTTCCATGACAACCGGATACGGCACATCGGCCAGACCCGGAATGCGCGACAGTTTCGCGGTCATCTTCGAGTGATCGGCATCGACGTAATCGGGAACGTCACGCTCGGAGCTCTTGATCGCTTCAAGCAACAGTGGCAACTGGCGCGAGGCTTCCTTGACCTCGACCACATCGCCGATGCGCAGACGGTAGGACGGGATCGTCACGCGGCGACCGTTCACTGAAACGTGGCCGTGGCTGACGAACTGGCGGGCAGCGAACACAGTCGGCACCAACTTGGCGCGGTAGACAACCGCATCAATGCGCCGCTCGAGCAAACCGATCAGCTGCTCCGACGTCGAACCCTTGAGGCGCGTTGCTTCCTTGAAGAGACGGAGAAACTGGCGCTCCGAAATATTGCCGTAATACCCGCGCAGCTTCTGCTTGGCCTTGAGTTGCTGTCCGAAGTCCGACAGCTTCGACACGCGGCGCTCGCCGTGCTGGCCGGGACGGCTCTCGCGCTTGTTGAGCGGGCTCTTCGGCCGGCCCCAGATGTTTTCACCCAGGCGGCGGTCAATCTTATGCTTAGCGCTATGGCGCTTGGTCATGGTCGAGCACTCCATTGTTAAGTTGCAGACACAGCGCGACCAGCGCCGGGTCCGGTTGGAGCGCCCCCTCCTCTGTCTAAGTCCCTGATTTCAGGGCCCCGGACCGACAGGTCCCCGGCGTGACGGCCAGGCACCGCGGGTGCGCAAAACGAACGCGGGCCCCAAAGGCCCGCGACGTAGTGGTGTCCTAAGTGCAATCGGCCCGCCCGTCAACTGCGGTGGATCGGCTGAACGGCACGGACTACGGCGACTTCGGCACCGATGTCGTCGAGCCAGTGGCCGTTGGAGCCGCAGCGGCAGGTGCTGCCGCAGCAGCCGGAGCAGGTGCTGCGCCAGCAGCACCGCCCGCCGGGGCGCCGGCAATCGGAGCAACGTTGACTTTGAAGTTCGGCCCAGACTGCACGTAAGCTGTAATGGTATCGCGCACCTTGGTGCGCTCCTCCTCCGTGCAGGTCTTCTGGGTGGCCTTGCCGTCGTCGACGACGACCTCCTTGTCGCCCTCGCTCTCAACCACACGGATGCGACCCGTCAGCAGCATGACCGTCGTCAGGTGCAGCTGATTAATGTAGACTATCTGTTGATCCGACCACGACTTCTTCTCTTCCTCCCGCTTCATCAGCGAGCGGTGATTGATCACCTGATGGTCCGGCAGGCTGCAGATCTGAGCATGCGCCGACAACCGGCCGACGCGGATCACTTCGCGCGCCACATCCATCGGCACCATCACGTCTTCACGCTTCTTCTTGTCGATGACAATGACCGTGCCGTCCTGCTTGGAAAACTGCTGTGGCGTCAACGACCACGCATAATCCATGAACGAGCGAACTGACTTTTCGCTGAGCTCTTGCGCCATAGCCGGCTGAACAGCGCCCGCCAGCGTCGCCGCCGCCACACACGCCCCGATCGTCCCCGCCCAGACCGTCATTCGCATTTGAATTGCCCCTGTTTTTTCGTTTGAGCCCTGGCGAGCCCGCTTCATCGGTCAGCACGCCGGCCCGGCTCATCCACCGGACGACCGAACGAACCGTCCGCGCGCGTCTTTGGGGGGCCCGCAAGACCCACAAATCGGCGCCGATCGATCGAGCGGCCGGTGACGCTTTCCCGGGCATCGCTCGGCTCAAAACTTGGCCAGAACAAGGCAACGATTGTGGATCACTTTCGGCCCTGTCCCTTGGCCTTCACCAGAGTGGCAACTATGCCACGCAAGGTCTTCACCTCTTGCCCCGTTGGCTCCGCACGCACGAACATTGTCCGCAAGTTATTGACGACAGAAGGACGTTTATCAGGCGATGAAAAGAACCCCTGCGCTTCCAGCTCCCGTTCTAAGTGCTCAAAAAGCCCGAAAAGTTCCTCCCGGGTCGCGGGCGCTTGGTCGTTAAGATAAAGACCAGATGTCAGCGGCTGCTCGAAGGTCGTCACCCGCCCGAGCGTCGCCAGCCCTGAACTGCGCATCCATTCGTACCCGAGAATCAAAACGGCCTGGGCCAGATTGAGCGAGGCAAAGCGGCTGTTCACCGGGATCATGACCACCGCGTCCGCCCGCGCCACCTCGTGTGTCTCCAGTCCATTCCGCTCCCGCCCGAAGATCACCCCGCACCGTTGCCCCGCCCCTATCCGGCGGCGCATCTCCGCCACGGCCTCCTCCGGCGTCAGAACCGGCTTTCTCAGATCCCGCTGCCGCGCCGTCGTCGCACAAACCCAATTCAGGTCGCCGAGTGACGCCTCAAACGTCTCATAGGCCGCCGCGTCGTCGATAACGTAATTCGCCCCCGAGGCCGCAATCCGCGCCTTCTCGTTCGGCCACCCATCGCGCGGATCCACCAGCCGCAGATCGTCCAACCCGAAATTTGCACACGCCCGCGCCACCATGCCAATGTTGTCGGGCAACTGCGGTTCAATCAAAATAACCGACGGCGTCGTCCCCGGCGGCGCGATGGCGTTGCCGCGTATGTGCGCCCGCCGAATGCCATGCCTGAGTTTGCGCAACACGCGCCGCGCCCAGAACCAATAATTTTCTCCCGACCACGTCTTCTCCAGCGCCGCCAAGGCCGGCGTGGTCAGCCGCCCCGTGCCCGAACCTTTCAGCCGCACCGACCCATCGCCAACCACGATCTCCTCGTGCCGGGCAATAAAATCGTCGAGCGTGGCAATCCCCTCCGCTTCCGTCCTCCGCTTGCATCCCGGGCACGTGACCTGATCCGCCTCGCAGCGCAGCTCCGCGCAATAGGTCAGCACCGGCTCCAGCGTCTCCCGGTCAAGACCTGGGACCGCCAAACTTTCCAGCCCCGCATCCACCGTCTTCTCGTGGCACGCCTGCACGATGGCGCCGACCGGCAGGCCCTGAACGCACGGGGTCCCATCGGCAATCTCAATCTGCATCTTATCTTTCCGCTCAACGCCACGGGCCGCACCCGCCACTGGCCCGGCTATAGCGAAGCGCCGCCGCCCCGCCAACTGATCTCACCCACGCACAATCCCATACCCTTTCGTCCAGGTGCGGCCCAGCGGCCCTTGGCGACAGCCGAACCGCGACCTATGGTGCGCCGCATCATTCTTCCCCAAGCAACGAACCAGCAGGCCCAGCCCAATGAGCAAAATCAAGGTGACCGGCACCGTCGTGGAACTCGACGGCGATGAGATGACCCGCATCATCTGGCAGCTCATCAAGGACAAGCTGATCCACCCCTACCTCGACGTGAACCTCGAATACTACGACCTCTCCGTCGAGAACCGCGACAAGACCTCCGATCAGGTCACGATCGACAGCGCCCACGCGATCAAAAAGCACGGCGTCGGCGTCAAGTGCGCCACCATCACGCCCGACGAAGCCCGCGTGAAGGAATTCAACCTGAAGGAAATGTGGAAGTCGCCCAACGGCACCATCCGCAACATCCTCGGCGGAGTCATCTTCCGCGAACCCATCATCTGCAAGAACGTTCCGCGCCTCGTTCCGGGCTGGACGCAACCGATCATCGTCGGCCGCCACGCCTTCGGCGA
Source organism: Hyphomicrobium sp. (assembly GCA_022841965.1). GTDB lineage: Bacteria > Pseudomonadota > Alphaproteobacteria > Rhizobiales > Hyphomicrobiaceae > JAGVSR01. The sequence continues at coordinate 123,459 of JALHQM010000002.1, read as the reverse complement.
CCAGTATAAGGCCACCGACTTCAAGTTCCCCGGCAAGGGCACGCTGACCATCAAGTTCGTCGGCGAAGACGGCAAGGTGATTGAAAAGGAAGTCTTCAAAGCCCCCGGCGCCGGCGTCGCGATGGCCATGTATAATCTCGACGACAGCATCCGCGAGTTCGCCCGCGCGTCCCTCAACTACGGCCTCAACCGCAACTACCCCGTCTACCTCTCGACGAAGAACACCATCCTCAAAGCCTACGACGGCCGCTTCAAGGATATCTTCCAAGAAGTCTACGAGGCCGAGTTCAAGGCCGAGTTCGAAAAGCGCAAGCTCGTCTACGAACACCGCCTCATCGACGACATGGTCGCCTCCGCCCTCAAGTGGTCGGGCGGCTACATCTGGGCCTGCAAAAACTACGACGGCGACGTGCAGTCCGACACGGTCGCGCAAGGCTTCGGCTCGCTCGGCCTCATGACGTCGGTGCTCATCACCCCCGACGGCAAAACCATGGAAGCCGAAGCCGCCCACGGCACCGTCACGCGCCACTACCGCGAACACCAGAAGGGCAAGGAAACGTCCACCAACGCCATCGCGTCGATCTTCGCCTGGACACGCGGCCTCATCCACCGCGCCAAGCTGGACGACAACGCCGACCTGAAGCGCTTCGCTGAAACACTCGAAAATGTCTGCGTCGATACCGTCGAAAGCGGCTTCATGACCAAAGACCTCGCCTTGCTCGTCGGCCCCGACCAAAAGTGGCTCTCCACCACCGGCTTCCTCGACAAAGTCGACGACAACCTCAAGAAAGCGATGGCGGCGTGAGCGATCCCGCCACGATCGAACACACTGCAGACCGTTTGCTGGCGGCGGCCTACAAATCGCCGCCAGCCGAAATCTTCGACCAGCCCGACACCGTCTTCGCCGACGAAGACACCAAGCTCTCGATCGCCAAGGATGCCGCCGATCTTCTCGTCCGCACGCGCCTCGCCAAATTCGACGACGACAGCCGCACCCAACTCACCCTCACCAACGCCGGCCGCTATTGGGCCCTCCACGGCGGCTACCTCGCCTATCTGAAAGACGACAGCGCCACCCCATCCAGCGGCGGCGGACGCCAGCGCAATCCCGAAATGGAAGCACTGCGCTCCGAATATATGAAACTGCGCCTCAACACTTTTTGGTGGAGCTTCGGCCTCTCCATCGCCGGCTTCGCGATGTCCCTCGTCTCCGTCGCCATCGCCCTCTTCTACGGCGCCCGCCTCTTGCCCTAAGTGCGGTGGCGGCCTTTGTCGCGGCCTATTGCAGCACAAGCCTTGCATCAACACATATGCGGCGAACGAAACCTCACACAAAAGGAGGCACGATGCGCACGATCATTGGCGTCCTCGACGCCCCACGCCCGCACTGGGTTGGCGACGGTTTCCCCGTCCGCTCGCTGTTGTCCCACTACGCCCACGGCGCGGCCATCGACCCGTTCCTGCTGCTCGACTATGCCGGCCCGCACAGCTTCAAGCCTGCCGCCATCCCGCGCGGCGTCGGCGAGCATCCCCACCGCGGCTTCGAGACGGTCACCATCGTCTACGACGGCGAGTTGGAGCACCGCGACTCCACGGGTGCGGGTGGCAAGATCGGTCCCGGCGATGTCCAGTGGATGACGGCGGCGTCCGGTCTCGTCCACCAGGAGTATCACTCCGGCGATTTCACCGCGAAGGGTGGCACCTTCGAGGTCGTGCAGCTGTGGGTGAACCTGCCCGCCAAGGACAAGATGCACCCGCCCGGCTACCAGACTCTCATGGCCGGCGACTTCCCCGTCGCGCAGTTGCCCGATGGAGCTGGAACCGTGCGCGTCATCGCCGGCGACTACGAGGGGCACAATGGTCCGGCCCGAACCTTCACGCCGCTCGACATCTGGGATGTCCGCCTGAACGCGGGCAAGCACGCGCAGTTCTCATTGCCGGAAGGGCACACACTCGCCCTTGCGGTGTTGTCGGGAACCATCCTCGTCAACGACGAGGACATCGCGCGCGAAGCCCAGGTCGTTGTCTTGTCTCGCGAAGGTGGAGCGGTGCGCATCGAGGCGAACAACGACGCTAAGATCCTGCTGCTCTCCGGCGCCCCCATCAACGAACCGGTCGTCGCCTACGGCCCCTTCGTGATGAACACCGAAGCGGAAATCCGCCAAGCCGTCACCGACTTTAACGCCGGCAAATTTGGCGGCGTGTCCGCGTGATGAAGCCTCCGGACGGCGATCGAATATTCGAGATCGCCGTCCGCGAGCACAACATCAAGTTGCAGGAGCACAAACTATTCTTTCCAGTCCCGTTGACGCTGTGGCTGGCCTCTCCATGCCACCGCCGCAGGGACGTGCTACTGACCGCCCGAATACAAAACGTTCAATCCCCAGACCTGATCCCTCATGCGCCCAGTTCATCCCCTGCTCACCACCCTCCTTCTCTGCGCCGCCGCGCTGGGCGCGCCGCAGCCTGCCCGCGCCGCCGAGCCCCTGCACGCCGACTACTTCACCCGGGTCTTCTCCCCCGACTTTGTCGGCTCGGCCGACGACAGTCTTCCCGGCGAACAACCCCGCCCCGTCAAGATTTTCTTCCGCGTCACAGACCTCGGCAAACTGAAAATCTCCTCCGGCAAGGTCACTGTCGCCGACCCGTTCGTCAGCACGGATGAACCGCCCCTCGCGCTCGATGTACCGTCCGGCGAGCACCCTGTCCGCCTCGCGGTCCTGCAAGGCTCCATGGGCCGCGGCCGCGTCGCCTTCGCCCGTACCGAGATCAGCGACCGCCCCGTCGTGCGTTGGGAAGCAACCAAATCCATCGACATGCAGCGCGACGCAGAGAACCCTGGAGGGACCTGGGGCGTGAGCGTCGACAGCGGCGTCGCCGCGTTCTTCGATCAAGCCGCCGGCATCGCAGCCAGCGCAGCCGTAGCCGCCGACGAAACGTTCTTCGATAGCTGGCTCGAGCGTGGGCAGAACGCGGGCTACAAAGACAAGGGCGCCAGCGGCGCCTTCCGCCTTGCCGCCGATGTTGGCCCCGGCAACGTTGTCGCCTTTGATACAGGTTGGGGCGAAGGCACCTACACCGTCTACGCCGGCTACGATGCCAGCCGAGCCCTTGCCGCTCTTTTGATCGACTTCGACATCCTCGATTGGTCCAAGGTCACCGATTTGCCACCCACTGAGCGCCCTCGGGACGAACCCGCACCGCCTCCCGCACCCGCGCCAGAAGCGGCAACAGCGCCCTAACGGGCCGCCGTATCCCGCGACTTCGACCGCACGCCGTGGCTCTCTTTCCGCCCCGCCTTGCCTGCGGCCGTCTGCAGCGCAGCCCGGAACTCATCGCGCTTTTCATGGATCGACGCGATCACCGGCCCGGTCGGCACGCCCAGATCCACCAGTGCCGCCTCTGAGAGTTGCAGGCTGGCTTCGATCGTCTCCGGCACCGCATCCGAAACACCGATCTCGTACAGGTAACGCGCGTGATCCGCATCCCGCGCGCGCGCGACAATCGTGATCTGCGGGCTCAATCCCCGGATCGTCGTCACAATGTCGTCGGTCGCCTCCCAGTCGTGGATCGTGATGATCACCGCCTTCGCGCGCATCAATCCGCACCGCTGCAGAAAACTCGTATTCAACGCATCCCCGTAATAGATCGGCCGGCTGTCCTTGCGCCCCTCCGACACAAGATCAGGACGCTTCTCTGTGATGACATGTGTGATGTTGTGAACGTTCAACATGTCCGAGACGAGCGCGCCGACGCGCCCATACCCGATGACGATGGCTGTGACAGCTTCTTGCGGTTCTGGAAGCGCTGAGAGCGCCGGATCGGTCGACACACTCACCGGGACCGGAAACAGCGACTGCGCCACCCGGTCAAGCAACGGAATGAGCGCCATCGACAACGACGTCAACGCCAGCACAAACGCCGTCACATCCGGTTCAATGATCTTCGATGCCGCTGCTAGTCCCAAAACGATGAAGGCAAACTCTCCGCCCGGGCCCAACAGCGCAGCCGTCCGCCCAGCCACCACCGCGCTGAACCCGTACGCGCGCACGACCCCCGCGATAATCACACCCTTTATGACCAACAGTGCCGCGAGCCCCAAGAGCACCGACCCGGGATTGTTGATGATCACGCTCAGGTCGAGCCCCGCCCCGACCGTAAAGAAGAAGCAGCCGAGCAAGAGCCCCTTGACCGGTTCGATCGTCGCCTCGATTGCCCGCCGGAACTCCGTTTCCGCCAGCAGCAATCCGGCCACGAACGCGCCCAGCGCCATCGACAATCCCGCCGCCGCCGTCACGATGCCGGACCCCGCCGCAACAAGCAGCACCGCGGCGACAAAGAGATCCCCGCTCTCCGTATTAGCCACCAACCGGAACAGCGGTCTCAGCACAAGGTAGCCCACCACCACGATGAGCCCGACGGCGAGCATGGCCTGCGCGAAGGCCTGTGCGATGCTCAACCAGAGCGCACCATCATTACCAGGCGCCAACGCTGGAACGAGCATCAAGAGCGGAATGACAGCCAGATCCTGCATCAGCAGGATAGAAAAACTCGTCCGCCCCGTGCCCAGCGACATCCGATTCTGCTGCGACAGCAATTCCACCACGATCGCCGTAGATGAGAGCGCCAGCGACGACCCGATGATGAGCGCCGCCGCCGGTCCTTGCCCCAAGAGCGTAGCGACAGTGCCAAGCACCAAAGCGCTGACAAAGATCTGCAGCGACCCCATCCCGAACACCAACCGCCGCATAATCCAGAGGCGCTGCGGCGCCAGCTCAAGCCCGATGATGAACAGCAGAAACGCGACACCCAGTTCACCGACCGGCACTAGGTTTTCAGGATTTGAAATCGTGAACCAGTCAGCTGCGGGAAAAGACTGCGTCAGCGACCCCATCATGTGCGGGCCGAGCAACATCCCCGTCAGCAGGTAGCCCAGCACCGGACTGATGCGCAAACGCTGCAGGAGCGGAACCGCAATTGCGGCTGTCGCTAAGATCACGATGCCGTCTTTATAGGCAGCGATGTCGAGCGCCGCTCCTGCCATTCATCCCGCCTCATTGGTTTTCCAATAGAGCGGCACATTCGGGCTTATCAGCCATGAGCGCAACCCGCGATCGCGCCGCGCCCGATGCTCTCGTGAAACGCTCTACGGCGCCCCAGCTTCGAGCTTGTCCATCCGCGCTGTGGCTTGCGCCTGGAAGGACGTGCAAGCCTTGTCGCCCGCGCTGCACAGCAAGGCCACGTCTTTCGTCTTGGTTCGGCAAGCGGCAGACGGGTGCGCCGTCGTATGGGGCAAGGTCACCGCCCACATCGACCCGTCGCGATTGTCCCGGCTCACAAACATCTTGCTGTCGCTGTAGAGTTTCTCAACACCCTCGTCGATCAAGCGCATCATGATGTCGACCATTTCCGGCTTCGTCCCGCATAAACTGGCCGGTGTCTCCGCCCGCGCCGGCGACGTAGCCATCAGAACAAATCCGGCCGCGATCAGCCTCACAATCGACGTCGTCACAGGCGCACTCCCTTGGAATATGGTGTTGAGCTTTCAGATTCTACGTTAGCCGGTCAGCCCCCGATCTCAGCCGCCGATCAACGCTTCCACGGCCGCCAAGGCCTCATCGGCCTTACTGCCGTCCGGACCGCCGGCCTGCGCCATATCCGGCCGACCGCCGCCCCCCTTGCCGCCAGCCGTCTCCGCCGCCGCCCGCACGAGATCAACCGCATTGAACCGCCCCGTCAAGTCAGGCGTTACAGCGACCACAATCCCAAGCTTGCCGTCGGCCGATGCATTTGCGATCGCGACAACACCGGACCCGACCTTGGCGCGCCCCTCGTCCGCCATTGCCTTGAGATCCTTCATCTCCACCCCCGCCACCGAGAGCCGGAAGAACGTCGTGTCACCAACCTTGGCCAACGGCGACGGCCCGCCAGTAGCTCCTCCGGTCCCGCCCCCAAGCGCCATCTGCTTTTTGGCATCCGCCAACTGCTTCTCCAACGCCTTGCGTTCCTCGACAAGGATCCGCAACCGCTCGACCACATCGTCCGGCCGCGTCTTTAAAATGGCAGCGGCTTCCTTCAGCCGCTCATCCGCCTCCGCAAGATAGCCGCGCGCACCATCCGCCGTCAGCGCCTCGATGCGCCGCACACCGGCCGAACTGGCGCTTTCGCCGACAACCTTCACAAGCCCGATGTCACCCGTGCGCCGCACATGCGTGCCGCCGCACAACTCAACCGACCAGGCCTTGTTGGCACCCGCCTGCGGATCACCCATCGAGACAACACGGACTTCGTCCCCGTACTTCTCCCCGAACAGCGCCATCGCGCCCGACGCCTTGGCATCGTCGAGCGCCATCAGCCGCGTCTCAACGGCCGAGTTCTGCAAGACGAGCGCGTTCGCCAGCGCTTCCACCTGCTTCACTTCGTCAAGGCTCATCGGTTTCTGATGCACGAAATCGAACCGCAACCGGTCGGGCGACACCAGCGAGCCTTTCTGCGCCACATGCTCGCCCAGCACCTGCCGCAGCGCCTCATGCAACAGATGCGTCGCCGAGTGATTGGCCCGCGTCGCCGTCCGCCGCTGATGATCGACCTCGAGTTCGACCGCATCGCCAGCCTTGAATGATCCCGTCTCCACCGAACCCACATGCACAAAGAGGTCGCCAAGCTTCTTTTGCGTCTCGGTCACCCGGAACAACGCGCCCTTGGGCCCGCGAATGACACCACGATCACCGACCTGACCACCGCTCTCGCCGTAAAACGGCGTCTGATTGAGGATCAGCGCGCCCTCGTCTCCAGCTTTCAGCGCCTTCGCTTCTTTGCCGCCAGACACAATCGAAGCCACGACGCCTTCCGCGCTCTCCGTGTCGTAGCCGAGGAACTCCGTGGCGCCGGTCTTTTCCTTGATCTCAAACCAGATGGTCTCGGTCGCCGCTTCCCCTGACCCCTTCCAGGCCCGGCGCGCATCCTCCTTCTGCTTCTCCATCGCCGTGTTGAACGCTGCTGTATCAACCGCAATCCCGCGTGGTTTCAGCGCGTCTTCCGTCAGGTCGAGCGGAAAACCAAACGTGTCATAGAGCTTGAACGCCACGTCGCCCGGAAACACGGCGCCCTTGGTCAGCTTCGCCGATGCATCGCCGAGCAGTTTGAGCCCGTTCTCAAGCGTCTTGCGGAACCGCGTCTCTTCCAATTTCAACGTCTCGGAAATCAGCGCCTGCGCCCGTGACAACTCCGGATAGGCATCGCTCATCTGCCGGACGAGAGCCGGCACCAACCGGTACATCAGCGGATCCTGCGCCCCCAACAGATGCGCATGCCGCATCGCGCGCCGCATGATCCGGCGCAGCACGTAACCGCGCCCCTCGTTCGACGGCAGCACGCCGTCGGCAATCAGAAAACTCGTCGATCGCAGATGATCCGCGATCACCCGGTGCGAAAAGCGCGCCTCGCCCTCAGCCTTCACACCCGTCGCATCGACGGACGCCGCAATCAGCGCCTTGAAGAGATCGGTATCGTAGTTGTCATGCACCCCCTGCAGAACAGCCGAAATGCGCTCCAACCCCATGCCCGTATCGATCGAGGGCTTCGGCAGCGACACCCGGTCACCCGGCCCCCGCTGCTCATACTGCATGAAAACGAGATTCCAAATTTCGATAAACCGGTCGCCATCCGCGTCCGCTGTCCCCGGAGGCCCGCCGAAAATTCCCTTTTTCCCGTCCGGATCGTGGTCATAGAAAATTTCCGAGCACGGTCCGCACGGCCCCGTGTCGCCCATCGCCCAAAAATTATCGGCAGTCGGAATCCGAATGATCCGGCTATCGGCAAAGCCCGTCAGTTTTTTCCAGATCCGGAACGCATCATCGTCATCGTGATAAACCGTCACCATCAGGCGCTTCTTATCGAGTCCATAATCCTTGGTGATCAGGTTCCAGGCCAGTTCGATCGCCCGCTCCTTGAAATAGTCCCCGAACGAGAAATTGCCGAGCATCTCAAAGAACGTGTGATGCCGCGCCGTGTAGCCGACGTTGTCGAGATCATTGTGCTTGCCACCCGCCCGAACACACTTCTGCGATGACGCCGCCGTCGCATAGGGCCGCGTCTCCTGCCCCGTGAAGACGTTCTTGAACTGCACCATGCCCGCGTTGGTAAACATCAACGTCGGATCATTGCGTGGCACCAATGGCGACGACGGCACGACCGCGTGACCGTTTCGCTCAAAGTAATCGAGAAACGCCGTTCTGATCTCGTTGACGCCGCTGCCGCTCATAGGTCCCAAACTTTCCCGAGTAACTTACCCTGAGTGAGTGGCCAGTCTCGAGACAGCGCAATCGCACTGTACCCCGATGACCCCACCCCCCAGGCTTTGATACGAGTTGGCCGGTTCTAACCGCCACCCGGCGCCCTTGTCCAGAAACCGCGCCGCCGCAACACCGATAGCCCTTCAACGTCCGTCAACCTTGTAGCCCCCAGGCGCCCACAAACGAAAACGGGGGCACCAAAGACCCCCGTCCCGTCAGAAATTTGCGTTCCAGTTGCCTCAGCCCGAGCGCTTGGCCCGAGCGCCCTTCTTGGGCGCATCATCGACATCCGGCAGCACGCCGTCCTCGTCCGGGGTCTCCTCATCGGCCTCCCCGGCCTCGGGTGCCACCAGCATCTTATCCACGATCAGCCCCGCATTGGCTCGCACCGCAGCCTCGATGGCGTTGGCCACCTTCGGATTGGTGCGCAGGAACTCCTTGGTATTCTCACGCCCCTGCCCGATGCGCTCGCCGTTGTACGACATCCAAGCGCCAGACTTTTCGATGATGTTGGCCTTGACGCCGAGATCAACGAGTTCGCCCACCTTGGAGATCCCCTCGCCGTACATGATGTCGAATTCAACCTGTTTGAACGGCGGCGCCACCTTGTTCTTCACCACCTTGACGCGCGTCTGGTTGCCGACCGGCTCGTCCTTATCCTTGATCTGCCCGATGCGGCGAATGTCAAGACGCACAGATGCGTAAAACTTCAGCGCATTGCCGCCCGTCGTCGTCTCCGGATTGCCGAACATGACGCCGATCTTCATGCGGATCTGATTGATAAAGACGACCATGCAGCCCGACTTCGAGATCGAGGCCGTCAACTTGCGCAGCGCCTGACTCATCAGCCGCGCCTGCAGGCCAGGCAGGCTGTCGCCCATCTCGCCCTCAAGTTCGGCCTTCGGCGTCAACGCCGCCACCGAGTCGATCACCAGCACGTCGACCGCCCCAGAGCGCACCAGCGTATCGGCGATTTCCAAAGCCTGCTCGCCCGTATCAGGCTGCGAGATCAACAGGTCTTGAACATTAACGCCAAGCTTGCGGGCATAAACCGGATCGAGCGCATGTTCAGCGTCGATAAACGCGCACGTGCCGCCCTTCTTCTGCGCCTCCGCAATCACATGCAGCGTCAGCGTTGTCTTGCCCGACGATTCCGGCCCGTAGATTTCAACGACGCGCCCCTTCGGCAAACCGCCAATACCCAGCGCAATATCAAGCCCAATCGATCCCGTTGAGATCGCCTCCACATCGATCGACTTGTCGTTGGTGCCCAATCGCATGATTGAGCCCTTGCCGAAATTCTTGTCGATTTGTGCCAGGGCCGCTTCGAGCGCCTGCTTCTTATCCATTTTGGCCGATCCCCCTTCGATCACTTTAAAGTCGGGCTTGGTCGTCATCGGGCGCACCTTAGGTTTAAAGTTGCAGAGCTACAATTTACCTAGTTCGTACCCTATTCGTTCTCACCCGTCAATCACGTTTTGTTCTCATCTGCCTATATCGATTCCATGCACTTAGCTACGCCAAGGCGCTTACAGCCTGACCCGCATCATCGGACCCCTGCCCCGGGAATGCCCCAGTGTCGGACTAACGTCGAATGATTCGATTTCCGTCGCCGGGGGGACCAATTTGTCCGTGGCGGAGGTCATCAACTCCAAGGGAGGAGACGGACACACATGTCGGACCGCACCATGATTGATGTCGCAGGCAAGACCCTGCTCGTTCCACGCCTCGCCAAGCGCGCGCTGCAGATCTTGACCGCCATGGGGCTCACCGCCCTGCTGACGCTTGGCATCATCGCAGCCAACAGCATGCTCACCGCCAAGGGTGGATCGGCCGCCGGTTTCTCGACTTGGCTCGCCTTCATCCAGCGCCCCGAGGTGATCGGCACCATGCTGCTCACCGCCATCGTGACAGTGCTCTACCTGCACTGGGATAAGCCGTCGTCATCCGGCAACCGTCGCTGAGCCAACACCACCTGAAATGCAAAACGCCCGGGTAATCCCCGGGCGTTTTTTTGTATCCTGTCCGGCGGGATCTTAGCGCGCCAATTCCTGTTTCACCTTCTCAGCCAGCTGCGGCAGCGAGAACGGCTTCGGCAGGAACGCCACTTCTTCGCTGCCCAGCGTTTCGCGGAAGGCTTCATTCGGATAGCCCGAGACGAAGATGACCTTGATCGACGGGTTGGTCTTGCGCAGTTCGCGGAACATCGTTGGCCCGTCCATCTCGGGCATCACGACGTCGGTCACGACGATATCGATCTCCCCGTTGTGTGCCGCCACGATATCGAGGGCTTCCTGCCCGTCGGAGGCTTCCAGAACCTCGTAACCCTGCCGCGTCAATGCCCGCACCGCGAACGACCGCACGACATCCTCGTCTTCCACAAGCAGCACGCGCCCGGTGCCGGTGAGATCCAACGCCTTCGATGCCACGGGTTCCTTGGCCGGAACTGCCGGAGCCAGCGCGACAATGGCGTCCTCGTCTTCCAGTTCCGGGATATAGCGCGGCAAATAGATATGGAACGATGTCCCGCGACCGATCACGCTATCGCAGTAAATAAACCCGCCCGACTGCTTCACGATGCCATAAACCGTCGACAACCCCAGGCCCGTCCCCTTACCAATCGCCTTGGTCGTGAAGAACGGCTCGAAAATTTTCTCGAGAACCTCTGCCGGCATTCCCGTGCCAGTATCGGACACTTCGACACCCACATATTCCCCGACCGGCATCCCCTCGCGCCCGAGTTTCTGGCTTTCGCGTTCTGTGATGTTCCGGGTCTTGATCGAAAGCACACCGCCGACAGGCATCGCATCGCCCGCGTTCACGGTCAGATTGACGATAACGCGCGAGAACTCACCCTTGTCGACCTTAACGTACCAAAGATCGCGGCTCGGTTGTACTTTGAGCGTGATCTTTTCGCCCAGCGACGTCCGCAGCATGGACGTGTTCTCGCTGATCACCTCGTCGAGCAGAAGCGATTCCGCCTGCAACGTCTGCCGGCGCGAGAACGACAACAGTTGCCGCACCATTCCCGCCGCCCGATAGGCGCTACCTTGGATATTCTTGATGTCCATGTACGCGGGATCAGAAATCGCATGCGTTTGCAAAAGCAGATCGGAATAGCCGATGATCGCGGTCAACACATTGTTGAAGTCGTGCGCGATGCCACCGGCGAGTTTGCCCACCGCCTCCATCTTTGACGACTGCGCAAACTGAACCTCAAGCGCCTTCTGCTCTGTCGCATCGACCACATAGAGCATGGCCGCCTCGCGGTCAGTCGCCTGCTCCACCATCGGGCTCATGTAAACCCGCCGAACATGGGTCGGCGACAACGTCGTCTCCAGCGGCTGCCCCGCGGCCTTGCCCGCAAGAACGCGGCGCAACTGATCCTCGATCTCAATCCGCCCGGCCTTGTCGTCAACGGTCGCCAGAACATCCACGGCCCGCTTGCCGATGCCACCGGTGCCGTCGAGCATCAGCCGCGCAAACGCGCCATTGGAACTTGTCACCCGGCCGTCGGCCGAGACGCTGGCAATACCGAACGGAGCCGACTGAAAGAAGCGTGCGAAGCGAACATCGCTCGCCGGGGCATCAAAGCCCAGACCGTGATCAGCTTCTCTGTTGATGAAGGCAATCAGCCGGTGCCCATCGCGATGCGTCCGCGCCACGAGACGCACCGGCAGCAGCCGGCCGTCTTCCCGCGTCGCATCGATGTCGAGCGAAATCATGTCTTCAGCGCCCGCCTGCCGCGCGCCTTCGATCAGAGCAACGGTTTCGATGCTCAGAATATCGGACAGCCGCACGACGCGGCTCACCAGCGGTTGGTTGGGATAACCAAGCCAGCGCGCCAGCGTTCCGTTGATGTGGCGCACCGTGCCGCCCTGGTCGACAGTCAGCAAGCCGACCGGAGAAGCGTCATAGAACCCCAGCGTATCGACCAAGCTTTGCCGGGCCGCCGCCGTCCGCATCCGGTCTTCGGTCACATCCTGCACCGACCACAAAACCGTGCGGCCCGTCTCCCGGCCGCGCCCCAGATCGAGCGGCGCCACATCGATGCGCAAAATGCGCTGCGGCAGCGCGCCACCCGCAGCCAGCCGGAAATCCTCGCCATGCCGGTCGCCGCGATCCGCCGCCCGGTTAAGTCGGAAGAACGCCTCCCGCACCGCGAGATCGGGACCGAAAGCCATATCCAGGGCCGACACCTCCCGCGACGAGAGGCGGCCGACGAGTTCCTCAAGCTTGTGATTGACGAACAGCACCGAACCATCGAGGCGCGCGACCATCAAACCGCGATCAATTCCGTCGCTGATGCTGCGCGCGATATCGTCGGAGAGCAACCGGTCGCCGATTCGAATATGACCAGCCAACCACCCGAGCACGAAGAACACCCCGAGAATGGCAAACGAGGCGAGCACCGCGAGCAACACAGGCGTTCCCGCTGTGCTCGCGGCAACAGTGACCGCAACAACGCCCAGCGCGAAGACCGCACCAAGCACAGGCAAATAGGACATCGCTCCGTCCGCGAGGGATACCGGGGAGCCGGACGAAACCGGACCGCGATAGACCGCACCACCACTGTCGCTCATGAAGTCGAAGGGTATCTGATTCGAAGTGTGGGCGGCCTCAAGTGGCGGCATATCAACGGCCTCGTTACGCAGGTCACAATGGTTGTCGCCGCATGTCTGCAACCGCCTGTGGAGATCGGGGTCGAGAGGGCAGGAACACTGTCAACACTTCGATCATCTGGGTTAAATTGCCGTGAACTTCGCGGTATAGGTCGTCCTTAGCGGCGCCCCACTTTGGGAACCAGAAGACCGAAACAGGTACGACGGCTTTCGAATGCCTCAATCACGATCCGAAAATGGGGCGCAGATTCAATAGCCTCCGCGTCGCGACTTCACTCCGAAGCTCAGCCCGCGGCTTGGCCGGCAAACAATTGGCCCGCCCTTGCGGCCGACAGGGAGACGCTGCACGATGTGGGATATCCTCACTTACTTGGTCCTGATCATCCTGATCGCCGGCGCCCTCATCGCGGCCGCTCTCGTCGCGCGCAGCGCCATGCAGGGCTCATCCCCTCTCGACGGCTTCTTCGGACCAAAACCAGATCGCCGCCTTGATGTTGTGGAGCACGCTTCCGTCGATAGCCGCCGCCGCCTGATCCTCGTTCGCCGCGACAACGTCGAGCACCTCATTATGACTGGCGGCCCCGTCGATGTGGTGATCGAAACAGGGATCGCCCAGCGCTCAACCCCGCGTAGCGAACCGGTTGAACCTCAGGCGGTTTTCACCCGCCCAGCCCGCACATTCGGGCAGGCTTCGAGCGGAGAAAAATGACCGCGCGCGACAATCGGTCCGCTGCTCTCGCCCCAAGCAAGTCCAGCGCGCCCCTTAGAACCGCCGCCTCCACCGCGCCAGCAGATCGTGCCGTGCGCGACCAGAAAGTGATATTGAACGAATGATGTCTTTGGCCAAACGGATCAGCGCGGTAGCGCTGCTGGCAACGGTGATCCTGGGCTTCGCACCGGGACGCAACGACGCCTCAGCCCAAGCGCTGTTCGACGCCGTTGGCCAGACCGCTAAAGCTTTGGCACAGGCCACCTCACCGGAAACGGAACCGGCACCGGTGCCCGCAACGGGTCCCGCCGCCACTGACGCTGCGCCAGCCCCAGACGCCGTCACTCCACCCGCAGCCGACGCACCGCCAGCGCCCGCGACCGATGCCCAACAGCCCCCCACAGCCGCGACACCGGCGGGGCAGCAACCCGCACCACCGGCGGCCGCGCCTGCGCCCCCGCCCGACAACGCCGCCGATCAGGCAACCATCGCAGAAATCCGCGAGCCAGCAGCAAACCTGCGCGCCACCATCGATACCCTTGAGACCGACGTCGAAGCCTCTCGTGAAAACGATGAAGGATTGGCGCGCTTGCGCCTTGATATCGATGGCCTTGTTGGGGCCTCGGATCAATTCCTGGAAAGCCTGCAACCTCGCTATCGGGCGATCGCGTCTCAAATCGAAAAGCTGGGCCCCCTCCCGGCAAAGGATCAACCAGCCGAAGCCGTCGCCATCCAAGCCGAGCGCCAACGCCTGAGTTCGCTCTCCGCCGAAGTCGACGGCGCCATCAAGACGACTGGCCTCGTCCAATATCGCGCCCGAGAACTCCTCACGCGCGTGCAAGAATACCGAACTGGCATTTTCACCACCCAGCTTTTCCGGCGCAATGCGTCCCCCTTGAGCCTCGACACCTGGTCCAACGTCGCCGAGGCCATGCCTCCGGCTTGGACCGAATTAAATTGGACGGTCTGGCGCTGGCGCCGCTCGGCAGAAAACAACCTCTTTGCCATTTTCGCACTTCTGGGTGGCGCCGCAGCACTGTACATCGCGCTGGCCCGCATTCGCCGCCGCGTGTTTGCGTCCCGCCTCGATGTGCCGCTCGAGACCGAACCGGACTTCTTCAAACGCGCCGGTACGGCCGGATGGGTCGCCAGTCTCACCGTGCTCCCTCCCGCCCTCGCGCTCGGGCTGATCGCCTTTGGCTTTGACAATCTCGGCCTGTGGTTCCTCGACAGCGGCCGCATCGTCTTCACCGTTCTCCCAGCGGCGCTGGTCTTCATCGCCGTCCGCGCACTGGCGCGCGCCATCCTGCAGCCCCAGCGCCCACAATGGCGCCTCGTCGATCTCGACGACAAGCCGGCCGCCTCTCTGACCCGAGCCATGACGTGGATCGGCGCCGTCTATGCGCTCGACCTGCTGGCCAAGGAAGCCATCCGTATCCTCGCCATGCCGCTGTCAGTCAGCGTCGCGACAGCGACGCTCGCCAGCGTCACAATGGCCGCACTCCTGTTCAAAATTGTTCGCACACGCTTCACGCCACGGCCGGCCCGCCCGCGCGACACCGAGCAGCCCTCCGATGCCTTGACCGCCGTCCCCAAGGACGCCCCGCCGAACGATCCCAACGCCTTCGACGTGACGTGGCTGGCGCCGCGGCTCCTCAAGATCCCGCTCTTGGCCGTAGCCCTCTTCATCCTGGGCGCGTCGCTGGCGGGCTACGTCGCACTCGGCCGCTTCGTCTCCGGACAGGTCATTGTCACCGGCAGCGTCGTCGTCCTCGTTATTCTTCTCCACCTCGCGATCCGCGCACTCATCGAAACCGATTCAAATGAACAGCGCGCGCTGGGCCGCGTCATGAACCAGCGCCTGGGATTGGACGACACCCAGTCCCGCACCGTGACAAAGATCGCCGCCTTCGCTCTCGATGGCGTCCTCGCGCTCGTCGCGCTCCCCTTCATTCTCGTCACATGGGGCTTTGCGCTTCCCGACACCTTGGCCTGGCTGAAATCCCTCATCTTCGGCTTCGAAATCGGGCATGTGCGCATTTCACTCGTCCAGATCGCCGCCGCCATCGCGCTCTTCGCAACTCTGCTATTCGTCACGCGACTTGTTCAGCGCTGGACCAGCGGAACCTTCCTCGCCACGGCCCGCGTTGATCCCGGCCTCGCCAATTCGATCCACAAGGCCATCGGCTACGCCGGCTTTGCTCTCGCGATGTTGGTCGCGCTTTCTTACGCCGGCCTCGACATCACCAACATCGCGATTGTCGCCGGTGCCCTCTCCGTCGGCATCGGCTTCGGCCTGCAATCCATCATCAACAATTTCGTATCCGGCCTCATCCTGCTCTTCGAGCGGCCTTTGAAAGTCGGCGATCTCATCGTGGTCAACGGTCAAACCGGCCGCGTCCGTAACATTTCCGTCCGCTCCACCGAAATCGAAACCGGTGACCGCGCCACACTGATCGTTCCAAATTCCGAACTGATCACGAATTCATTCCTCAACTGGACGCACCGCAACGCGCTCTCCAGCATCTCCATACCCGTGAAAACCAGCTACGCCGCCGATCCCGACCACGTCCGCGACATCCTCGACAAGGTTGCAGCGGACTGCCCGTTGATCCTGCAGCAACCCAAACCCGGCGCCTCCTTCGACGCCTTCGGTCCCAACGGCTTTGAGTTCAGCCTGTCGGCCAGTGTCTCCGATTTTGGCAAGCGCGGTACGGCCACTTCGGATCTGCGCCACCGCATCGTCCGCGCCTTCCGCGAGGAAGGCATCGAGATGCCCTACGCGCAGCACGATGTGCACCTGCGCGACCTCGACTTCGTCAAAACGCTCCTCCAGCGCGTGCAAGAGGTCCGGACCGCCGAGCCGGCACAAAAACCCCCAGCCCAGGACGACACCCCGCCCACGGCGCCGATTGCCACGGAACCCAGCGCGGCGTTCGAATTCAAAAAGCGGAAATAGCAGCCACCACGCTCAGCGCGACCCAGCGCCCGCGTCGTCGGCATCAGCAAATACCGCCGGATCAATCGTGTTGAGATCCAATGTCGTCACAGCCACCCGCGCCACCTGATATTGGCCTTGGCGGCCAATCCGCTCGGCCGCATCAACCACGCCGAGCGCCACGGCCGCGTTGTAAGCCGAAAGCTTCGCATCCGCCGCCTCTGCACCGGCCTTCGCCAGTCCATCAACCGCAACCGCGAGTAAAATCCACAAAAGCGCCGCACGGGACCAATGCTTTCCGCTGAACTTGAGCATCGACAGCATGAAACACACTCCAAAACACCGCGGCAACCGCGCGGCTATCTCAAAGTGTGATCCGCAAATGTTGAGCCGAGGTTAACAGCCGCCCCGATTCGAGACAGCGGCCACTCAATCCTCGCGGTAAACCCGCTCGCGGCGCTCATGGCGCTCCTGCGCCTCCAGCGACAACGTCGCGATCGGCCGCGCATCGAGCCGCTTTAGCCCGATCGGCTCGCCGGTCTCTTCGCAATAGCCATACGTTCCATCCTCGATCCGCGCCAACGCGGCATCGATCTTCGAGACAAGCTTGCGCTGCCGGTCACGCGCCCTGAGTTCCAGCGCGCGGTCGGTCTCCGACGTCGCCCGGTCGGCCAAGTCCGCATGCTGCACGCTGTCCTCGTGCAACCCCTCCAGCGTCTCTTTCGTCTGCCGGACAATGTCCTCTCTCCAGGTAAGGAGCTTCTGCCGGAAGTAAAGCCGCTGATATTCGTTCATGAACGGCTCGTCTTCCGACGGACGGTAATCCGGCGTCAGAACGATGGCCGACGCTTTAGCGCGATCAACGAGCTTCTTGTCAGACTGCTTTTGAGCCGCCTTCGTTACCGACCGAACCTTGTCCGCGACAGCGGCGACGGGCGCGCGCGCGACCACCTTGCCGGACGGCTTGGCAGCTCCGGCCTTGGCGACGGCCTTGACGGCAGGTTTCGCCACGGCCTTGGCCGCCGGCTTCGCAGCAGTCTTTGAAGCGGCTGTGGGAGGAGCCACCCGGCTTTTCTGAGCCCGCGCGGGCTGACGCGCCTTCGCCGAGGCCGAACTCTTCGCCCGGGCGGCGGCAGGTGCCGCTCTGCCAGCTTTTGGTTTGTCGTCGCGTTTGCCCATGGCCGGTCTCCGCTTAAGGCACCGTCGCGCACTCAAAAAAACCGGCGTCCAGCACGACTCGTGCTCACGACCCCGGAGGAACGCGATCCTATTGTCGCGGGCAAGTGTCGGAGTCAAGGCAAGCGGCACCCGCCTCGCCGGACTTTTTATTTTTCTCGTGAATTCCGTAGGTTGACCGCCCACGGGACGACCACTGCGCAGAGCAATTTCACGCCAACGTGGCCGTTAACGCCCGATTAACCAATCTATTACAATCTATGGTTGTTCAGGAGCGACAAAACAACCAGAGAGCACACGCCAGTCTCTCGAGTGTTGCGTCATCGCTCTTGGAAGGCCAACCGCTCCCACACGGCGCCGATCCACGCAAGCCGGGCCCCATTGTCCCCACATCCTGGCCCGGATTTGCAAAATACGGCACGGCCCTTCCCGAACACCCGGCCGGCAACATCCACCGGCCTGCGCCGCCCATGGACCCCACCCATGGGCGGCGCTTTCTTTTTCATGCCACCAAAGATGCCGATTGAAACCTGAAGTGGCGTTCGGCCCCCTTCCCCGGCTCGCCGCGCCGCCTTACGGTCCACCTCCCTGGAACCGGACCCATGAAGCCCCCATGAAATTCGACGGCACGAAAAACTATGTCGCGACCCCCGATCTCAAGGTCGCCGTCAACGCCGCCATCACGCTCGAACGCCCCCTCCTCATCAAGGGCGAACCTGGCACCGGCAAAACCGTCCTCGCCCTGGAGGTCGCCCGCGCGCTTCGAACACCCATCATCGAGTGGCACATCAAGTCCACCACCAAGGCGCAGCAGGGCCTCTACGAATACGACGCCGTCTCGCGCCTCCGCGACAGCCAACTCGGCGATGAACGCGTCAAGGACATCGGCAACTACATTAAGAAGGGCAAACTCTGGGAGGCGTTCCTCATGGAGCGCCGCCCCATCCTGCTCATCGACGAAATCGACAAAGCCGACATCGAGTTTCCCAACGATCTCTTGCAGGAACTCGATCGCATGGAGTTCTTCGTCTACGAGACCGGCGAGACCATCAAGGCCGCCCAGCGCCCGATTGTCATCATCACCTCCAACAACGAAAAAGAACTGCCCGACGCCTTCCTGCGCCGCTGCTTCTTCCACTTCATAAAATTCCCCGATCCCGACACCATGCAGAAAATCGTGGACGTCCACTTCCCCAACCTGAAAGGCCGCCTCGTCGCGGAAGCTCTGCGCATTTTCTACGACATGCGCGACGTCCCCGGCCTGAAGAAGAAGCCCTCCACGTCCGAATTGATCGACTGGCTGAAGCTTCTCCTCGCCGAAGACATCGACTTTGCGACCCTGAAGGAAACCGACACCCGCAAACTGATCCCGCCGCTGGCTGGCGCACTTCTCAAAAACGAGCAGGACGTCCACCTCTTCGAACGCATCGCCTTCATGAGCCGCCGTAAGGGCGAGCAATAGCCCTGGAGTTGCCGCCATGACTGAGGTTTTGACCGGCGGTTGCCAATGCGGTGCGATCCGTTTCCGCGTCGAGGGCACCCTCAAGGATGCCTCCGTCTGCCACTGCCGCATGTGTCAGAAGGCCTTCGGGGCCTTCTACGCGCCTCTTGTGAACACGTCGGGCACAATGCTCACCTGGACACGCGGCAAGCCCAAGCATTTCGCGTCGTCCAACTTCGTCAACCGCGGCTTTTGCGAAAACTGCGGCACGCCCCTCACCTATGAAGCCCCCGATGGCGTAGCCCTTTCCATCGCCGCCTTCGACCACCCCGAGAAGATCGCCCCCACCGTCCAGTTCGGCATCGAAGGCAAAATCCCCTACGTCGACGGCATCGCGTCCCTTCCCTCGCTACACACGATGGACGATCCCATCGCAGCCCCGTTCCTCGCCCAACTCGTCTCGCACCAGCACCCCGACCACGACACCGACGCGTGGCCGCTCCTGTGACCGCACGCGAAAAAACACTGCGCTCCGCCGCTGATCTCGTATCAGCCGGCTTCGCACCACCGTCCACCGCCGACATGCTTGCAGCCGTCGCCGAACGCTACGCCGTCGCCATAACGCCCGCGATGGCAGCCCTCATCGACCCGCACGATCCCTCAGGCCCAATCGCCCGCCAGTTCGT
>JALHQM010000002.1:85000-103493 GCA_022841965.1 Hyphomicrobium sp. | reverse complement strand
GACGCCCGCGCCGCCCTCGCTCGTCTCTCCAGCGCCGGTATCCCCCTCGTCAGCCAGACCGTCCTTCTGCGCGGCATCAACGACGACGCCGAGACCCTCGACGCCCTTATGCGCGGCTTCATCGAAGCACGTATTGTTCCCTACTACCTCCACCACGGCGACCTCGCCCCCGGCACTGGCCATTTCCGTGTCCCCGTCGCCCACGGCATCAGCCTCGTCCGCGAACTCCATCGGCGCCTGTCAGGCATCGCGCGTCCCGATTATGTCCTCGATCTTCCCGGCGCTTTCGGCAAGGTCTCTCTCCTCTCATCCGACGTTCGATTGACGGCCGACGGCTGCGAGATCCGCGATTCCGCGGGCCGCCTGCACATCTATCGCGACGCGCTGCCCTAGCCCGCTGCAATCGCTGCAATCGCGAAGACACATCACGCCTCAGCACATCTGCGGACCTGACGTCGATCAGGATTGCCCGATCAACCAATCGATGCCAGGATGCCGCAGGTTTCAACCCGTTCCGCCTCGACGCGGCACGGCGGCTCGGCATCGCCCGAACCACAAAACAATTCTCTGGAGAGGAAGCCCAATGAACGAGCAGATCAAGTCCGAGACCTTCCACGGCGCCTGCCCCCACGACTGCCCCGACACCTGTTCGATGGTCTACGAGGTGAAAGGCGGCAAACTCGTCGATGTGCGCGGCAACAAAGATCACCCGATGACGCGCGGCACGCTCTGCGTGAAACTCAAAGACTTCCACGATCATCACGCCAATCCCGATCGCCTGATGTATCCGCTCCGCCGCAAGGGCCCCAAAGGCTCCGGCCAGTGGGAACGCATCACCTGGGAAGAGGCCGTCTCCGAAATCGGCAACCGTTGGCGCGGCATCATCGCCGAACACGGCAGCCAAGCGATCATGCCCTACAGCTATCTGGGCAACATGGGCCTCGTGCAAGGCATCAACTCAGGCGACCCTTTCTTCAATCGCCTCGGCACCACCGTGAACGAAAAGACGTTCTGCGCGTCGGGGTCCTCCACCGCGTGGCTGCTCTCCGTCGGGCCCACCGGCGGCGTCGATCCAGAGAGCTTCGTCCACGCCAAGTTCATCGTCATCTGGGCCTGCAACTCCATCTCCACAAACCTGCACCACTGGCCCTTTGTACTCGAAGCCCAGAAGCGCGGCGCCAAAGTCGTCGTCATCGACTCGTACAAGTCGCGCACCGCCAAGGCTGGCGACTGGCACATCTGCCCCAAACCCGGCACCGATGGCGCCCTCGCCATGGGCTTCATTAATTCCATCATCGCCCAAGGACTCGTAGATCAGGAGTGGGTCGACAAGCACACCTACGGCTATCCCGAACTGAAGTATCGCGCAGCCGACTTCTCGCCAGAACACGTCGAGAAGATCACCGGTGTCAAAGCCGACGACATCCGTAAATTCGCCAAGGAATTCGCGACCGCTCAGCCGTCTGTGATCCGCATCGGCGTTGCGCTGGAACGCCACGCGGGTGGCGGTCAGGCCATCCGCGCGGTGTGCGCATTGCCCGCCCTTGTGGGCTCGTGGAAGCACGTTGGCGGCGGCCTTCTCCAAATGCCGCTGTGGGACTTCCCCGTCGATTGGGCCAAGGTCTCGCGCGCCGACTGGATCAAACCCGGCACACGCGCCATCAACAATCTCCGCCTTGGCGCAGCACTCACCGGCGAAATGAAACTCGACTCGCCGCTGAAATCCCTTTTCGTGTTCTGCACGAACCCGGTCATCCAAGCCCCCGAGACCAACAAGATCGTCAAAGGCCTGAAGCGCGAAGATCTCTTCACCGTCGTCGCCGAACACTTCATGACCGACACCGCCAAATACGCCGACATCGTGCTCCCCGCCGCCATGGCCGGCGAAGCCGAAGACATGATGTGGTCGTGGGGCCACTTCTATTTCACGTACAATCAAAAGGCCGTCGAACCACCCGGCGAATGCAAGCCCACGAGCGACATGTGGCGCATGCTTGCCGCCGAAATGGGCTTTGATGATCCCGTCTTCAAAATGACCGACAGCGAACTGGCCGCCCACTACATCAATTGGGACGATCCCAAGATGGCCGGCGTCAACATGGAGTACTTCAAAAAGCACGGCTACTTTAAGATCGACGTGGGCTCCGCCGACACGCGCACACCCCACAAAGACGGCAAGTTCCCGACACCCTCGGGCAAGGTCGAGTTCCTGTTGCATGACGCGAAAAACTTCGTCGCCGGTCCCTTCCGCGCCATGTACGAGGGCGACCAAGACGGCTCGCCCGTCGATCCGCTTCCCGGTTACATCGCCAACCGCGAAGCGCCCGAAACCAACCCCGAACGCGCCAAGCTCTATTCGCTCAACATCATCTCGCCGAAGAGCCACGCGTTCCTGAACTCGTGCTACGCGAATGAGGAGCACAAGATCAAAGCGCAGGGCGAGCAGTTCGTGCTGATCTCGCCAGCCGATGCCCTCAAACGCAACATCAACGAAGGCGATCCGGTCCGCGTTTATAATGACCGCGGCGACTTCACCGGCGTTGCCAAGATTACCGACGACGTGAACCCCGGCATCGTGGTCGCAACCCTGGGCTACTGGCGTTCGCTCAACCGCACCGACGGCTCGGTCAACTCCATCTCGTCTGACGCCCACTGCGGCCTCGGCCGCGCCCCCACCTTCTCCGATAACTTGGTGGAAGTCAGCCGCGTCAACCAACCAGCAATGGCCGCTGCAGAGTAACCGGTCCCGCCAACACGCTTAACCCAACCCCTCCCCCTCAGCGGGGAGGGGCAGGGGTGGGGGCTTTTATACAGAAGTGGACATCGGCACATGGCGAGGGCAGCGGCCCCGGCAGCGTCCGGTCCGAGAGACTTACCGGACCAATTGATTGTCTGCCAAAAGGCAGCGAATGCCCCACAGCGGAACAATTGTTGGTGCGCAACAAGCGTGTTGCATGGAGCATCCAGGCGGAAGATATCGAGCACAGAAGGGCCAAATAGTCACAATTAGATTTCGATCGTCGACCTTAGACGCTCACACCGACGAGCTTGCCAATACCTGCGGTGACGAGCATGGCGACGATACCCCAGCCCACCACTCTAGCGAGCGAAGGCCCCACCGGCGCACCACCGGTTTTGGCGCCGAACAACCCAAGGCCGGCCAGCGCCAGGACGGTGACGATTAAGACTGCAGTTGTGATGTGACTCGCAGGCGACAATGCTGCCGCGATAAGCGGGATGCTACCTGCAATCGAAAACGTCGCGCCCGATGCCAAAGCTGCCTGAAGGGGATTTGCGGCATTCATTTCGGACAGCCCCAATTCGTCCCGAACATGCGACCCTAGGGCATCATGACGTGTGAGCTCATCGGCGACCAACTTCGCCGTCTTCGACGAAAGTCCACGATACTCGTAGATGGCGACCAACTCCGCATGCTCTTTCTCAGGTTCATCGGCCAACGCTTGCCGTTCCCTCAGGATATCGGCGCGTTCAATATCGGATTGCGAAGAGACCGAAACGTACTCCCCGGCGGCCATCGACATTGCGCCTGCAGTCAGTCCCGCTACGCCCGCGATCAACACGGCGCGTGGCGACGGGTCAGCTGATGCCACGCCGACTAGCAACGACGAAATGGACACAATGCCATCATTCGCGCCCAAGACAGCGGCCCGCAGCCAACCGCTGCGCGTTATGAAGTGTGGTTCGTTATCGTGGGCTGATGGCAAAGTCATTGGGGTTCCCATCCTGTCAGCGATTTACTAAAAAAACTTAAGGCATAGTTTGCTTCCTCAAACGCCTTGTCCCGCTTCACTGCGCCCCGCCCGGCAAGCATAGTTCGACACGCAATCCGCCCGACTGACTGTCTGTAAGAACGACATCACCGCCGTAAAGGCGCGCAAGATCCCTGGCAATCGCGAGACCTAAGCCTGATCCAGGCGCCTGGCTATCCCACCGCTCGCCGACGTTGAAAACGATCTCGCGGGCTTCGACTGGAATGCCCGGCCCATCGTCATCGATCGCAATCGTCACGCCCCGATCGGAATTCGCCATGGCACTTACCGCAATCTGCGTCTTGGCGTGCTTGAATGCGTTGTCGAGCAAGTTGGCAAGAATTTCATTGAGGTCTTGCCGGTCGCAGGCCATACGGAGTGCCGGCTCTATATCGACAGTCACGTCGATCGCACGGTCGTGGTAGAGACGCTGGAGAGCCAGCGTGACCTCCGCAGCCGCCACACCAACGGGCGCTGAGTTGCCCAGGGTTATGTGGGCCGCCGCCGCACGGGCACGCGTGATCTGATAGTCGATGTGAGTTTGCATCTTCTTGACTTGGGAGACGATTGTCGCGGCCGGCTTCGGCTGTCCGTCGCGATCCAGGCGATGAGCTTCGTCGGCTAAAATGGCCAGCGGCGTTTTCAACCCGTGCGCAATATTGCCTGCTTGCGTGCGGGCCCGCTGCACAAGATCCCCCGTCGATTTGAGTAATCCATTGAGGTCATCCACCAGGGGTTGAACCTCGGATGGAAAGGTCTCGGCGATCTTCTTGTTCTGTCCGTTTCGGACCAACTGAAGCGACTCACGCAGTTGATTGAGGGGGCGCAGGGCAAAGGAAATCAAAACGCCGGCCGCCAGGATCAAAGCCGCAGCGAATGTCGCCAAAGACAGACCGAGCGTCTGGTTGAATTCACCCAGAACGCTATCGATGTGGCGCTGGTCCGTTCCAATGATGTAGCGCAAAACCGGGCCGGATGGCGATGTCCAGTGGCCCTGCTCGGCAACCAGGATGCGCCCTGTCGGCCCCTGTGTCACGTGGGTGTGGACACCGACATCCTTTGGCTCGTCGATGGGCGTTCGCAGCATCGGGCCTTGCATGGAAGCGGACCGTGCGAGCACAGAATCGCCTCGCTGGATTTCCCAATAGAAGCCCGAAAGAGTTTCGTCATACCGGGGGTCGCTCAATGGACGGGCCAGCTCGGCCTTGTCGCCCTTGAACTCCGCCAGCCGTTCAAGCTCCGTGAGGTGGACGTAGAGTTCTTCCTTAAATTGTCCGGTAACATGTTGCCGGAAGACGGCCGATAGAACGAAACCAGACGCCACGACACCCGCCAGGATCCACACCGCGGCCATCACGATCAATCTTGCTTTCAGGCTTCGCAGAGCGAACATGGCTAATCCATCCGGTATCCGAGTCCGCGGATTGTCTTGATGAGATCCGTGGATGTCTTGCGGCGGAGACGGCTGACGTAGACTTCGATCGTATTCGACTCGCGGCTATCCACCGTCGCATACAGGTGTTCGGTCAATTCGCTCTGAGAAACGATCCGACCGATGCGGTGCATGAAATAATTGAGCATGCGCAATTCCGAGGCGGTAAGTTCGATTGGCGCCCCATCGTAGGTTGCTTTCCCTGTAGTTATATCGAGCGTAAGTCTGCCGTGCGTGAGCACGGATGAAGCCTGACCTGCTGATCGCCGGATCAGTGCCTTAAGCCGGGCCGCCACTTCTGGCAAATGAAAGGGCTTGGTGATGTAGTCGTCGGCGCCTGCATTGAGGCCGTCGACCTTCTCCGACCACGTGCCACGTGCCGTCAGGATCAATACTGGAAAGTTGCGGTTTTTTCTCCGCCACTCTTTGAGAACGTCGAGACCCTGCATCTGGGGCAGCCCAAGATCGAGCACAGCGGCGTCGAACGAGTCGTCGGTTCCAAGCGCAAGTCCATCTGGACCATTGAACGCGTATTCCACGGAGAAACCCGCCTCGGCGAGCCCCTCGCCAAGCCGTTGTGCAATGTCCCGATCATCCTCCACCAGCAATATCCTGATGGCCGCCTCCTGCGTTGTGCCTCGTCGGTGCATATCACGCGGAAGCTGAAACGAACCTGAAAAGGCCTGAACAAACCGCCGCACGCGTTTTCAGGTTGGTTTCAGATTGAGGGCGTTGTGTGCGATTTCCGCGATTGTCAGCCGGCTGTCATTGACCATCCGTCAGATTGACGGGCGTTCTGCAAGGTGCCGCGGCGGCGAATGCAATTTTTCCAAAGGGAGTCCTCATGTCTCTTAAAGCCCGGTCGGAAGCGCTCTTTCTCAATCCGCTTGTGCTGGGCGTTCTGTCGCTTTCACTGGCCGGGAACGGATCGGTCGCATCTGCAAACGATGTCGTCATGTCCGATTCGCAGGTGGCGCAATTGGATATCGCGGTCACCCGCGTAAAGCCGGCAACAACCGAGGCTGTTGCCGTGTTGCCGGGGACCGTTGTGCCGGCCTCGAACGCGCGCATCACCGCTGCCGCACCCTTTGCGGGAACCGTTCTCAAGGTCGACGCACTTCCCGGGCAGATCGTTCAAAAAGGGGATCCGTTGATCACCGTCTTGAGCCGGGATCTCGTCGAAGCCCACGGCAATTTGGCCCAGCAGGAAGCCGAACTACAGCGCGTGGCGGCCGTCGCCGGATGGAAGCGAGATCTGGCCAACAAGAAGATCCTCAGCACGGCCATCGCTGACGAGGCCGAGGCCACCCTTCGAAAGACAGAAGCAGCAATCTCCGCTCAGAAGCGGGCATTCTCGATTGGCGATATCACCATGGGGGAAGCGGGGCGTTATACGATTGTCGCTCCCGCGGACGGAAAAATCGTCATCGCGACGGTCCAGCCCGGTTCCCATGTCGAGGCTATGGCTGCCGCTGTTACCGTATCGACCAGCGACGAGTTATGGATCGAAGCCCAGTTGCCCGCGGATCTCGTGCAACAGGTCCGTCCCGGTGATACCGTACAAATCTCTGAGACACTCCAGGGAACGGTTTTGTCCGTTGGTGGAACGCTCGATGCGATGACGCGCTCCGCGACACTGTTGGCCGTTGTGCCTTCTGGGTCGCCAATGATCGCCGGGCAGCTTGTTAGCATCACCCTCAACCGGCGTGCCGAGACAGGCAGCTACGAAGTGCCTGCTGCGGCCGTGGCCTGGATCAACAATGCGCACGCCGTATTTGCCCGCAACAAGGACGGCTTCGCGCTGACCCCCATCGTTCTCAAAGGAAAGTCGCGCGCGTCGGCAACAGTAACAGGCGCTCTGGAGCCCGACCAGGAAATTGCCGCAAGCGGTCTGCCGCAGCTCGAAGCTCTCCTACAAGGTGAATGATCCATGCTGCGGCGCTTGATAGACTTTTCACTCACCCAACGGGCCTTCGTGCTCATCGTCGCTGCACTTGTGGCCGCAGTTGGTGGCTATGCGTTCAAGACAATTCCTATCGATGCCTTTCCCAATGTGGCGCAAGTCCAGGTCAAGATGATCCTGAAGGCGCCGGGTATGACGCCGGAAGAAGTCGAAAGCCGCGTCATCTCCCCGCTTGAGATGGAACTGCTGGGCATTCCGCGGCAGACGATCCTGAGATCAGCCGCAAAATATGCGATTGCCGACATCACGATCGATTTCGAAGACGGCACCGACATCTATTGGGCCCGCCAGCAAGTCGCCGAGCGACTGGCCACCGTGCAGCCCGATCTCCCGGCCAGCGTCAGCGGTGGCCTTGCCCCCGCGTCGACGCCCCTTTCCGACGTCTTTATGTTCACCATCGAAGGTGGCGACCTCACGCTTGAGGAGCGGCGGAGCCTGCTCGATTGGACCATCCGGCCCGCCCTGCGCACAATTCCCGGCGTCGCGGACGTGAATGCGTTGGGTGGCCTCGTTCGCACCTTCGAAGTGGTACCCAACGGGTCGAAGCTAGCGGCCGCGCGACTTGGCATCACCGATATCATCCGGGCCATCGAAGACAACAATCGCAATGACGGCGCGGGACGCATCTCCGAAGGCGAAAAGGCGCTGGTTGTCCGCAGCCAGGGCGCCATTGCGAAGCCGGAAGATCTTGCACAGATTGTCTTAAAGACGGCCGACGGACGCGTTCTCCGCCTAGGTGACGTTGCTGACGTTCGTATCGGCAGTCTCACCCGCTATGGCGCCGTCACGCATAACGGTCAAGGCGAAGCCGTGCAGGGGCTGGTTCTGTCCCTTCGCGGTGCCGACGCAAGCGCGCTTGTCGCATCGATCACAACACGGTTGGATGAACTCAAGCCCACATTGCCGGAAGGTGTCCGGCTAGAGGTGTTCTACGATCGCTCTCACTTGATCACCGAGGCCGTCAGCACCGTTACGAAGGCGCTGTTGGAAGCGACCGTCCTTGTCGTCATCCTCCTGATTGCCTTCCTCGGCAACATCCGAGCAGCTCTGGTTGTCGCGGTCACGCTCCCCTTCGCGACATTGGTCACGTTTGCCCTGATGCGCGCCTTCGGCATGTCGGCCAATCTCATGAGCCTCGGGGGACTTGCAATAGCCATCGGCTTGATCGTCGACGCCGCCGTCGTGGTCGTCGAGAATACTGTCGAGCGCTTACACGATGGCGACAAGCGGATCCCACTGCTGCATCATGTCTACCGTGCCGCCAGCGAGGTAGCGACCCCCGTCGCATCGGGGATCATCATCATCTGCCTTGTCTTTCTACCCCTACTATCGTTGCAAGGCTTGGAGGGTAAGCTGTTTGGCCCGGTCGCCCTCACGATTGTCTTCGCATTGAGTGGCTCGCTGATCCTCTCCCTCACGCTGATCCCGGTCCTGTCGTCGTTTGTCTTGAAGCAGGGCGGCCACGGCGAGCCCTGGCTCATGCGCGTGATCACGCGCGGCTATAAGGTCATCCTCCGCGCCTGCCTTAGATATCCGGCACCTGTGTACGGCGTCGCCGCTACGGGCTTGGTCGCGATGGTCATGGCCTATACGGCAGTCGGCAAGTCCTTCATGCCAACGATGGACGAGGGTTCGGTGATCATTCAGGTGACAAAGCTCCCGTCGATCAATCTCGAAGCAAGTCTTGCTGGCGACATCCTCATCCAGAAGCGGCTGATGGAGAAAGTGCCGGAGATCGAGCGGATCATCGCCCGCGTTGGGTCCGACGAATTGGGCCTCGATCCGATGGGGCTCAACGAGACCGATGCATTTCTCGTCCTGAAGCCAAAAGAGGAATGGCGCGTTCACGACAAGGAGTGGCTGGTGGGCGAGTTGCGCGCGGCCGTAGGGGAATTGCCTGGTTTTGAATTCGCCTTCACACAACCGATTGAAATGCGCACATCCGAGATGTTGACTGGCGCGCGCGGAGATCTCGCCGTGAAGATCTTTGGCCCCGATCTGGCGACACTGTCCGATCTCGCTGGTCAGATCCAAACGGCACTGAGTGGCATCAAAGGCGCATCCGAAGTTTCGACCGTCGCCAACGACAGCGTAGACTACCTGGAAGTGGCCGTAGACCGATTGGGCGCTGGCCGCACCGGCCTTGATGTGACGCGCGTTCAAGACGAATTGCGCGCCATGGTCGAAGGGGCCTCAGCCGGCATCGTATCGGAGGCCGGACGGCGCACCCAAATCATCATTCGCGGAAATGAAGACGTCCGCCGCTCGCCGGAGGAGTTCCAGCGGATGCAACTGGCAGCCGGTGACGGCGGCCTTGTTCGGGTCGAGGACGTTGCAAAGATCGAACGGACGGCGGGGCCCGTCAAAATCGACCGCGAGAATGCCTCACGATTTGCCATCGTCCAAGCCTACGTATCCGGCCGCGATCTCGTAGGCTTCGTAGAAGAAGCACAAAAAGCCGTCGCAGACAAAGTAACGCTCCCCGGCGGGTACCGCCTGGTCTGGGGGGGCGAGTTCGAAAATCAAAGACGGGCTGCGACACGTCTCGCCGTCGTCGTCCCCATTGCGATCGTATCGATTTTTGGTGTGCTTTTCGCAACCCTGCGATCGGTCCGCCAATCATTACTCATCCTGGCCAACGTCCCGTTCGCCCTTGTGGGTGGCATCCTCGCACTCCTCGTGTCGGGAGAGTATCTCTCGGTTCCGGCCTCGGTCGGGTTCATTGCACTGCTCGGCATCGCGGTCCTCAACGGACTCGTTCTGGTCTCCTATTTCAATCAGCTCATGTCCGAAGGCATGCCCATCGAACGCGCCGTATTTGATGGCTCCGTGCGGCGGCTTCGCCCCGTTCTAATGACGGCCAGCATCGCGGCCCTCGGCCTCGTCCCCCTGCTATTCGCCACCGGACCGGGGTCCGAAATTCAAAAGCCACTGGCCATCGTCGTGATTGGAGGCCTCGTCAGCTCGACCGCCCTCACACTCATCCTTCTACCGATCCTTTTCCGGAGCTTTGGCGTCGCTGCCAGAGCCGGGGCGCAGACCGACAAACGGAGTCTTTCATGGAACCGAGCTCTTGCAAGCTCACTCTCGTAGTCCCTTCGGATGCGGGCGACCGTATCGTCGAATTGATGCTCGGGGCCGATCCGCCCATTACCGGCTTCACGACGTGGCGGGCAGATGGCCACGGCGAAAGCTTCACGGCGGCCAGTATCGGCGAGCGGGTCCGCGGGCGCGTCGAAAGAAGCGTCTTCGTGGCCGTTATGACGCGCGATCGTGCGCGAATACTCATTGATGAGATTGCGAGCAAAGCGCCCATTCCACACATGGTCTATTGGCTGGAACCGGTTCTCGAATTTGGCCGCGCGGCTTTCACAGCTCGGCAACCTATCCTTGAAGGGGCATCGCGATGATGGGCCTATCGACGGCGATTTCAGTCGGTTTTGTCTTAGGAGTTTTTATTGTGGCGGTGTGGGCTTCGAAACGGCCAACGAAGCAGTCCATCGTCATCGCTAAGTTGACCCGGATGATGCCGGACAAAGATCCGCGCTAGCCAGCGCGTCTTTTGACGCAAAGCGCTTTACGAAAATAATTCGCGCCAGACGCGTTACGTGTAATAGCCGCAGTTTCGCGTTCACGGGCGCGCATACTGCGGACTTGGAGCTGCCATTACTGTTCCTCAATCCGTGAACTGGGACATACATTATGGAATTATCGAAAATCTGGAACATATTTATTGTGTTCATTCTGGCGCTGACAGGCCTGTGGCTCGTGAGTGTCGAGCCCGGTGGCTTTACGGGCGACTTCTGGCTGACGCGTAAGACGCTCGTCTTGGGCACCGGCATACTATCTTTCGGGCTCATGTCGGCTGCCGTGAGTCTGGCAGCAAGGCCGGTATGGTTTGAAACCATGCTCGGGGGCCTCGACAAATTCTATCGCCTACATAAATGGCTTGGAATTTCTGCCTTCGCCTTTGCGACAATGCACTGGATCCTGCGAATGGGACCGGCGTGGGTCAAGTCGCTGAACCTCTACGATCTCCCGCCCCGCCCGCAGCGCACGCCCGACGCGTCGCCGGACTTCAATATCTTTCGCGACTTCCGCCACGCCGCCGCCGAAGTGGGCGAGTGGATGTTCTACGCGCTGGCGGTTCTCGTCATCATCGCGCTCTGGAAGCGATTTCCTTACAAATACTTTTTCAAAACCCACAAGCTTATGGCAGCCGTCTATCTGCTGCTTGTCTTCCACACGTTCATTCTAACCGACCTCAGCTACTGGACGCAGCCAATAGGACCACTATTGGCAGTTCTGACGGGGCTCGGCACTGTTGCAGCTCTGATCTCGCTGTTCCAAAAGATCGGATCTCGCCGAAAGGCCACCGGCAAGATTTCGCAGGTTCTCTTGCACGACAACGACGAAGTTCTCGAAGTGACGGTCCAGCTGGAGACGGCATGGCCAAGTCACGATGCAGGGCAGTTTGCGTTCGTTGATTTTGACGATCCGGAAGCGGCTCATCCCTTCACGATCAGTTCTGCTTGGCAGAATGATGGGCATCTGACTTTCACAATCAAGGCTCTCGGGGACTACACAAGGACCCTGGCGGCGAGCCTGTACGTTGGCCAACCCGCCATCGTCGAAGGTCCCTATGGCAGGTTCAACTTTCAAGGAACACGCAGCCGACAAGTCTGGATCGGTGGCGGCGTCGGGATCACACCATTTATTGCTGGTCTCAGCGCGCCACAACGGCCGGTCCAAGCCGCTCATATCGATCTGTTTTATACCATGCGTCGTGCGGATCCGGCCTACACCTCGCGGGTTCGGGATCTCGCACAACAGGCAGGCGTCCGGCTCCATATTTTAGAAGAGGAACATGACGGCCTATTGAACTTGGATCGGCTCGAAGCGCTCGTTCCTGATTGGCGACAAGCCGACATCTGGTTCTGTGGACCGGCCAAATTTGGCAGCGCGCTGCTCAAGCCGATGCTTGACCGCGGGCTGCCGCTGTCTCAATTCCATCAAGAATTGTTCGAGTTGCGATAGCCCGGTCGCACACGCCGTTGTTCAGTCAGCACGTTGACACCTGCGGTCAAAGGGCAAGTTCGCCGATCGACGTCTTAGGTTTTGTTTTTGAGCAGTCCACTCACCCACTCCATCAAGAACAATGTCGCCCGCAGCCGGACGAATTCTGCCGGCTATTATCAGAAGGAAGGCGGCGTCGATCGGAATTCCAACGGTAGCACTCTCGATAGGTGTCACGGTGCCTGTCTGCGTTGACCGATATCAACACGTGCGCCCGGCGCGACTGTCTAAGTGGGGACGGTTGGAGGCGATCTGTAAGTCTTCAAACATGAACTGAGAACGAGGAGATCCAAAATGAAAGCCCCGACAATCTCAGTAGCCGTCCTCGCCGCCATGGTCTTCGGCTCTCCAGCCTTTGCTCAACAAGGCCCCGTCGCGATGTCTTGCAAAGAGGATATCGCGAAATACTGTGCGGGCAAGGAGCACGGCAAAGGCGAAGTCAGAGCGTGCCTGGAAGCGGCTAAAGATAAGGTGACCGATGAGTGCAAAACCGCACTCGATACGACCGGGCCCGGCAAGGGCATGGGCCAAGGTCCAAGCAACTAGGGCAGCACCTGAAAGTGTGAAGGTGCGGAATACACCTTCACACTCCTGTCGCTTTCAAAATTCCATAAAAAGCCCACGCTCAAGCAGGTCACGCACTTCCCCGAACAAAAGTTTGCGGTGCACTGCTCAAGAATTCCACCCCAGGCACGATCGAATTATGACCGCGGCGCCTCAGCCCGACGTCCGCTTGGATTGCAAATCTCAGCGATGCGAAAAGCACATCTCGGCGGAACGTCCCGTTTCGGCATATTCCGCACATGGCCCAAAGCCGAAGTCGCCCCGACGGTCACCATCGGGTGTACCTCTGCCGTGGCCATGGACGCTCAATAGCCAGCCCGTAGCCCGTAGGGCGGGTTAGCGCAGCGTAACCCGCCGATGCGCCCACAAACCAAGCCGCTTTGCCTCCACATCACCCAGCCTCGGCATGTACGGTGCTCACCCTTTTTGGCGCTGCCGATTCACGCCGCGCACAAGGTCGTTCGCGACGATCGGAGCGCTGCACCCCGCCTGCGCTCCTAACCCGCCCTACGCATCGGTGACAATTGCCATCCGGTCGTCACCTCACGCCCGCAATCGAGCATGCGTCGCATAATCCAGCACCACATCTGCCGCGAGCGCACTCGGCCGCTTGCCACCGGTCGCGATCCGCTCCGGCACGCGCCGCAAAAGCTCAACTTGCGCCCGCCGCTCCACCGTGTCGCTCAACAGTGGCACCAGCGCCCGCGCCAACACCGGCCCCGCCACCTGATCCTGGACGAACTCCGGATAGATGATCTCGTCCGCCACGAGATTGGCGAGCACGATCGACTTCACCTTCATCAAAAATTTCAGCTTCTCCGCGATCCGGTCGACCTTGTAGGCCACCACCGCGGGCGTCCCGCAAAGCCCCAACTCCAACGTCACCGTTCCCGATGCCGCAAGCGCCGCGTCGCCCAAACGAAACGCCGCAAACTTATCCGCCTCGCCCTCGACAAGCCGCACCGGCACCGCCCAGTTCTTCAACGCCGCCTCGACATGCCCCCGCACCGACGCCACCACCGGCAGCAAAACCTCCAAACCCTTAGGACAAGCATCGCGCACGAGCCGCACAGTATCCCCGAACGGCCCCATCAGCCGCGTCACCTCCGATACCCGGCTCCCCGGCAACACCACGAGCACGCGCTTTTTCGGATCGAGCCCCAGCTTCTTCGCCAGCGCCGCGCCATCCTGCGCTTCGATCCAATCCAACCGCTCAACCATCGAATGCCCGACATACGTACACGCCGGCCCGCCGAGCCGAACATGCGCCTCGGGCTCGAACGGCAACAGCGCCAGCACATGATCCACATAGGCGCGCATCTTTTTCGCCCGCCCCGGACGCCACGCCCACACACTCGGGCTCACGTAATCGACCACCGGCACCGAAGGCATCCGCTGCCGAATGCGCTTCGCAATCGGATGCGTAAACTCGGGACTATCGATGATGACCACTGCATCCGGCCCCACCGCCACCGCATCGCGCACCGTCTGATGCACCCGGTCAATCAAACGCGGCAACTGTTTTGCGATGTTGATCGGCCCCATCACCGCCACATCGGAAAGCGGGAACAGCGACACCAGACCTTCGGCCGCCATCTCTTCCCCACCAACGCCGTCGAACACGACGCCCGCGCCCAGCCGCGCTTTGATTTCCGCCATCAGCTTCGCACCCAGCGCATCGCCCGAATGCTCACCCGCAATGAGATACAGCCGCAACGGCCGCGCGCGCTCCGCCATCACGCGTCCCTCCTCTGCACCTCGACAATCAAACCCGCAGCCCGCGCACGCTCGGCAATGCCCGGCGCGTCCTCCGCTGCCACGATCCGCTCATACCCCGCATCAGCCGCCGCCGTAATGACAGCGTGATCCACATCGCCGAGCGCCCGAACCGCTAACGCGCCCCGCCGCGTCTTGCTCTTCCCCCACTGCCGCCGCCCCGCCGCCCGCGCCACCAAATCGGAAAGCCCCTCGCCCGTCTCCACCGCCAGCACATGCCGCCGCACAACCACCACACCGCGCGACCGCACATGCGGCTCCAATGCGTCGAGCAACGCCAAACCAATCGCGCCATCGTCCTGTAACGCCGTCTTTGACACGCGCTCAGCCAGGCCTGCATCCATACCCGCGATGAAAACCTGGGCCGCATCCGCCGCGTCCGCCATGTCGCCCCGCTGCGCCGCCAGCGTTGCGCCTGCTTGCACGGCAATCCCTTGCAATCCCGCCGCCACAACACCCGCAATCGTATTCGGCCCAACCGCTGGCATGTCGACGCGCATCTCCTGCCCGGGCTTGGGCCATTTCACGAGCACGCCGCCACTGACACCCGCCCCGCGCCTGCGAGCCAGCCGCGCCAACATCGCGTCCGTGCCCTCCGCCCCCTCGATCGCGAGCACCAAGCCGTCACACACCGCCACCGCTTGGCCCACATCGAACGCCGCCAGCGACGCAACAATTCCGCGCCCCGTCAGCGCGTCGCGCGCAGCGTCCTCCGGCATCGCCACGCGGCCATAAGCGCCAGCCCCGATCACGAGCTCTGGCGCAACCTCCGCCGGCCCGCGCACAGAAAACCCATGCCCTTCGAAAAAAACCACCACCCGCCTGAGAACACTGTCATCGCCGCCCGCCGCGACAATCTTGAAAATCCGCGGCAGGTTGCGCCAAAAACCAAAGTCCGTGCGAATGGCCCACAGATCCGGCCGCGTCACGCTGCCGACGATCACGAGATCGGTGACGCCTTTGCTCTTGAACGTGCGCAACAGCTGCCCGATCCGCCCCCAATTGACAGCTGTGAAGTCGTGCCCCGCGAAATCCTTGGCCGCCGCTTCACCTTCGAGCCCGACGATGACCGGGTTCTGCCCGCTAGCCGCCAGCACATCCGCGATCTCACGCGGCAGCGATCCGCCGCCCGCCAGAATGCCGACGACGGTTTTTGCGACCCGCTCCATATCGAAAGGCCTTCCGTGTCAGGCCTCGGCCGCGCCCTTCGGCGTGCACAATGAGCGCTTACCGCCCTGGCGAATGAATTCGACGATCTCAACGACGATCGGATGGTCTTGGAATTCCACCGCCACGTCTTCCACGCGCTCCAACAGCGTGCCTTCCTGTGCAAACATAGACCGGTAAGCGCGCCGCAAATCATGGATCTGCGCTCGGGTGAACCCACGCCGCTGCAAACCAATAATGTTCAAACCGGAAAGATACGCCCGGTTGCCCAGCGCCATGCCATAGGGGATGAGGTCGTGCTCAAGCCCCGACATACCACCGACAAAAGCGTGTGGACCCACCCGCGCAAACTGAATGACGGCCGCTCCACCACCGATGATGACATAATCGCCAATCGTGCAATGCCCGGCCAGCATCACGTTATTGGAGAACACGACATTATTGCCAACGAGGCAGTCGTGCCCGACATGACTGTTGGCCAGAAACGCGCAGCGGTCGCCCACCGTCGTCTCCATGCCGCCACCCTCGGTGCCGGGATTCATGGTGACGCCCTCACGGATCAAGCAATCGCTGCCGATCGTCAACGTCGACGGTTCACCCTTGAATTTCAGATCCTGCGGCTGATGTCCGATGGACGCGAACGGAAAGATCCGCGTGCGCGCCCCAATCGTCGTTCGCCCCGCAACAGCGACGTGACTGACGAGTTCCACCCCATCACCCAACACAACGTCGGGCCCCACCGTGCAGAACGGACCAATTTTAACGCCCGCTCCAAGCCGCGCGTCCGGTGCAACGACGGCTAAAGAGTGAATTTCAATATCTGTCATCAGCTCTTCGAGGCCGCGAAGGCGCGTGCGTCCGCCGAGTCGGCGAGCATGGCGCTGATTTCCGCTTCTGCCACAATCGCCCCGTCGACTCGCGCCTCTCCATAGAAGCGCCAGACGCGGCCGCGATTGCGGATCTTGCGCACATGATAGTGCAGCTGATCGCCCGGCAGTACCGGTTTGCGGAACTTGGCCTTGTCTATCCCCATGAAGTAGACGAGCTCGGCTTTGTAATCTTCACCCAGACTAGAGACGCACAGTGCGCCGGCCGTCTGCGCCAACCCTTCGATGATCAACACGCCCGGCATCACCGGATATTGCGGAAAGTGCCCCTGGAAGAACGGCTCGTTGATGGTCACGTTCTTGAGGCCCACACAGCTCTCGTCACCGTTCATGTCATACATGCGGTCGAGCAGCAGGAACGGATAGCGATGCGGCAGGTATTGCATCACCTTGGCGATGTCGGCCGTGCCCAGCGTCTTCACTTTCGTCTTGTCGTCCATCGTCCTCTCGCTCCGCCAGCGTGTCACCGCCGCGTCATCCGCTTGTCCCAGCCCAACCGGCCCTATCAGCGGACGTCGTGAACGCTCACCACCCGGTCCGTCAACCGCCCTCAGCGTCGCTTGGCTCCCCTTTGCGGGCCGCCAGCCGCGACAGAATGGCAAGCTCGCGCGCCCATTGCTTCAACGGTCGCGCCGGCGTCCCACCCACGGCCATCCCGGCCGGCACATCCTCTTTTGGATGCGACGCACCGGCCACCTGAGCACCGCTGCCGATCTTGATATGGCCGACCGTGCCCGACTGCCCGCCCATCACGACAAAATCTCCAAGCTCCGTGGAGCCGGAAATCCCCGTGTGGGCGACGATCACGCAATGCCGTCCGATGACGACGTTGTGCCCGATCTGGACCAGATTATCAATTTTGGTGCCTTCCCCGATGATCGTATCCTTAAGAGCCCCGCGATCGATCGCGGTATTGGCCCCGATCTCCACGTTGTCCTGGATCACCACCCGCCCGATCTGCGGCACTTTCAGATGTCCCTCGCGCCCCATCGCGAACCCGAAGCCGTCCTGACCGATGCGAGCGCCTGCGTGGATGATCACCCGGTCGCCAATGAGCGCATGCACGACGGTTGACTGCGGACCGATGTAACAGTCCCGGCCTATTGCCACCCGGTACCCAATCACCGCACCGGCCGCAATCCGGCTGCCCCGCCCGATCATCGCCTCGGGCCCGACGATGGCACCGGGCTCGATGACCACGCCCTCTTCAAGTTGGGCCGACGGATCGACCGCCGCCCCACTCGGCCCGGTCGCCGCCTTGGGCTGCATCGCACCGGGATAGAATTTTTGCAGCGCCAGCGCGAACGCCCGGTAGGGAACTTTTGTGACCAGAGCTGCGGCATGCTGCGGTACGCGCCCCGCAAACACGGGCTGCACGAAAACAAACCCCGCCGCCGTTTGTTCCAGTTGCGGCAGATACTTGCGATTGTCGAGAAACGACACATCCCCCGCGCCCGCGTCCGACAACGCCCGCACGTCCGCGATGGCGCGGGCCCCGTCGGCGCCGGCCGCCAGTTCCGACTCGGTCGCCCGCGCCAACTCGGCTGCGGGAAACGGCCCCATATTCTCGAAAAAGCCCGGATGCAGCATCGGCGAAACAATCCTCATCGACGGACAAACGCGGCTGAAACCGGAAAGTGCCCGCCCAGTACTCTTCAGTACTATAGACCCGCGCGCGGCCCATTCAACAAAACGGCGGCGCCGAGAGGGCGCCGCCGTTGAATTCTGGTGTTGATGGCGCGAAACGCTGCTCGGCTTAGAACTTCGTGGAGGCACCAAACCGAAGCTGCTGCGTCTCGTCGAAGTCTTCCTTCTCAAGCGCCTCGGCGTAGTCCACCCGCAGCGGACCAACCGGCGA
>JALHQM010000002.1:75075-84900 GCA_022841965.1 Hyphomicrobium sp. | reverse complement strand
TCCCGCTTCAGCGTGTAACCAACCTGCATCCAGAGCTCTTCCGCCAGTGGGAAGCCCATACGCAGCGTGGCGCCAGACGACCGGCTCGAGAAGCCCGAATCTTCCTGCTGATCGAGTTCCTTATGGAAGAGATCGAAGCCAGCCGAGAGATTGCGATCAAGGAAGCGCGGCTCCGTGAACGACAGGTCGACCTGCAAGCGCTCGATCGAACCGGCGAGCCTCAGGCGCAGGAACTGACCATTGCCCATGAAGTTACGCTCGGTGATCGACACGTCGCCGATAATGCCTTCGTTCGTCGAGAAGCCAGCACCGAACGAGAGTTCACCCGTTGATTGCTCTTCGACTTCCACGTCGAGAACGACACGGTCAGGCGATGAACCCGGGCGGCGCTTCACGTCCGCAGCCTTGAAGATGCCCAGCCCCGACAAGCGCTTCTTGGCACGATCCACCAGCAGCGGATTGTAAGCATCGCCTTCCGCCAAGCGGAACTCGCGGCGGATCACGAAATCCTTGGTGCGCGTGTTGCCGATGACGTTGATGCGCTCGATGTAAACGCGCGGACCTTCGTCGATGGCATAAACCACCCCGATCGTCTGCGTTGCCGGATCAGGTGTCGCGCGCGGACGAACGCGGGCAAACGGGAAGCCCTGCTCAGCCGTGGCAAGCGTCAAGCGTTCCACCGTCTTATCGACGTTCTGGGCATTGTACGTGTCGCCCTGGTACGTGATGACCTCGCCGTTCAAAGTCGAGGCATTGAGTTCCGGCAGCCCATTCTCGACCGTGACAGCGCCGAAGTTGTAGGGCAGGCCTTCTTCGATCGCGAATGTGATCACGAAGCCGGAGCCATCGCGATCAAGATCCGCCTGCGCTGCGGTCACGCGCGCATCGGCATAGCCATTCTTGAGATAGTACTGACGCAGCAATTCCCGATCGAGATTCATGCGGTCGGGATCGTAGATGCTGGTCCCCTTGAGGAAGTCGAACCAGCCCTGCTGCGTCGTCGAAATGATGTCGCGCAATTGCTGATCGGTGAACGTGCTGTTGCCGACGAAGTTGATCCCCTTGACCTTTGTCGCGCCACCTTCCGTGATTTCGAACACCACGTTCACGCGGCTCTGCTCAAGCTCGATAATCTTCGGCTCGATGGATGCGGCGAACCGGCCCTGACGCGTATACACGTCAAGGATGCGCTGCACGTCAGCCTGCGCGCGAGCGCGGGTAAAGACGGAGCGCGGCTTCAACTGAACTTCGTTGCGCAGCGTGTCGGTATCGACCTCGCTGTTCCCCTCGAAGGCAACCTGATTGACCACCGGATTTTCGAGGACGCGAACGATCACGCCGCTTCCGGCATTGTCGATCGCCACGTCGGCAAACAACCCCGTCGCGAAGAGGGCCTTCAGCGAGGCGTCGACCTTGCCCGCGTCGTAGGCGTCACCGACGCTGAATTGGAGATAGGACCGCACCGTGTCGGCTTCGACGCGGCGGTTGCCTTCGACCTCGATGCTGCGCACGACGCCCTGGGCCAAAGCGGCCGTCGGTACACCGATATGCGGAGCAGAGATTTCGATCGCGAGGAACGCCAGAACGGCGGCGAACAGGCGGGTGCCTGTGCATGCCGGAATTCGGGAGAACCCATGACGCGGATCAGCCATCATGCCTATGCCGTTCCCCCTGATCCACACGGCGCCCCTGATGGGCGGCCCATGTGTCTGTTATGCTCACCGCCACGTCGGCGGCGACCTGTGTTCCCACCGGAGCGCGACAAGCCCATGACGGACCTGCCCGACTCCAACACCGATCCCGAACTTCTAACGATTCAGTTACCACTCTGGAAGTGGCAAGAATACGTCACCGGACACGAATCTAACCAGCCCCGCCAAACCACCGTTTGAGGATATGTAAGTCGTTGAAAGTGGCAAAGATCATGAGGCTCAGAACAAGCGCCATTCCGATCCGGAATCCAATCTCTTGGTGGCGTTCGTTGAGCGGCCGCCCACGCACGGCTTCTATGGCGTAGAACATGAGATGGCCGCCATCCAGCATCGGGATCGGAAAGAGGTTGATCAGCCCCACGCTCACCGACAGGAACGCGGCCAATTGAATGATGTATTCTAATCCCTGCGTCGCCACCCGGCCGGCCACGTCCGCGATCCGGATCGGTCCGCCCAGCTGGTCGGTGCCCTGCCGCCCACTCACCACGTCCGCGAAATACCCCATCGTGCTTGTCACGACGAACCACGTCCGGTCCCCGGCAATTCCGATCGCCTCGAAGAACCCTGGCTGATACCGCGTCATGCCGTCCTGACCGGTGACGCGCTTCACGCCAATCTGCACCAACCGGATCGTATCGCCTTTTTCGTCGACCTGTTCGCGCACCTCGGGCGTGACGGGGATGTCCAGTTTTTGGCCGCCCCGGTTGATTTCGAAGGTCAGTGTTTTCCCGACGTTCAACGAAACATTGCGCTGGATTTGCTCGAACACCGTGACGGGTTGCCCCTCAATGGCAGTCACCACGTCACCCGCCTTGATGCCGGCGCGCGCCGCGGGGCTATCCGGCAAGACATCATCGACACGCGCTTCGGTTGTATAAACCCCCTGCGACCAGAACCAGAACGTGAAAATCACAATCGCCAGGATGAAGTTGGCAATTGGCCCCGCCACAACGACGGCGGCCCGCTGCCAAAGCGGCTTGGCATGAAACGACCCCGCCCGCTCCTCCGCGCTCATCTTCGCGATGGTCTCATGCGATGGCACGCTGGCCGCGTTATCGTCGTCCATGAACTTCACGTAGCCGCCGAGCGGGATCCAGCTCAACTTCCAGCGTGTGCCATGCCGGTCATTGAACCCGCCGATCTCCGGCCCGAACCCAATCGAGAACGCGCTGACCTTCACCCCGCACCACCGGGCGACGAGGAAATGCCCGAGTTCGTGGAAAAACACGACGATCGTCAGAACGGTGAAAAACGCAAACCCGTACAGCAGCGGCCCTGATACGGCGTTCCAAATCACGTCCATTCATCGTCTCCATTGCGCCGCCGTCTCATCTGGCAGCTCGTTCAGTGACCTGTGCCCACGGACCCTAAATCCAAGCCCTTCGCTTCAAGGGCACATGCCATGGGGCGAATTAATGTGGGGTTGCAATGACCATATCCGCTAGCCCCCGGCCCTCGGTGTCGGCCACCAACACATCGTCGAGCGAACCCGTAGCACGGATCAGCCCCCGTCTGTCGGCTTCTTCCAGCGTCCGCATCACGACCCGCGAGATGTCCAAAAAGCCAATACGGCGCTCAAGAAAAGCAGCCACGGCCACCTCATTGGCCGCATTCAGAATGGCCGGCGCACTCCCGCCCCTGCGGAGAGCCTCTTTCGCCAGTCCCGGCCCAGGAAAACGAGCTGCGTCGACGGCTTCGAACGTCAGCGATCCCACCGTGATGAGATCGAGCCGCGCGGTCGGCGTCATCCGCCGTTCCGGCCAGTTAAGCGCCAGCGCGATCGGCGTGCGCATGTCCGGCGGACCCAACTGCGCGATCACCGATCCGTCGATGTAGTGGACGAAGCAATGCACCACCGACTGCGGATGAATGACCGCGTCGAGCTGATCGACCCCGACCGGAAACAAATGGTAGGCCTCGATCAGCTCAAGCCCCTTGTTCATCAGCGTCGCACTGTCGATCGTAATTTTCGCGCCCATCGACCAGTTGGGATGCTTCAACGCCTCTTCCGGCCGCGCGTCCTTGAGCTTGTCCATCGGCCAGC
This sequence comes from Hyphomicrobium sp., assembly GCA_022841965.1. Taxonomy (GTDB): domain Bacteria; phylum Pseudomonadota; class Alphaproteobacteria; order Rhizobiales; family Hyphomicrobiaceae; genus JAGVSR01. The sequence continues at coordinate 81,144 of JALHQM010000002.1, read as the reverse complement.
ACCGGAACGGCCCCCCCGACGCCGTCAATACGATCCGCTCCACCGCCGCCCGCTCCGCCCCCGCCAACGACTGCAACGCCGCCGAATGCTCGCTATCAACCGGCAACAGCTCCGCCCCCGACGCCCTGCACTCCGCCAGAAACACATCCCCCGCCGAGACGAGACACTCCTTGTTCGCCAGCGCCACACGCCGCCCCTGACGTGCCGCCGCGAACGTCGGCTTGAGCCCGGCAGCGCCTACGATCGCTGCCATCGTGCAATCCACCGGCCGCGATGCCGCCTCCGCCAGCGCGCTTTGCCCCGCCGCCGGCTCGATCCCCGTCCCCGCCAAGCAGGCCTTCAAGTCATCATAGCAGCGCTCATCGCCCACCACCGCGATGTGCGCCCGGTGTTTGATCGCCAGCGCCGCAAGCTTCGCAGCGTTCGATTGCGCCGTCAGCGCCACGATGTCGAACCGCTCAGGCTCGCGTCCGACCAGATCGAGCGTGCTCTCACCGATTGATCCCGTCGCGCCCAGAACCGTCAAACGCTGTGGCGACGCCAGCAAACGCTCACCGGTGTCGGCCAGTGTGATCGCAGCCGCGCGTGTGAAAGGAACCTGCATTCGCTCATCCACCAAACAGAAGCGCACGCGCTGGCGCCTGCGGATTGAGAGCGAATGCGAAAAATCCGGCCGCCGCAGCAGCGAAGACAAGCCCGTCGACGCGGTCCATGATGCCACCATGCCCCGGGATGATCGTCCCGGAATCCTTCACACCAAAACTGCGCTTCAACGCGCTCTCCGTCAGATCGCCAATCTGCGCCAGAATTCCCAGCACCGTCCCTGCCAGTCCGAGCTTGACCGGATCAGCTCCGAGCCAAACCGCAAAGCACGCGGCCGCGACACCCGCCATTCCGATCCCGCCGAGGAACCCGGACCATGTTTTGTTCGGTGAGATCGCCGGCGCCAGCTTCGGCCCACCGATCAGCCGCCCGAAAACAAACGCCGCAATATCCGTCGCCACCACTGCGATCAAAATGAACAGCACCGCCTGCAATCCAAATGCCGGATCATCGCGCAGCCAGACCAGCGCAACGACCGGCAAGCCCGCATAAAGCACGCCCTCTGCCGACAGCAAGGAATGCCGACCAAAACAGAGTAACCCCGTCAGAATAGCCCCCGCCGCAATCGCAGCCAACCCCAGCGCCGCGAAACCAGCCGCCGTCAAAGCCGCCGCCATGACGCAGCTTCCCGCCTGCACGACGAGCCCCGCATCGATCCCCTCGCCACGCACGATGCGCGACCATTCCACACTTGTCAGAACAGCCGCCGTGCCCACGAGAACAGCAAACGGCGCCGGTCCAGCATACAGAAGAGCAACCGCGACGAGTGCCAGCACCACGCCTGAGGCGATCCGCACGCCCACCTCGCGCGACGCTCCGCGCGGCACCGCTTCGGCCGTACGAGATTGATCGGCCGGATCGCTTCCCATTCCGCCCTCAGGCCGTGGAACGCTGCGTCAAACCGCCAAAACGGCGGTCACGCGCACGGTAGGTCTTAATGGCTTCATCGAGCAATTCGCCACCGAATTCAGGCCAATAGGCATCCAGAAATACAAATTCGGTATAGGCCGTCTGCCACAGCAGAAAGTTCGACAACCGCATTTCGCCACTGGTGCGGATCAGGAGGTCCGGATCAGGAATGCCTGCGGTGTCCAGCGATCCGGAAAGGTGATCCGCCTCGATCTCGTCGGGATGCAACTCCCCGCGCGCCACCTTATGGGCCAGCGCCCGTGCCGCTTTGGTGATCTCCGCCCGCGAGCCATAGTTGAAGGCAATCACGAGCGTCAGTCCCGTGTTTTGCGACGTCACGTCCTTCGCCTCGTCGATCAGCGCCATCAGTTCCGGATCGACCCGGTCCCGCTCACCGATCACCGTGATGCGCACATTCGACTGATGCAGATCGACCAGATCGCTTTTGATGAAGCGCCGCATAAGCCCCATCAAATCGTCGATTTCCGCCAATGGCCGCGACCAGTTCTCGGAGGAAAAACTGTAAATGGTCAGATAGCCGATACCCCTCTCGCGCGCCGCGCGCACCGTCCGACGCACTGCCTCCACGCCCTGCCGGTGACCCCACGTACGCGGCAACCCCCGCTCGGCCGCCCAACGTCCGTTGCCGTCCATGATGATGGCCACATGCCGCGGGGGCAGGAGGTCGGGAGATGCCCCGGGGCTCGTCTGCGATCTCATGGGCTCGGCCGGACCTGCGGTTGGCTCGTCGGAGAGCGGGTTGCCTCGGAGTGAAACATCTAGCGGACAGCAGCGGTGGCGAATTCTTGCCGCCCCGTAAAACGAAAGCGCAATCAGACCTTCTGGATTTCCGTTTCCTTCGCGGCCAACGTCTGATCAATCTCCTTGATCAGCTTGTCGGTCAACTCCTGCACCTTCGTGCTGTTTTTCTTGTGATCGTCCTCGCTCATTTTGCCGTCTTTCTCGAGCTTCTTGAGAAGATCGAGACCGTCGCGGCGCACGTTGCGCACCGTGATCCGGTGGCTTTCCGCATACTTGTGCGCCTGCTTGACGAGCTCGATGCGCCGGTCAGCCGTCGGCGCCGGCAACGGCAAACGGATGAGCTGCCCATCAACCATCGGGTTGACACCGAGATTGGCCTCCCGCAGCGCCTTGTCCACCGCCGTCACGTTCGTGCGATCCCAAACCTGCACCGCGATCATGCGCGGTTCCGGCGTCGTCACCGTCGCAACCTGATTGAGCGGCATCCGCGACCCATAGACCATCACATGCACCGGATCGAGGAGATGCGCACTCGCCCGCCCCGTTCGCAGGCCCTGCAATTCCCGCTTGAACGCATCGAGCGACGCGCGCATCCGGTTTTCGAGTTCTTTGATATCGTACGTCGAAGACATCGTCGTTCCTTGTCGTCGCTGATCGGCGGAAAGTCGGGCAGGACTGCGCCGGTCCGCAAACTAAAACCACACCTGGAGACACTAAGCCGTCCGCCTCCGGCGCCTACCCGTGGATGACGGTCGCCCGAGCCTCTCCCCGCATGACCTTGAGAAGATTGCCCGCCTCCTCGATGGCACAAACAATTACCGGAAGTCGATTATCGCGGGCAAGCGCGATTGCCGCCCCATCCATGACCTTGAGATCGCGCGCCAGCACGTCCGCATAGCTCAGCGTATCGTAACGCACCGCTGAGGGGTCTTTTTTCGGATCGGCCGAATAAACGCCGTCAACCTGCGTCGCTTTAACCACCGCGTCACACGACGTCTCGATGGCCCGCAATACGGCCGCCGTATCGGTTGTAAAAAACGGATTTCCCGTCCCCGCCGCAAACACCACGATCCGCCCCTGCGCCAAGTGGGCCAGCGCGCGCGGCCGAACATAGCTCTCGCACACCGTCGGCATGGGGATGGCCGACATCACCCGCGCATCCGCCCCGCGCGCCGTCAGTGCCTGCTGGAAGGCGAGCGCGTTCATGACCGTGGCCAGCATACCCATGTAGTCGCCGGTCGCCCGGTCCATGCCCTTGGCCGCCGCCTGCAAGCCCCGGAAAATGTTACCACCTCCAACGACCACGGCGATTTCCGCCCCGGCCGTCACCGCATCGACCAGATCGCCTGCCAGCCGGTCTGCGACAGCCATATCGATGCCGAAAGCGTTGCGCCCCATCAGCGCCTCACCCGACAGCTTGATCAACAGCCGCTTGTATTTGAGCCCGCCCGCATCGGACGTCATGTTGAGCTCCCTCAGTACCCGCCAGCGTGCCGCTGCAAGCGCTCCTCTTTACGCCAGACCCTAGGCCGAGTCGCAGCGCCGTTTGTTGCCGGACTGCGTCATACTGGGTGTCCATCCGCACATTCCAGCACTTTCCTGCCGTCTGCACGCCCCCGGCGCAATCTGCCGCGGCGCACAAACGAAAAACGGCCAGCGATTTCCGCCGGCCGTTATAAAAGTGGATCAAATCCGGCGAATACGCCTCAACCGCCCTTAGCCACCAGCAAGTTTACGCACTTCGTCGGCGAAGTCGTCGCCGCCCTTTTCAATGCCCTCGCCGAGCTGGAAGCGGACGAAGCCAGTAACTTTGATCGGGGCTCCGACCGTCTTGTCAGCGGCCTTAACTGCCTCGGCAACCGTCGCTTTACCATCGAGGACAAACACCTGGCTCATCAAACAGGCCTGCTGGAAAAACTCTTTTTTGAGCCGGCCTTCCACCATCTTGTCCACAATGTCTTTAGGCTTGCCCGACTCCAGCGCCTGCTCGGTGTAGAACGCGCGCTCCTTCTCGATCGCTGCCGGATCGAGATCGTCCGGCGTCAGCGCCAGCGGGCTAGCGGCAGCGATATGCATGGCCACCTGACGGCCGAACGCCATCAGCGAATCCGAATCGCCATTGCTTTCCAAGGCGACCAGAACACCAATCTTGCCTAGGCCATCAGCAGCCTTGTTGTGCACGTAATCGGCAACCACGCCACTCGATACCGCGAGCGCGGCCGTGCGGCGAACGCCCATGTTCTCGCCGATGGTCGCAACCGCGTTTTTAACGGCCTCTTCGACCGAAACAGAGCCGCCCGGATACTTCGCTGCCAAAAGCTTCGCCAGATCGCCATTCGCGGCTGGCGCCAGTGAGGCGATATTCTGCACCATCTCTTGGAACTGCGGGTTGCGCGCGACAAAGTCCGTCTCCGAGTTGACCTCGACGACGGCACCCGACTTCACCTTTGAGATGACGCCGATAAGCCCCTGCGCCGCGATGCGGTCCGACTTCTTGGCCGCCTTCGAAAGACCCTTCTTACGCAGCCACTCGATGGCCGCCTCCATGTCACCGGCGGTCTCCGTCAGTGCCGTCTTGCAATCCATCATGCCCGCGCCGGTTCTTTCGCGCAGGTCCTTCACCATTGCTGCGGTGATCGTGCTCATGTCGGCTCCTTCCGCTCGTTTTCTGAGCGAGTAGCGAAAAATCGTAACTGCGATGTGTCTGCGAAACAGCAAGCGGGCGGATGGGTTACCCCAATCGCCGCACCTGCCGGTAGTGCTAGCCGCGACTTAGGCCGCGGCGGCGTCGACGAACTTCTTCGCCTGCGCGATCCAGCCCTCGGCTTCGATCTGACCCTTCAGCTTCAGGAGCAAATCGAGCGCCTTGGTGTTGTCCGCATCGAGGTCGGCGATCTGCCAGAAGTGGAACACGCCCGCATCGTTGAGGCGCTGTTCGAGCTTCGGCGAAATCGTCGTGATGCGCTTGAGATCGTCGGCTTCGCCGCGCGGTGCGTCGATGCCCTTGAACTTGACCGGCAGAGCTTCGGCCGGCGGATTGGCAAGCGCGCCAATATCCACGCCCGACGCACCCTGGCTCCGCTCAAGGCCATCGAGAGCCGCGCGCGCAACGAGATCGCAGTACAGCGTGATCGCGCGGCCGGCGTCGTCATTGCCCGGGATCGGGAAGTCGATGCCGTCGGGATCGCAGTTCGTGTCCACGATCGCAACGATCGGGATGCCGAGCTTGCGGGCTTCCTGGATCGCGATCTTTTCCTTGTTGGTGTCGATCACGAACAGAAGGTCGGGCACGCCGCCCATTTCCTTGATCCCGCCGCGCTCCTTCTCGAGCGTGTCACGCTCGCGCTGCAGCGTCAGGATTTCCTTCTTCGTGCGGCCCTGCGGATCGGCGAGAATGTCGTCGAGTTGGCGCAGACGGCGGATCGACGTCGAAATCGTCTTCCAGTTGGTCAGCGTACCACCCGGCCAGCGATGGTTGATGTAGTACTGCGCCGAACGCTTGGCGGCATCCGCGATGCCATCCGAAGCAGCACGCTTGGTCGCTACAAAGAGCACGCGGCCGCCGCCGGCCACAGTGTCCGAAATCTTGAGCAGCGCCTGGTGCAACATCGGCACCGTCTGCGTCAGGTCGAGAATGTGAATGTTGTTGCGTGCGCCGTAGATGAACGGCTGCATCTTGGGGTTCCAGCGGTGCGACTGGTGACCAAAGTGAACGCCAGCTTCCAAAAGCTGACGCATGTTGAACGCGGGAAGCGTCATCAGCGGGTATCCTTTTTCCGGTTTAATCCTCCGCGG
>JALHQM010000002.1:40659-74975 GCA_022841965.1 Hyphomicrobium sp. | reverse complement strand
CGCTCGGCCTCCACGTTGAGCACCACCGGCGTCCCCCCTTCGAGAAGATCGCGCGACGCTGCAAGCGTATCGGAAAAAATCACCGCCTCGAACTGCCCGCTGGCGTCCGAAAACAGCGCAAACGCAAACTTGTTGCCCTTCTGCGACCGCCGCTCGCGGGCCGAAATCACGATCCCCGCCAACCGCCCAGCCGAGATGCCCCGCGCAGTCGCCGCCTCGAACTCCACGAAGCGCCGCACGCCCAATTTCTTCAACACCGTTTCGTAGGCATCCAGCGGATGCCCCGACAGGAAGAACCCGACCGCATCGAACTCTTCCTGCAATCGCTCCATTGGTGTCCAAGCCTTCGCCGGTTTCAGATCGAGCGACGGCGCGCCCCCGCCCCCGCCACCGAAGAGATCGCTCGTCCCCTGTGCCGTATTCTCCGCCTGCCGGTTGGCGAGCGCCAACATGCCTTCCACATTGCCGCGCACCAACGCCCGGTTCGGCTCCAGACCATCGAACGCACCCGCCATCGATAGCGTTTCGAGCCCGCGCTTGTTCAAGGCCTTCGGCGTAATCCGCGACGCAAAATCCGACAGCGACCGGTACGGCCCATCGGCCGTCCGCGACGCCACAATCGTCTCCACCGCCGACGCACCAATGTTCTTCAACGCCGCCAACGAATACCGGATGGCGCGTTGAGATGCGTGAGCAGCGGGGTCAGACCCCTGTAAGGGGTCTGACCCCATGCCTGACCCCTTTTTTGTCTCCACCAGAAAATCCACATCCGATGCATTGACGCACGGCGGCAGCACTGGAATGCCGCTCTTCTTCGCCTCCGCCGCGAACATCGAAAGCTTGTCGGTATTCCCCATGTCGAGCGTCATTGATGCGGCCAGGAATTCCTCGCGGAAATTCGCCTTCAAATACGCCGTGTGATAGCTGACCAGTGCATAGGCTGCCGCGTGCGACTTGTTGAACCCATAGCCCGCGAACTTGTCGACCAGCTCGAAAATGGTGACCGCGTCATCCTTATTGACGCCGTTCGTCATCGACCCTTCGACAAAGCGCGCCTGCTGCCGCGCCATCTCCAGCTTGTCTTTCTTACCCATCGCACGGCGCAACAAGTCAGCGTCGCCGAGCGAATAGCCCGCCAACACCTGCGCGATTTGCATCACCTGTTCCTGATAGATGATGACGCCGTACGTCTCCTTCAAAATGCCTTCCAGCATCGGATGCAGGAAATCGACCGGCTCTTCTCCGTGCTTGCGATTGATGTAGGTCGGAATGTTGTCCATCGGGCCCGGGCGATAGAGCGCCACCATGGCGATGATATCTTCGAAGCGGTCGGGCTTGAGGCGTTTCAAGCTCTCGCGCATGCCCGTGCTTTCCAGCTGGAACACACCGACTGTGTCAGCCTTCGCCAACAGCTGATACGACGGCACATCATCCAGAGCTAGCGTCGCCAGATCGACGGAAATCCCGCGCCCACGCTGGATCAGATCAACCGCCTTTTCCAGCACCGTCAACGTCTTCAAGCCGAGGAAGTCGAATTTGACGAGCCCCGCCGCTTCCACCATTTTCCAGTTGAACTGCGTCACCGGCATGGTCGATTTCGGATCGCGATAGAGCGGCACCAGTTCATCCAGTGGCCGGTCCCCGATCACGATGCCAGCCGCGTGCGTCGAGGCATGCCGATAGAGCCCCTCCAGCTTCTGCGCCACCTGCAACAGCCGCCGCACCACCTCGTCCGTGTCTCGTGCTTCCTGGAGTTTCGGTTCACCCTCGATCGCCTTATCGAGCGTCACCGGGTTGGCGGGATTGTTCGGCACCAGCTTGCACAGCCGGTCCACCTGCCCATACGGCATCTGCAAAACGCGGCCCACGTCGCGCAACACCGCGCGCGCCTGCAATTTCCCGTGTGTGATGATCTGCGCAACCCGATCCGAGCCATACTTCTGCTGAACGTAGCGGATCACCTGATCGCGCTTGTCCTGGCAGAAGTCGATGTCGAAGTCCGGCATCGACACACGTTCCGGGTTGAGAAACCGCTCAAACAGCAGGCCGAACCGCAACGGATCGAGATCGGTGATCGTCAGAGAATACGCAACCAGCGAACCCGCACCCGAACCGCGCCCCGGCCCCACCGGAATGCCGTTCGACTTCGACCACTTGATGAAGTCGGCCACGATGAGAAAGTAGCCGGGAAACTTCATCTTCGTGATGACGTCGACCTCGAACGCGAGGCGCGCCCAGTAGTCCTCCTCGCTAAAGCCCGCCGCCAACGGCACAACCTTTAGCCGCTCACGCAAGCCCTCTTCCGCCTGCCGCTTGAGCTCAGCTGCTTCCGCTGCCAACTGATCGGCATCCGTTCCCGTACTCGTCTGCACGAACCGCGGCAGGATCGGCTTCTTGCCCTTCGGGCGAAACGCACACCGCTTCGCAATCTCAATCGTATTCGCAACCGCCTCAGGCAGATCGGCAAACAATTCCGCCATCGCCTCGCCCGACTTCAGATGATGTTCCCGCGTCACCCGCCGCCGATCATCTTCCGAAACATATCGCCCATCCGCGATACACAGCAGCGCATCATGCGCCTCGAAATCATCGGGCGTCGCGAAGTAGACCTCATTCGTCGCGACAATCGGAACGCCATGCCGGTACGCAAGCTCTAACAGCTGCGGCTCCACCTCCTGCTCGGCGCGAGTCCCATGCCGCTGCACCTCCACGTAGAGCCGGTCGCCAAACGCCCGCTTCAAAAACTGAAGCCGTTCGTCCGCCAGCCCAGGCTGCCCATCGAGCAGCGCCCGATCGATCGGCCCATCCGGTCCGCCCGTTAGCGCGATCAATCCGTCCGCATGTGCCGCGATCTGCTCGGCCCTCACGAACGGCGCGTCTTCGCCCTCCGTCCCCAGATGCGCCGCCGAAACGAGCTTCATCAGGTTCGCGTAACCCGCCTCATTCATCGCATAGAGCGCCAGCACCCCATCGCGCCACGCATGCTGCCGCACGACTGGACCCGGCAATTGTCCGGGCTTGGCCTTTTTCTCCGTCAGGAGGCATGACACCGATACCCCCACGATCGGCTGAATGCCCGAGCCCGCCACTTTGTCGGAGAACTCCAACGCACCGAACATGTTGTTCGTGTCGGTCAACCCGAGTGCGGGAAATCCATAGCCGTCCGCCAGCTTCGCGAGCCGGCCGATCAGCAACGCGCCTTCCAGCAGCGAATAAGCTGAGTGAACCTTGAGGTGAATGAATTTGGGCGGCGGCGGAATCGTCTGTGTCATGCCCCGATCTTAGCCCGGCAGCGCCATGCTCTGCGCACGTTTTCCACAACCGCCGTGCCCTGTCCCGCGCGAGACAGCGGCTTCAAAGCCCGCAGGCTACGAAGGCTCCACCGCAGAGCATTTGAGACGACGCGAAATCAGAGTTCAACCCTTGCGACAGGAGATTTGTCATGAGTGCATTTGCCCGCCTTGCGATGATCAGCCTAAACCGGCCCGCCCTTCAACCCATCATCGGGGAAGGTGAACCCGCCAGCCAGCTCAAAGCCCTGGCCGACGCCGCCCGGACCGCCGCACCGCCGCCCCCGCCACCTGTCATCAGCTTTGCGCGCGAACCCCATGCCCCCGCCGGTTGGGTCGCACGCCTCCGCGCCATCGTCCCCGTTTAGCCCCGCAAAAGGAGACAGCTATGAACGAATTGATCAATCTCATGATGCAAAACGACGACTTCCCCGGTGCGCCGCTCCGCGACGGCGATCCCCGCTTGGAGTGACGGGACCTAGCGCACCGCCCCTGGTGCCACCTCAACCAACTGCCCGTTCTCCATCCGCAGCACCCGGTCCATGCGCGAGGCGAGCTCGAGATTATGGGTAGCAATGAGCGCCGCCACGCCCTCGCTCTTGAACAACCCGATCAATTCGTGAAACACGAGTTCCGACGTTTTCGGATCGAGATTGCCCGTCGGCTCATCCGCGAGAATGAGCTTCGGCTTGTTGGCCAGCGCCCGGCTGATCGCGGTCCGCTGCTGTTCGCCGCCCGACAACTGCGCCGGCCGGTGTTCGAGCCGGTCCCCGAGCCCCAGCGTCGTGAGCAACTCCGTCGCCCGCGCATTGGCAGCCTTCCGGCTGGTCCCCAAAATCATCTGCGGCAGCACGACATTCTCCAGCGCCGAAAACTCCGGCAGCAATTGGTGAAACTGATAGATGAAGCCCACATCCGAACGCCGGATGCGTGTGCGCTCATCGTCGCCGAGCTTGGAACAATCCCGCCCGCCCATGATGACCGACCCCGCCGTCGGGGTTTCCAACAGCCCCGCGATGTGCAACAGCGTTGATTTCCCCGCCCCCGAAGGCCCGACCAGCGCCACCGCTTCGCCCGGATAGATCGCAGCACTCGCCCCATTCAAAACCGCAATCTCGCGCTCGCCCTGCTTGAACGTGCGCATCAGTCCATCAAGCTTCAGGATCGCCGTGCCGGTGGGTGTATCGAGCATACCTGTGCCTCACTCGTACCGGAGCGCTTCGACGGGATCGAGCTTGGAAGCCCGCCACGACGGATACAGCGTAGCCAGAACAGACAGCGACAAGGCCATCACCACAATCCAAGCCGTTTCCGTCGGATTGATCTCCGCCGGCAGCTTTGTCAGATAATAGACGTTAGGATCGAACATCGGCGTCCCAGTCAGCGTCGAAACGAACTGACGGATGCTCTCGATATTCCAGCAAAACACGATGCCGAGGATCAACCCCGCGAGCGTCCCCACCACGCCAATCGAAGCCCCCGTGATCAGGAACACGCGCATCACCGAGCCTTTTGACGCCCCCATGGTGCGCAAAACTGCGATATCGCGCCCCTTGTCCTTCACCAGCATCATCATGCCCGAAATAATGTTGAGCGCCGCCACCAGAATGATCAGCGACAGGATGATGAACATGACGTTCCGCTCCACTTCGAGCACCGTGAAGAACGTCTCGTTCTTCTGCCGCCAATCGGTCACGTTGATGGTCGGACCGCCGGCCGCACGGATCTCGGCTGAGAATTGATCGACCCGTTCGGGATCGTCCACAACGACCTCCAGAACATCCGCCTCATCGGCCTTATTGAAATACCGCTGGCTTTCAGCAAGCGGCATGAAGATCATGGTCTTGTCGTACTCCGACATGCCCAATTCAAAAATCGCCGAGATCATGTATGGCTTGGAGCGCGGCGCGGTCCCGAACGGCGTCGACGCCCCGCGCGGCGACACCAGCGTCAGCGTATCACCGACATTCACATACAGCGCATTGGCAAGCCGTTGCCCAATGGCGATCGATTGCGTCCCATCGAATCCATCAAGTGAGCCGGCTCGAATATTCTCCGCCACCAGTTTCAGCGACTTGATGTCGGCCTCAGCCATCCCGCGCACCAACGCACCCAGCGCCTGCGCACTCGACGACACCATCACCTGACCTTCGACGATCGGCAGTGCATGCGTCACACCTGGAACGGCGGCAATCTTGGCGGCTTTATCCTTGTAGTCCGCGAACGGCTCGCCAATTTTGTAGACGATAATGTGCCCGTTGAGCCCGAGGATCTTGGAGAACAGGTCTTTCCGGAACCCGTTCATCACCGCCATCACAATGATGAGCGTCGCCACCCCCAGCATGATGCCCAGGAATGAAAACCCGGCAATAACCGAGATGAACCCTTCCTTGCGCCTTGCCCGCAGATAACGCGAAGCGAGCATCCACTCGAATGGCGAGAAAGGCTTGGTGTCCGGCGCTTCTGCCATTCCCGTCAAACTCCCTCATGTCCCCACGAATGCCAGATCGAAGACCTGTCCGCCATCATCGGCGTACCGCTAACCCCGCAATCGGGCCAGATTGCGTTTCATCGCCAATGCCGCAGAACGCACTGAAAAGCCGCAGAATTCAAACCCTACCGCACACCCTGCTCAGTACGATCGCCCAATCAGCACGTATTCCCGCGCCGGCGCCCCCGTAAACACGCAAACACGACCCTCAACGGAAGGCTGCTCCAACGGCGCATTTCGGATCGTGAGTTTGAGCGCCTTCAGCCGGTCCGCGACCTTGTCCAGCTCAGCCCCCTCCGGCTTCGCCCACATGACACCGGCCCAACCCTTGAACTCCCCCGCCTCGTCGTCGCCAGCCGACGCGCCGTAGTAGGCTTCCAGATCCGCGAACGATGTCATGTTGGTCGCGATGTTTCCGTCAAGCCGCGCCTTGGCGTCCGCAAAGAGCGCCGCCTGAATAGACTCCAAGAGCGTCATGGCCCCTGCGACGAATTCCGCCCGCGCCTCCGTGTGCGAAATCACCTTGTCGCCATCGCGCAGCTTGTCGCGCCGCATGAAGGTGACATTCCCCCCCGCCGCATCGCGCCCGCCGATCTCGATAATCACCGGTGCACCCCGCCGCACCCAATTCCAGCGCTTCTCCGCCGACTTGATCGGCTTCAGATCGACGAGCACGCGAATGCCCTTCGCCTTCAATTCCGCTTCCAGTTCCGCGCAGTAGGCTTTCAACTCCGCGTCCTCAGGCTTGTCGCGCAGCATCGGCACAATCACGATCTGGCGCGGTGCGATCTTTGGCGGCATCCGCAATCCATCGTCATCGCCATGGCTCATGATCACGCCGCCGATCAGCCGCGTCGACACGCCCCAACTCGTCGTATGGCAGAAGGTCAGCTTGCCCTCTTGGTTCTGGAACTGAATGTTCTGCGCTTCCGCAAAGTGCGTTCCCAGATAGTGCGACGTGCCGGCTTGCAACGCCTTGCCATCTTGCATCATCGCTTCGATTGAATACGTGTTGTCCGCTCCCGGAAAACGCTCATTCGCTGGCTTTTCGCCCGCAATCACCGGCATCGCGAGCACGGTTTCCGAAAACTCGCGATAAACCTCCAGCATCTTCCGCGTCTCCGCCATCGCGTCGTCGCGGTCCGCGTGAGCCGTGTGCCCCTCCTGCCAGAGAAACTCAGTCGTGCGCAGAAACAACCGCGTGCGCATCTCCCAGCGCACCACGTTCGCCCACTGATTGATGAGCAGCGGCAGATCGCGATAGCTCTTCACCCAGCGCTGAAACGCATCCCCGATGATCGTCTCAGACGTCGGCCGCACGATCAGCGGCTCTTCCAGTTTTGCGTCCGGATCGAGAACCAGCTTGCCGCCTTCGTTCTTCAGGCGGTGATGCGTAACAACCGCCATCTCCTTGGCGAAGCCCTCCACGTGCTCCGCTTCCTTGGCGATGAAGCTCATCGGAATGAACAGCGGGAAATAGCAGTTCTCGTGTCCCGTATCCTTGATGCGGCCGTCAAGTTCGGCCTGGACGCGCTCCCACACGCCCCAGCCCCACGGCTTGATGATCATGCAGCCGCGCACGGGGCTCTGCTCGGCCATGTCGCCGTCGCGCACCGCCTCCTGATACCACTCCGGAAAATTCTGCTCCCGCGTAACGCTGAGCGCGCGCTTACTCATGCCCAGCCCCCGTCACCAGAAGGCAAGCGGCAGCGGCGTCCGTTGGGCAAAGAAGAGGCGGCGAAGGTTGCATCACAAAGACTCGGTGGAGTTGCGGACATATCGGCAAGCGCACGTGAAAGCGCGCGAACGGCTCAGGCACCCATGATCGACTCGCAGGACCCGTCACCCGCCGTCCATACCGGGCTTCCCGCCCCCCGGCAACAAGGGGCCCCAAACAGCTGAGCCCACCGCCACCTCTCGCCCACACCGGACCACAAAACCCTCCCGAACTGTCAAACGCCTGTGGATGAACGAAAAGCAGCCCACGGAGACTCGGCGTAACGTCGCCCCGAACTTATCCATGGAATTGCCAATGTTCAGCGACGGCCGCGACCCGGCTCACACCTGCGCCTGCTGTGGCCACGAGCTCCGCCCAACCGTCAGCATGACGCTGCAGGTTGAGGAGACTGTACTTGGCCTCTGCAATCAGGCCTTCGCCGAAGCCGAATCCAGCGGCCATGCCCGCGTCGACGTCGCCCACGTCATCTCTGCCCTCGCCCGCACCCCCGAAGCGCTGACCATCTTCTGGCAACTCAACATCGATCCGGCCGCCATGACCGCCAGCGCCACCCGCTGGCTGACACACATGGATCGCCGGCACGCTATCGCGCCCCTCACAGCTTCGGACGAACTGAAAACCCTACTCGCCCGCGCCGAGGCCCGCGCCCTCCGCGACGGCCGCACCCACGCCAGCCTTTCAGACCTGATCGGTCTCCTAGCGGACCTCTCAGCCACCCCATCGGAGCGAAGCGCACGCGAGATCGAGCGCGGGGCCCCCGCAGCATCGCGTGTCCAATCCAGTCACGGCCCAGCTCTCCAAGACCTTCTGACCACCGCCCCACCACGCAACGCCGAAGTTGCAGCGTCCCGGAGCGTCAGTATCGAGCAGAACAAGCCCGCCCTCACCTCGACCGACCAGCCAACGCTGGCCACTCTGCTCGCCCGCCTCGACCGTCAGGAAGCAGAACTGGTCGAATTGCGTGCGGCTGTAGCCGCCAGTGCATCCGCTCGCTCTCGGTCCAGTCAGTCCGCGTCCACACGCAGCACCTCGCGCGGCCAGACGTTTCTTCCGGGCCACCACGTCCTCACCACGCAATCGACCACCGATCGCATCTACCTACGCCGCTGCCTGCGCCAGCGCCAAGACCAGACCCGTCGTCTGCGAAACCGCATCAACAAGCGCCACCCCGACGCCGTTCACGAGCGGCAGAGCGAACCCGCCACGTCCCGCTCCTGGTCGCAACGCCGGTCCGGTTCCGGCCAATCCCGTGCGCGCACCAACAATCGCGCCACCGTCGAACGCGACGACGACTCCGCCACAACCGACGGCGCCAAGCGCTTCTACCTCGCTCTCGACGACCACATCGAGCGCGCACCCTCCATCGGCCCAAAAACCGCCGGACGCCTAGTTGACGCTGGAATACCAACCGTCCGCGAACTCCTCGCAGCCGACGCCGAAGCTGTATCAGCAGCCGCCCGCACCAAATTCATCACCGCTCAGCGCGTCCGCGATTGGCAAGCCCAAGCCCGCCTCGTTTGCACGGTGCCGTTCCTGCGCGGCACCCACGCTCAGCTTCTGGTTGGTGCCGGCTATGCAAACCTCGAAGACATCGTCGCGGCCGACCCGAGCGTCCTGTGCGCAGCGATCCTCAAATTCGCAACCACCCGCGATGGCCAAAGCGTGCTCCGCTCAGCCCCGCCGCCGGACATAGAACGGATCCTCCGCTGGCTCCAAAACGCCGCCGAAGCCGAACCCACCCGCGCCGCCGCGTAGCGTTATCCCCCACACGCCAAGCAGAACGAAATCGTCACCGCGGCATCGTTCACGCCAACCGAGCGGATCTTCAATTCCCCCGCCGGCCCCAGCACCAGCCGCGTCTTCAACTCGCCCGCAATCTTGGCCTGGATTTCCGGCTTGTTCATCTGCTCGCGCAGCATCCCGTCAAGATCCCCGCGCAACTTCGCGATCGCCTGCCGTGCCTTGGACAGAACCGATTTGCAAATCCCGCCCGAAATCAGCGCCGCACTCGGCGAACACGACGGCGAAAATGTGCCCCCGATCTTCACCGCCTTCGCCGCCAAGGACAGACTATCCCCGACCCCCACAGGAGCCAGATCAATCGACACCGAAGCATCGCTCCACTCGATCCGTGGCAGCGCGTTCACCGGCGCACAAATGCCCGAGCGGCAGCGCCCGAACAGTTCCGGCGCATCGCTCTCAAATCGCAGTGTCAACCGCACCGCGCCCGGCACCGCCTCGAAGGCCACCCCCGTCGAATTGATGTCGTTGACATAATACGCGTAGGTCCCGCCAGCGATCGGAAACGTGCGCACCGGCACGCTGACGGGCACCTGCGTCGCGCCAATCGAAACAAATGACCCTTGCGAAAAATCGAGCAGCCCGCTCGCCGGCGCATTGTGCAGCCGCAGCGTCGCACCACCCAGCGCCTGCTGCGCAATCGCCGCCAATTCCTTGAATTCAATCCGCAATTCTGCAGCCGAAGCCGGCCCGGCAGTGGCGAGCACGATCATCGCCGCAGCGATCCGCGCCAATCCCCCTAAGCCCCCACGCATACGCAACGCCCCACATTCTCTCATCACAGAGCCATCCTACCGCGCGTCTCACCCCCCGGGGACACGCGCTGCCGGCGCAAAAGGCGATTCCTCTCCTTAGCCCGGGCTCGGCGGCGCGGTCCGCAGCACGGCCGGAGCATCTTCAACCGGCGGTTCCGTACCCAGCCAATTGTTCTCCAGCGCCGTCCAAACGACCGCGAAAGCAAAGGTAGCGACAACAGTATTGATCAGGAAGACTTTTCGCAGGTTGAACCGCGAAGGCGCGCTGCCGGGTGTCCCCGGAACCACATCCGCGGTCTCGTCCTGGGTCACGACCCCGAACGGCAGCACCAAAAACAGAACCAGCCACCAGATCATGAAAAAGAGAGCGAAAGCCAGCGCGATGGTCATGTTCTAGACCTGCTCCAGTTCCGTCAGCGTGCCGAGAAAATCCTTCGGATGCAGGAACAGCACCGGCTTCCCGTGCGCCCCGATCTTCGGGTTTCCGTCGCCTAGAACCCGTGCACCCTGCGCTTTCAACTGGTCCCGCGCCGCCAGAATATCGTCCACCTCATAACAGACGTGATGAATGCCGCCGTCCGGGTTCCGTTCGAGGAATTTCGCAATCGGCGAATTCTCCCCCAGCGGCTCCAGAAACTCGATCTTGGTATTGGGCAATTCCACGAACACGACCGTCACGCCATGTTCCGGCTGCGGCGTCGCCTCGGTCACCTTGGCCCCCAGCGCGTTTCTGTAAGTCGCCACGGCCGCGTTGAGATCCCGCACCGCGATCGCCACATGATTGAGACGTCCGATCATGCCCCTGCCCTCTCCGAAAAGGAATTCATCCCGCTATCTAGCGTGCGCGACCCGGAGTTTCCACCCCCGGCCCTCATCCCCTCAGCGCGTATCGACCACCGACACCATGACTTTACAAATCGGCTTCTTGCCCCAGGCCTGGTTGATGACAGCCCGCAACGACTTGCGCAGAGCCTCCTCGACGAGATCGGGATCGCGCCGCCGCGCCGGCGGGATCGATTTCAGCGTCCCCTCCAACGCATCGTAGGCGATATCGAGCATGCTCTCGCCCTCCGCATCCTCGATTGGCACTCCATCGAGTTCCACAATCGGATCGGAAACCAATTCACCTTTGCGCGACAGCACCACACTCGCCACCACGATTCCAACGGACGCCAGCTTGCGCCGCTCGCGCACCGGCCCCTCGCCCTCCGGCACCAACAGATTTCCGTCGCGGAACAACCGCCCCACCGGCACATCGTCGATCTTGCGCGCCGGGCCGGGCGCCAGCCGCACCATTTCGCCATTGAACGCCGGCACCACTTCGCCCACACCCAGCGACCGCGCCAACTCCGCGTTCGCCATCAGATGCCGCGCCTCGCCATGCATCGGCACGACGATCTGCGGCCGGATCCATCCATACATCTGCTTCAGTTCACCCCGCCGCGGATGCCCTGTCACATGAATGAGCGCATCACTATCGGTCAGGATGTGGCACCCCATGCGCACAAGCGCATTCTGAATATGCCCGATGCCCTTCTCGTTGCCGGGAATAGCGCGCGAAGAGAACAGCACCAAATCGCCCTTATCGAGCGAAACTTCAGGATGCTGATGCTCGGCAATTTTCGCCATCGCAGCCCTGGGCTCGCCCTGGCTTCCCGTACACAACAGCACGACCTCTTCGCGTTTCATGTATTTGAACTGCTGCTGATCCGACCACGTGAAATCCTTCGGCAAATAGCCCGTTTCAATCGCAACCTGAATGACCCGGTGCAGCGCACGGCCCGCCACAACCAACTTGCGTCCCGACCCACGCGCCGCCTCGTAACACGCCTTGATCCGCGCCACATTGGACGAGAAGGTCGTCACCACCACCCGGAACGGCGCCTTCGCCACGATCTCCGCAATGCTGGTCGCGACGTCTGTTTCGCTCGGACTTTCGCCCTCGCGCATGGCATTCGTAGAATCGCACACCAGTGCCAGCACACCCTCGTCCCCGATCGCCTGCAGCCGCGCAGGTTCAGCCGGTTTCCCGATGTAGGGCGTCGCGTCGATCTTCCAGTCTGCCGTATGATAGACCGTGCCAAGTGGCGTGCGAACGATAAGTCCGCTCGTCTCCGGGACCGAATGAGCAACACTCACAAGCTCAATATCAAAAGACCCCGCCTTAAAGCGGCTATCGAGCGGCACGACTTTCATCGGCATGTCGCGCCCGCGGCCATAGTCGGCCATCTTCGATTTCAGCATGCCCGCCGTGAACGGCGTCACATAAACCGGGCACTGCAGCCGCGGCCACAATTCCAGCACCGCGCCGATATGATCTTCGTGCGCATGCGTGATCACGAGACCGGCGATCTGCGACTTTTGCGTTTCCAAAAACCGCACGTCCGGCAGGATCACATCCACCCCCGGATCATCCTCGCCTTCGGGGAATGTGATCCCCAGATCGACAATCAACCACTCGCGGTTGTCGGGTGGACCGATGCCATAGAGGTAGACATTCATGCCCACCTCGCCGAGCCCCCCCAGAGCCGCGAACACGAGTTCGGGGGCCTTGCCCTCGCCTTTACCGTTGTTTGCCATCCGTGCCGTCAACCTTCGCCGTTGAAAAAACCCGGCACACTGAAAACGCACGAAGCGCCGCGGACGCTCACACTGAGAGCGCCACGTCGCCGAACGTCACCGTCTGCAAGGCTCCGGACGGTACCGTGAGAAGAAGTGCGCCATCGGGATCGAGCCCCGCGAACACCCCCTTCACGGCCCCTTGACCGGAATGGACCGTAAGACCAGCGCCTAAGGGCAAAGACCGCGCAAGCCATGCGTCACGCACAGCGGCAAATCCCCGACCCGACGCCCAATTCGAAATCCATTCCTGCATGCTCCGGTCCAAAAGGGGAAGGAAATTCAACGGAGCAATCGCCGCACCGTGCGCAGACAGATCAGTTGCGGGCTTCTCCGCCAACTCCGGGTGATGCGCCAGATTGAGCCCGGCGCCGATCACCGCCAGCGCCCCCTGATCCCGGCGCCCCACGCTACTCTCGACCAGAATGCCCCCAACCTTGGACCGCCCCAGCAAAATATCGTTCGGCCATTTGAGCTCCAACCCTGCGCCCAAGACCCCGCCCGCCGCAGCTGTCACCGCTGCATGTAGCGCAACCCCGCTGACCAACGCCAACTGCGCGGCCTTCTCCAGCGGGAAGACATCCCTCAAAACAAGACTGGCGTAAAAGTTCCCGGCCGGCGACTCCCACACCCGGCCCGAACGTCCCCGGCCCGCCGTCTGCCGGTCAGCGATCACCCACGTGCCGCTGGGCACGCCATCACCAACCCGTTGCATCGCCTCGCTGTTCGTCGATCCGGCTTCCGCCAGATGCACAGTCCGCTGTTCGAGCGGCAGCCAGGAGAGCGCGACAGCCATCCTTTACGGCACGAGAGCGCGCGCCGCCGCGTTGGCAGCGTCGAGCAACGGCAATGGATAAACAACGTAGAAGATGACCAGAGCCGCTGAGAGTCCCATCACCCAGCGCACGCCCGGTTCCGCCGGCGAAAACTTATCCGCCGGCTCATCAAAGAACATAATCTTGACGACCCGCAGATAGTAAAACGCCCCCACAACGCTGGCCAGGGCGCCGACAATCACGAGTGGCGTCAACCCAGCTTTGATGGCTGCGTCGAACACGTAGAACTTGGCGAAAAATCCAGCCAAAGGCGGAATGCCAGCCATCGAGAACAGCAGCGCCGCAAAAGCCACCGCCATCGGCAAGTTCGTCTGCGAGAGCCCGGCAAGCGATTGGATGGTCTCGTCCATCTCGTCCTTGCGCCGCATCGCCAGCACCACAGCGAAACTGCCGAGCGTCATCACGACGTAGATCGCTAAGTAAATAAGCACGGATGAGACGCCGTACTCCGTCCCCGCCGCCAACCCGATCAGAATAAACCCAACGTTGGCGATCGACGAGAACGCCAGCAGCCGCTTAATGCTTGTCTGCCCGATGGCCGCAAACGATCCCAGCAGCATCGACGCCACCGACAAGAACACGATGATCTGCTGCCACTGAAACAGCATCCCCGGAAAAGCGTCGTGCAGCACCCGCAAGAGCAGCGCCACAGCTGCCACCTTCGGCGCACCCGCAAAAAAGGCCGTTACCGGTGTGGGTGCGCCTTCATAGACATCCGGCGTCCACATATGAAACGGCACCGCGGAAATCTTAAACGCCAGCCCCACGAGCAAGAACACGAGGCCGACAACGAGGCCCACGTTCTGCGCGCCCGACCCATCTTTCAGCGCCTCCGCAAGCGCCGTAAACGACGTCGTCCCCGTGAAACCATAAATCAGCGACGCGCCGTACAGCAGCATGCCAGACGACAACGCGCCCAAAACGAAATACTTGAGCCCCGACTCCGACGACCTGAGGGAATCCCGGCGCACAGCAGCCAAGACATACAGCGCTAGGCTCATAAGTTCGAGGCCCAAATAGAGCGAGATCAGGTCATTCGCCGACACCATCATGAACATGCCGATGGTCGACAGCAGGACGACCACCGGGATCTCAAACTTCATGATCTTGGCGCGCTCGAAATACCCGAACCCCAAGATCAAAGACGCCGCCGCCGCTGCGAGGATCAGGATCTTGGCAAACCGCGAAAACGCGTCAGAGACATAAGCGCCGTCGAAGAGTTCGACCCGCTCCGCTCCGCCCCATCCCACAAGCAGGGCCACCACCGCCATCAGGACAACCGAAAGCCACCCGACCGAGACGCCGTTGCGTGCGGTATCTTCGCGAAACACGCCCAGCATGAGCAGCGCCATGGCGCCAATCGCGAGCGCAATCTCCGGCAGAGCGGGGGAGTAGGAGGCGAGCGTTTCCATCAAGAGCTCCGGATCATGGCAACGTCGCGGCCTGCGAGGCCCCAGCAATCGCGGCCTCGTACTGCGCGACAAGGTTCTTCACCGAAACCGCTGTCACATCGAGGATCGGCGCCGGGTAGAAGCCAAGCACGACGGTGAGAAGTACGAGTGGCGCTAGAACCGCGATTTCACGGGTCGACAAATCAGGCAGCAGCTTCAAAGCCGGCTTGTCGAGCGAACCGAACATGACCGCGCGATAGAGATAAAGCGCATAGCACGCCGACAAGATCACGCCGAATGTCGCCGAAAACGCCACCCACGTATTCACCTTGAATGCACCGAGTAGCGTCAGAAATTCACCCACGAACCCGCTCGTCCCGGGCAGGCCCACGTTGGCCATCGTGAACACCATGAAACAGGCCGCATAAATCGGCATCCGATCCGCAAGCCCGCCATAGGCCGCGATCTCCCGCGTGTGCATCCGGTCGTAAACGACACCCACGCACAGGAACAGCGCTGCCGAAACGATGCCGTGCGACAGCATCTGGAAGATCGCCCCATCCACGCCCTGCGTCGTCACGGTGAAGATGCCCATGGTCACAAAGCCCATGTGCGCCACCGACGAATAGGCGATGAGCTTTTTCATATCCTCCTGCACGAACGCCACGAGCGACGTGTAGATAATCGCAATCACTGACAGCGCGAACACCAGCGGCGCCAACTGTTCCGTCGCAAGTGGGAACATCGGAACCGAGAACCTCAAGAACCCGTACCCGCCCATCTTCAACAGGATCGCCGCCAGAATGACCGAACCCGCCGTCGGCGCCTCCACATGCGCATCCGGCAGCCATGTATGCACCGGCCACATTGGCATCTTCACCGCGAACGACGCAAAGAAGGCAAGCCAAAGCCAGAATTGCATATCCGGCGGCAAACGGGTGGTCGTCAGCAAGGCTGGAATGTCCGTCGTTCCCGCGTAGCCATAGATCGCCAGGATCGCGATCAGCATCAGAAGCGAACCGAGCAGCGTGTAGAGGAAGAACTTAAAGCTTGCATAAACACGCCGCGGCCCGCCCCACACGCCGATGATAAGGAACATCGGAATAAGGCCGCCTTCGAAGAACAGGTAGAACAGCACCAGATCGAGCGCGCAGAACACGCCGATCATCAGCGTTTCCAGCACCAGAAACGCGATCATGTACTCCTTCACGCGCTCTTCGATCGACTGCCAACTGGCGAGAACGCACAGTGGCATCAGAAACGTCGTGAGAATGACGAACAGCATCGAAATGCCGTCCACACCCATCTTGTACTTGATCGGCCCAAGCCACGCATACTCTTCGACAAACTGAAACGCCGGCGTCGACGTGTCGAAATTCACCCAGATCAGCAGCGACACGAAGAACGTGACGATCGTCGTCCACAAGGCGACCCACCGCGCATTATTCGCAGCAGCCTTGGGCAACGTCGCGATGAAGATCGCTCCCACCAACGGCAGGAATGTAATGATCGACAGGATCGGTTGGGTTGTAATGATCATTTAGCGAACCCCCGCCGGACCAAGTCCCGTCGACCCGAATCCCGAAGGCCACGCAAACCACGTAACGAACAGCGCGACACCGATCAGCATCGCAAAGGCGTAGTGATAGACATACCCGGTCTGCAACCGGACGATCTTGCCCGTTGCCCAACCCACGCTGGCCGCGGTCCCGTCAATGGTGCCGTCAATGATGGTCCCATCACCACCCTTCCAGAACAGCCGCCCCAGTGCCTTCGCCGGCCGCACGAAGATCGCGTCATAGAGTTCGTCGAAGTACCACTTGTTGAGGAAGAACAAATACAGCGGCCTGAACGCTGTTGCCGTCTTCTCGGGCAGCTCCGGTCTCGCGATATAATAAAGGTAGGCCAAGCCGAACCCCGACACCATCGCCGCGAACGGTGACCAGAACACCCACTCCGGCACCTCATGCATGTGGTGCATGATGTCCTTATCTGGCGTCACCGAGGTGCCCCAGAACTCGGCCAGCCCGTACCCGATGAACGGTTTGGCAAACACGATGCCAGCCAGGATTGCGCCCGCCGCCAGAACGAACAGGGGGATCAGCATCACCGGGGGGCTCTCGTGCGCGTGCTTATAGGTGTCCGGCTCCGCCCGCGTCTTGCCATAGAAGGTCAAGAACATCAGCCGCCACGAATAGAACGACGTCATGAACGCCGCGATCACCAAAAGCCAGAAAGCGTAGTTGCCGGGCGTCTGCGCCGCATAGGCCGCCTCCACGATGGCATCCTTCGAATGGAAGCCCGCAAACCCCCCGATATGCGGAATGCCGACACCGGTTAGCGCCAATGTACCAATCAGCATCATCGCCCACGTGATCGGAATCTTGCCCTTCAGCCCGCCCATGTTGCGCATGTCCTGCTCGTGATGCATCGCATGGATCACCGAGCCGGCACCCAGAAACAGCAGCGCCTTAAAGAAGGCGTGCGTGAAGAGATGGAAGATACCCACCGTATAGGCCCCCACGCCGCAGGCCACAAACATATAGCCCAGCTGCGAGCACGTCGAATACGCGATCACCCGCTTGATGTCGTTCTGCACGAGGCCCACGGTCGCGGCAAAAAACGCCGTGATCGCCCCCACAAACACCACGACCTCCAAAGCTGCCGGCGCCTGCTCGAACAACGGCGACAACCGCGCCACCATGAACACGCCGGCCGTCACCATCGTCGCTGCATGAATGAGTGCCGACACCGGCGTCGGACCTTCCATCGCGTCCGGCAACCACGTGTGCAGCAGGAACTGCGCCGACTTACCCATCGCCCCCATGAACAGAAGAAGGCACAGCGTCGTCAAAATATCGACGTCATAACCCAGGAAGTTCATCGTCTTGCCCGTCATCGAAGGGGCCTGACGGAAGATCTCATCCAGGCTGATCGTATTGAAAATGAAGAACACTCCGAAGATGCCGAGCGCGAACCCGAAGTCGCCGACCCGGTTGACCACGAACGCCTTGATCGCCGCCGCGTTCGCCTCCGGCTTGTGATACCAGAATCCGATCAGCAAATAGCTAGCGAGCCCCACGCCTTCCCAACCGAAAAACATCTGCAAGAGGTTGTCGCTCGTCACCAGCATGAGCATAGCGAACGTGAACAGCGACAAATACGAGAAGAACCGCGGCCGGCTGTCGTCTTCGTGCATGTAGCCGATCGAATAAAGATGCACGAGCGACGAAACGGTCGTCACGACAATCAGCATCACCGCCGTCAGCGTATCGATGCGCAACACCCATGCCGCCTCGAGATCTCCCGACGTGATCCAGCGCATCACTGGCACCTTCACCGCCGTCTTCGCCGCATCGGCAGCAAACCCCGTTTCGATGAAAACGAACCATGCCAGCGCCGCCGAAATCATCATCAGCGCGGTCGTGATCACTTCCGAGGGCCTCTCACCGATGAACCGGCCAAAGAGACCGGCAATCAGCGCGCCCAGAAGCGGCAGGAAGACGATTGCGGAGTAAATCATCGCCGCCTCAGCCCTTCATCATGTTGATATCTTCAACCGCGATCGACCCGCGGTTGCGATAGTAGACGACGATGATGGCAAGCCCGATGGCCGCCTCCGCCGCCGCCACCGTCAGAATGAACAGCGCAAAAATCTGCCCTGTGATGTCGCCGAGATAGGCCGAGAACGCGACCAGATTGACATTCACCGCCAGCAACATGAGTTCGACCGACATGAGAATAACAATCACGTTCTTCCGATTGAGGAAGATGCCGAGAATACCGAGCGTGAACAGGCACGCCGCAACCGTAAGGTAGTGCGCAAGTCCGATCGTCATCAGGTCATCCCCCGCGGGCGGCCGTATTCACCGCGCAACGCCCGCACGCCATAGTGCCCCGCCAACGCGCCGGGCCAGAACAGAACCGACTGCGCGCCAGCCGAGACCGTCCCGCGCCAGATCGCATTCCAGCTAAAGTCATTCGCAGCTTGACTCGCCCAGAACTCGATCCCTAAGAACACGAGTGGCAATAGCCAGACGAAGATCTTCACGACCGGCAAAAGCTTGCCCGGCGCGAACCATGTGATCAGCGCACTCACCGCCGCCGCCACCAGAAAAAAACCCAGCCCTTTGAGCAGAAACCCCGTCATGGCTTGGCCTCGCTCGACGGCACGACAGCGCCGCCCGATGCCACCTTGACCATCTCCAGCCCCGTCGCTGGCGTGCGCGCATTTTGTGCCGCGATCGACTGCCGCTTCACACCCTCGCGATGCCGCAAGGTCAAAACGATCGCCCCGATCATCGCCACCAGCAGCACCAGCCCTGCCGCCTGGAAGAAGTACACATACTTCGTATAGAGCACGCGGCCGATCTGCTCCGTGTTGGAGAGCGTTTCCGTCCCGGCAGCGGCGGTGGGGATCGCCGTCGGCAACCCGCCGGCAGCCCCCCACACGAACAGCGCAATGAGTTCGACCAGCACAATGCCGGCCACCAGCAACCCGATCGGCGCATTGTTTATGAAGCCCGCACGCAACTCCGCAAAGTCCACATCCAGCATCATCACGACGAACAGGAACAACACCGCGACCGCGCCGACGTAGACGATCACCAGCAGCATCGCCAGAAACTCAGCACCCAGCAGGATGAAAAGACCCGCAGCATTGAAGAAAGTCAGGATGAGGTACAAAACCGCATGCACAGGGTTGCGCGCAACGATCACCATCGTCGCCGACGCAATCGCCAGCACCGCAAACAGATAAAAGAACCCTGCCGTCAGCATATCCCGGTCATCCGTTTGAACCCCCTCTCCCCGCGCGCGGGGAGAGGGTCGGGGTCAGCGGCAGCCGCTTGCACGGCGTCCACCCGATCCCGACCAACCTCACCTGTACTTTGCGTCCGCAGCCATGTTTCGCGCAATCTCGCGCTCCCAACGGTCACCGTTCGCAAGCAACTTATCCTTGTCGTAAAAAAGCTCCTCGCGCGTCTCCGTCGCAAACTCGAAATTCGGCCCTTCCACGATCGCATCCACCGGACACGCCTCCTGGCACAGCCCGCAATAGATGCACTTCGTCATGTCGATATCGTACCGCGTCGTGCGCCGCGTGCCGTCATTGCGCCGCGGCCCCGCTTCAATGGTGATGGCTTGCGCCGGACAGATCGCCTCGCACAGCTTGCACGCGATACAGCGCTCTTCCCCGTTAGGATAGCGCCGCAACACATGCTCACCGCGAAACCGGGGCGACAAAGGTCCCTTCTCGAAGGGGTAGTTGAGCGTCTTTTTCGGAGCAAAGAAGTACCGCATCGAGAGGCCGAAGGCCTTCACGAATTCAATGAGGAACAGTGATTTCACGCCCTGCGCGATGTTCATGGCTCAACCGCTCGGAAAGAAGAAGTGACCGACGAGCGCCCCGCCAGCCGTAAACAGAATGAGATCGAGGATCGCCGTCGACCGCAGCAGCGACACCGTCCGCTGCCCCGCTTCATCCGGCCGCGACGCCGCGATCCTGTCGGACAGCTTGCGGATCGCAACGAAGCCGAACAGCCCCACGCCAAACCCGGCCCCCAAACCAATGAGCGTGTTGATCACGACACGCCCCCGAATTGCACCACAGCCGCCACCACCACAACCGCCAAGAGCGACAGCGGCAGGAACACCTTCCACCCCAGCCGCATCAGTTGGTCATACCGGTAGCGTGGCACGAACGCCTTCACCATGGCGAACATGAAGAACAGGAACGTCGCCTTCGCAATGAACCAGACAATTCCCGGCACGGCATTGAGCGGAAAAATATCAACCGGCGGCAGCCAGCCACCGAGGAACAGGATCGTCCCCAGCGCGCACATGGTCACGATCGCCACGTACTCACCGAGCATAAACAGCAAGTACGGTGTCGATGAATATTCGACCATGAACCCCGCAACGAGCTCCGATTCCGCTTCCACCAGATCGAACGGCGGCCGGTTGGTCTCCGCCAGCGCCGAAATGAAAAAGATGACGAACATCGGCAGCAGAACCAGCCAGTGCCAATCGAGGAACGACGCCGGCAAGCCCGCCGAAGTCCCGATCCCATCGGCCTGCGCCCGCACGATCTCGGTCATGTTGAGCGAGCCGACGAGCAAGAGCACCGTAATGATCACAAAACCAATCGAAACTTCGTACGACACCATTTGCGCCGCCGAACGCAGTGCCCCCATGAATGGATATTTCGAGTTCGACGCCCACCCGCCCATGATGACGCCGTAAACGCCCAGCGACGAGATCGCGAGAATGTAGAGGATCCCGACGTTCAAATCGGAAATAACCCATTTACCCCAGCTGTTCTCGCTGACCGGGATCACGGCCCACGCCGCCAGCGCACAAACGGCGGTGGCCAGCGGCGCCAACAAAAACACGCCCTTATTCGCCCCCGCCGGGATCACGGGCTCTTTGACAGCGAACTTGATCAGGTCGGCGAACGACTGCAGCAGCCCCCACGGCCCCACCACATTGGGCCCCTTGCGCATCTGAACCGCCGCCCACACCTTACGGTCGAGCAGCAGCAGATACGCGATAATGATGAGCAGCCCCGTCAACAACAGCAGGCTCAGCCCGACGTTGATCGCGAGCCAGATTAGGCTGTCCCACAGGGTCGACTGTTCGGCCATGTTCTCCCCTGCCTCTTCTTATTCCGCCGCCGACAGCATCTTGTTCGATGCATGCCGCAGCGCGCTCAACTCGGCCATCACTTGTGATGCCCGCGCGATCGGGTTGGTCAAATAGAAATCCGTCACCGTCGACCGGAGCGGGTCGTCCCGCACGGTCCCGGCCCGTTTGGCTAACTCACCAATCGCCGACGCATCCGCAGGCGCAACTGCATTCAGAGCCGCCAACTGGGGCACAGCCGCATACATCTTCGCGCGCAGTTGTTCCAGCGTATCAAACGGCAGCGGCCGCCCGATCTCTGCCGACAACGCCCTAAGAATGGTCCAATCCTCGCGCGCTTCCCCCGGTGGGAACGCCGCCCGTACCGTCTGCTGCGCCCGACCCTCCGTATTCACATACGTCGAGCTCTTCTCCGTGTAAGCCGCCCCCGGCAGGATCACATCGGCGCGATGCGCACCGCGATCACCATGGCTGCCCAGGTAGATCACGAAAGGCCCCGGCGCGACATCGATCTCGTCCGCCCCCAGGTTGAACAGCACATCAACACCGCCCGCCGCCATCTGCGCCGTCGTTAGCCCCTTCGCACCCGGCACAAAGCCAAGGTCGAGCCCAGCTACCCGCGCAGCCGCCGCATGGAGAATGTTGAACCCATTCCAGCCGTCTTTCACGCAGCCGAGTGACAGTGCCGCCTGAGCCGCCAGCGCAAGGATCGCTCCGCCATCCGGACGCGCCATCGCGCCTGCACCGATGATCAACATGGGCCGCTCTTTAGCGGCAGCAGCATGATCTACAAATTGCTTCAATGCGGACGGAGCAACACCGAGATGCGTATATGTGTAGCCGAGATCGACCGCCTCGCCGATAACTCCAACGAGCAGCCCGCCCTGCCGCGAGCGTTTACGAATCCGCGCATTCAGAACCGGCGCTTCCAGACGCGGATTGGCGCCGATGATCATAATCGCATCGGCCACTTCGATTCCCTCGATCGTGGAATTGAACAAATACCCCGCCCGTCCCAGAGCAGGATCGAGCGCTTCGCCCGCCTGCCGGCAATCGAGGTTCGTGACCCCGAGCCCAGTCATCAACTCCTTCAGCGCGAACATCTCTTCCGCGCCCGCCAGATCGCCCACTATCGCGCCGATCCGCCCGGCAATCGTCGATTTCAACCGCTGCGCCACCGCATCCAGCGCCTCGGCCCACGTCGCCGGCACCAACCGCCCGTTGCGGCGCACATACGGCCGGTCGAGACGTTGCGTTTTGAGCCCATCAACCACATGCCGCGTCTTGTCCGAGATCCACTCTTCATTCACCGCGTCGTTGTTGCGCGGCAAAATGCGGATCACCTCGCGCCCGCGCGTGTCGACACGGATCGCCGACCCCACCGCATCCATCACATCGACGCTCTCGGTCTTCGTCAATTCCCACGGCCGCGCATTGTGCGCCCACGGCCGGTGCGTCAACGCACCCACCGGACACAGGTCCACCGCGTTCGCACTCATCTCGGTCAGAATGCCCTTTTCGAGATACGTCGTGATTTCTGCATCCTCGCCCCGCCCGATGAGGCCCAACTCCTCCACACCCGCGATCTCCGTCATGTAGCGGACACACCGCGTGCAATGAATGCACCGCGTCATCACCGTCTTGATCAGCGGACCGATATACTTGTCCTCGACCGCGCGCTTGTTCTCCTCATAGCGCGACCCGCCGACGCCGAACGCCATCGCCTGGTCTTGAAGATCGCACTCCCCGCCCTGGTCGCAGATCGGACAGTCGAGCGGGTGATTGAGGAGCAGAAACTCCATCACGCCTTCCCGCGCCTTCTGCGCGACCTTGCTCGTGGTGAACACCTTCTTTGGCGAACCGTCGCGGTTCGGCGGCAGATCGTTCACCAACATGGCGCACGAGGCAATCGGCTTCGGGCTGCCCTCGACTTCGACCAGGCACATACGGCAGTTGCCAGCGATCGACAGCCGCTCATGATAGCAAAAGCGCGGGATCTCGGCGCCAGCGGCCTCGCACGCATGCATCAGCGTGGTGCCGTCTTCCACCTCGATATCAACCCCGTCGACGATGAGCTTGCGTGCCATGCGTTGTCTCGTCTGAAAAGTTCTACTCGGCCGCTTCCTTGTGGCCGCCGTGATACGTGTCGATGCGCTTCTCGATCTCGCCGCGGAAGTGCCGGATCAGCCCCTGCACCGGCCAGGCCGCCGCATCGCCCAGCGCACAGATCGTGTGCCCTTCCACCTGCTTCGTCACGTCGAACAAGAGATCGATTTCGCGTTTTTCGGCCCGGCCTTCCGCCATTCGTTCGAGCACCCGCCACATCCAGCCCGTGCCCTCGCGGCACGGCGTGCACTGCCCGCAGCTCTCGTGCTTGTAGAAATATGAGATCCGCGCAATCGCCCGCACGATGTCGGTCGACTTGTCCATCACGATCAGCGCCGCCGTCCCCAGGCCCGACTTGACCTTCAAGAGCGCGTCGAAATCCATCGTCAGGTCTTGACACAGTTCCGCTGGCACGAGCGGAACCGACGACCCGCCCGGAATGACGGCCATCAGGTTGTTCCACCCGCCGCGCACACCGCCCGCATGTTCTTCGATGAGCTGCTGAAGCGGAATGCCCATCTCCTCTTCCACCACGCAGGGCTTATTCACATGCCCCGAAATCTGAAAAAGCTTGGTCCCGGAGTTGTTCGGCTTGCCAAGCGACTCAAACCACGTCGCGCCACGCCGCAGAATGTCGGGCACAACCGCGATACTCTCCACGTTGTTGACCGTCGTCGGCGCGCCATAGAGACCGACGTTCGCTGGGAACGGCGGCTTCAAACGAGGCTGACCCTTCTTGCCTTCCAGGCTCTCCAGAAGAGCGGTCTCTTCTCCGCAAATATAGGCGCCGGCCCCGTGATGCAGGTAGAGATCGAAATCCCAACCGTGAATGTTGTTCTTCCCGATCAGCCGGGCCGCATACGCTTCATCCACAGCCCGCTGCAACGCCTCGCGCTCGCGGATGTATTCTCCGCGCAAGTAAATGTAGCAGGTGTGCGCCCGCATCGCGAACGAGGCAATCAGCGCGCCCTCGATCAGCAACTGCGGATCGTGGCGCAAGATCTCGCGGTCCTTGCACGAGCCCGGTTCGCTCTCATCCGCGTTGATGACGAGATAGCTCGGCCGCGGATCGGCCTTGGGCATAAACGACCACTTGAGACCCGTCGGGAAACCCGCACCCCCGCGCCCGCGCAAGCCGGACTGCTTCACTTCGTTGATGATCCAGTCGTGCCCCTGGTCGATCAGCAGTTTCGTCCCATCCCACTGCCCACGCTTCATCGCAGCCTTGAGACCGGAATCGTGGAACCCGTAGAGGTTCGTGAAAATGCGGTCTGCGTCAGCGAGCATCGCTCACTCCCTGTTTGGTCGCCGCCATCCGCTTGACCAGCAAATACGACAAGCCCTCCGAGATCAAAATGGCCACCGTCCCTCCGATCAACAGCTGCCACTTGTACGGATCCAGCGCCTCGAACGCAAAGAGACCCACGAACCCCACCGTCTGAGCCGTAGCCGCCAAGAGGCTGACGATCTTCAAGCCGAAAAGAAGTGCCATCTGGCCCATCCGCTATCCCTTCGGCCGTTCGCCGGCATCGCTATCAGGACGCCAGCCCGTCGCCAGTTTTTGGCACTGCTCAATCCACTTGTCGCGCTCAATGCGGCCCTTGAAACCCGGCATTTGGCTTTCAAACCAAGCGGCCTCATTGGGCGACCAGTTGGCGACTTGGTCGAAATGCCAGATGCCCAACGCATTCATGCGCTCTTCCAGCTTTTCGGCGACGCCCCAGATCAATTTCAGATCATCGCGCACCCCGTCCCGCGGCCCCTTCAGCAGCACCGGCTCCACCGGCTGAATAGTCACAACATCTTCCGGCATGGCACCATACGCGGCCGGACCTTTGACCCGGGCCAACTGCGCCAGATTGGCCAGTTCGCTAGCCGCAAGCGGCCGTCCCCCACTCGACCGCGCTTCCAGTTCCTTCACGATCCCAGCATTGGCCATCGCCGCGAGAGCGGCCGGATGCACGAATGGTTTCGCCTCTGCTGCCGGAGCAGCCGGCGTTGCCGCCGCCACAGGCGTCGAAGGACCTGCGGGCGTTGCCGGCGCTGCGCCACCGCCGCCAGCAAAACGCTTCTGCCACTGGCCGATCCGCGACCCGTCATAAAGCGCAGCGTCCGAAAGCGTCGTCGGCCCGCCTTCGGGACACGAGGCCGTCCGTCCGACTTGCGACCCGGGCTTGGGCGGCGTACCCGCCGCAAAACCATCCAACAGCGCGCCGAAGCTCTCAGCCGTCAGGTCCTCGTAAGTATCTTTACCAATTTGGACCATCGGAGCATTGGCGCAACTGCCCAGACACTCGACCTCTTCCCACGAGAATGCGCCGTCATCTGAAACGTGAAAGGCCTCGTCCGCGATCCGCGTCTTACAGACCTTGATCAGATCTTTCGACCCGCGCAGCATGCACGGCGTCGTCCCGCAAACCTGCACATGCGCCTTGGTCCCGATCGGCGCCAATTGAAACATCGTGTAGAATGTCGCGATTTCGAGCACACGAATGTGCGCCATCCCGAGCAGATCGGCCACCACGCGCATGGCCGGCTCCGTGATCCACCCACCGATCTGCTCTTGCGCCCGCCACAACACGGGGATCACGGCCGACGCCTGTTTGCCCGGCGGATACTTGGCAATTGTCGCGGTCGCCCACGCCATATTCTCAGGCGTGAAAGCAAAGTGAGCGGGTTGATCTGGATGTAGGCGGCGAACGGCCATGCACGGCTCCCAGAAGCGGCCTCAACCTCCCCAGGGGAGGCCCACGAAAGACGGGGTCCGGTTCTCGGCGCAATGCAATGCAAAAACAATCGCCCGGGCGCACCGGCAAGGGGGGTCTACCCCGCCCCGAACCCATCGATAGCCCTAGGGTTTCAACTACGGCCTGCACGCAATCAAAGCAAGCGCCGAAGCCTTGGACAAACGTCGGGTTCCCGCGCTTCGATGTCGCGAGAGGCCACGTTCCAATCCCGAATTCCGAGCATGTGACTGCGGTTTAAAGCACCATCACGGCCGCAATCGTTGATCCGTCAGGTCCAGTGCAACACTTTATCGAAATCACTGAACCACGCGATCAGCAGCAACGCCATGGCAACAGGAGCCAGAAACAGCGACACCTGCGATCCCACGCGCAAGAACCCCGTCCAGAAGATGGCCAGCAACACGCCAAACAGCAAGATGATCCACCCGCCATACTCCGGCCCCAGCGCTGCGGCGAACAGCAACCCCGATAGGAACGACGCAAGCCCAAGAATCACCGGAACCGCCGGCAGATCGGCCTGCAGCGACCCCATCGGCCACCCGTTCCGTCGCGCGAACAATCGGTAAGTCAACAGCGACAGGCCCCAGCCCAATGCGGCGACCGCCAAAAGAAACCGCTCATCGATCATGATCGCCCATCCCGTCAGTCCCCGCCGGCGGGCGCCGGACACAGGGTTACGCTGTACATACGACCGCTGGCGCGAGCCAAACCGCCGTCGTCAGAGTACTGGCAAAAAACGAAAGCCGCCACCAGTGCAACCTGGGGCGGCGGTTAAGGCGCTGCTCGGTGGGAGGGGCGAAGGGCCGGCTCGAGCGGGCTCAATTCCACCGCCGCTCGGATTCCTTTTTCCAGGCTTCCCGCTTCTCTTGCCGGTGCCGCCGAATGGTATCAAACAAGAACAGCCCAATCATCCACACCAGGATGCTGAGGGCGATCAGAAGTTCTGTCTGAATATCGTTCTGGAACATTGAGTTAGCCGCTTCAGCTTGAGGGAACCTAAACGACACACCTTCGATGCGCATCCTACAACGGCCGAGTTACCGAACAGTTGCTCCGCCATCGCCCTTTCCCCGGTTCGAGATTGTGATTAATTCTTTTCAAAACAGGAAAACCGCGATGTCAGCCGATCTCCGCCGCATCCGTGCCGTTGCAGCTAGCCTCCGCGGCATCCGCGATCGCGTCATTGCACACGACGATGTCCAGTACTGGAACACGACCCCATTCGATAACGCTGTTGGGCTGTTGGAAGACGCCATCGACGACGCCGACTTCTCAAGTCACATCCTGAGCGACGGTCAGTTCGATCGAACCGACTACCTCGTCCACCTCGACAGTCTGATCGCCTTCCTCGAAGTCTACGAGGAAGAGGGCGAGGGCGCTGGTAACGTTTTGAACTTTCCGGGTCGCAAGAGCTGAAAGGGCACTTCCGCCCACCCGCAGGCGAACCGCGCTACCGGTCAATCTCGCCGAACACGATATCGAGCGAACCGAGGATCGCCGAAACATCCGCCAGCATATGACCGCGATTGATATGATCCATCGCCGCCAAATGCGGGAAGCCCGGCGCACGGATCTTGCAGCGGTACGGCTTGTTGGATCCATCCGCCACGAGATAAACGCCGAACTCGCCCTTGGGCGCTTCCACGCACGCATAGACCTCGCCCGCCGGCACGTGGAAGCCTTCCGTGTAGAGCTTGAAGTGGTGGATCAGCGCTTCCATCGAGCGCTTCATCTCACCCCGCTTCGGCGCCGCGACCTTCTTGTTGGCCGTCATCACAGGCCCCTGCCCGTCCGGCGCACGCAGCTTATCGCAGCACTGCTTCATGATTTTCACGCTCTCGCGCATCTCCGCCATGCGGCAGAGATAGCGGTCGTAGCAGTCGCCGTTCTTGCCGATCGGAATATCGAAGTCCATCTCCGAATAGCACTCATAGGGTTGCGCCTTGCGCAGATCCCAGGCCGCCCCCGAGCCGCGCACCATCACGCCCGAGAAGCCCCAATCGAACGCCTCTTGCAGTGGCACGATGCCGATATCGACATTGCGCTGCTTGAAGATGCGGTTGTCGGTCAACAGCCCTTCGATGTCGTCGAGCACCTTCAGAAACGGGTCGCACCAATCGTAGATGTCGTTGACCAACTCCGGCGGCAGATCCTGATGCACGCCCCCGATACGAAAATACTTCGCATGCATCCGCGAGCCCGACGCGCGCTCATAGAACACCATCAGTTTTTCGCGCTCTTCAAAGCCCCACAGCGGCGGCGTCAACGCGCCCACGTCCATCGCCTGCGTCGTCACGTTGAGGATGTGCGACAAATGCCGCCCAATCTCCGAATAGAGCACCCGGATCAGCTGCGCCCGGCGCGGAACCTCGATACCCAGCAACTTCTCCGCCGCCAGGCAAAATGCGTGTTCCTGGTTCATCGGCGCGACGTAGTCCAATCGGTCGAAATACCCGATCGCTTGCGTGTACGTCTTCGCCTCGATGAGCTTTTCTGTCCCGCGATGCAAAAGCCCCACGTGCGGGTCCACCCGCTCGACCACTTCTCCGTCGAGTTCCAACACCAGACGCAACACGCCATGCGCGGCGGGATGCTGCGGCCCGAAGTTGATATTGAACTGGCGAATTTCAGTTTCAGCCATGGGGATCACTCATTGCCCGTCGAGGAGACCATGGCGATGAACTCGGCCTCGGTCAGCTTTCGGGTTGGGTTGGCAAAATCGTAGGCGTCAGGCTTGCAGTCGACGAAGATCTCAGACGTCAGCGCTAATCCGTCCAGATCGTCTATCGTACCAGCGCTCACACCGAAATAGCCGAACGCGGGCGCGCTGTAGAACAGATGCGTTCCACAATCCCGGCAAAACCGCCGCTCGCCCCAGTCCGAGGACTTGTATATGGCCACATAATCGCGCCCGGTCACGTCGGCATCACCAGCGGCCTTCACCGACAGCCCAGGTCCCCCGCCCCAACGCTGACACATCCGGCAATGGCAAGCGTCAATCTCAAGCTCGGCGGGCACGAATGAGTACGTGACCTTGCCGCACAGGCAGCGTCCGCTGCGTTTGTCGTATTGGGTCAATGTCGCTCTCCTCTGTCCACCGCACGATCGGCCCAGTTGCCGGCCGAGAACTCACGTCTTCCCGACCACGGCGATTTCCCCGACCCGTGCCCGCTTTGCCTTCTCATTGACCCGCGCCACGAACCGCTCCCAAGGGATGATCATGCGCTCGTGCCGCCCCTCGCCAATTTTCTCCAGCCCATCATGAGCGACAACCTTGAATGAAACGCGCCGGCCCTGAACGCCCGTGCATTCGGCGTCGACCGTCACCAACTGGCCCGGCACGGTCGCTGCAATGTGAGACACATCGATGTGAACGCCGAGACTGCCTTCCCCCACCTCCATGTGCGGTTCCAGCACCTTCATGCACGCCCACTCCATCAACCCCACCATGAAGCCGGTCGCAAAGACCGTCGGCATCATCTGAAAGTCGTGCGCCTCCGGATAGAGATGCGGCACCGTCTTGTTGGCGGGCACCTTGTAGTCAAGCCGTGCCGTATCTCCCACTTTTAAGGTGTCTTTCATTCCGGTGCCTCCACCTCATCACCTGCGGCAACCGCTGCGTGACGCGCCGCACCACCGGCAATGTAACCGATGCTGACATTGTAGAAAGACAGGATCGACTCCCCACTGTCCGCCGTCCCGCAAGCGAACTGCTTGGCCACCTTGGAAAACGGAAAGCACCAATCGCCGTTGTCGAACCGCACGCCGATCTCATCGCGCGCGTGAACGTCCCACACGCCGCCCGCAGCTTTGATAATCGCTTCACCCAGATAAGACCCCAGCACCGAAACGAGGCTCGACACCGCGTCCGGGTCATCCATCCGCTGGCGCTGCCGTTCGATGTAGCCGTCGACCCAAGCCACCGATTCTCGCCCGTAGCCGAACCCCTCGAGCCCCGAGATCGGACCCAGCTCTTCCACGACGAGTGCGGAATTGCCAAGGATCATGGCGAGCCTGGGATCGTCATCAGTCATGCACATGGGCCCTCGCTCAGAAGGCGTTACGAGCGCGTCGCCTTTTCATCGCCGGGCAGCACATTGCCCGTCATGCCCTCCCACGGGCTCTCGAAATCGAACGTGCGAAATTCCTGCGTCAGCTTCACCGGTTCATAAACGACGCGCTTCTTCTCATCATCGTACCGCACCTCGACATAGCCGGTAAGCGGGAAGTCCTTGCGCAGCGGAAAACCCTGGAAGCCATAGTCGGTCAGCAACCGGCGCAGATCGGGGTGGCCCGAGAACAGAATGCCATACATGTCGTAGGCTTCGCGCTCGAACCAATTGGCCGCCGCAAACACTTCGACCACGCTCGCCACCGGCGTCACGTCGTCGGTCGTCAACTTGACGCGAATGCGCTGGTTCAGCCGAGGCGACAGCAGGTGATAGACAACGTCGAACCGCTCCACGCGCTCAGGGTAATCGACTCCGCAAATGTCGATCAAAATCTCATACCGGCAACGCCCATCATCGCGCAGGAACCGCAGCACGCGCGCGATCTGCTCCCGCTCGACCGTCAGCGTCAGCTCCCCGAAATGCACCGCCGACCCACGGATCGCAGCACCGAGCTTCATTTCGACGTATTCGCCCAGCTCTTTCAGGATCTCTGACATATCAACGCTCGATTGTGCCGGTTCTGCGAATTTTCCGCTGCAACAGCAGCACGCCATAAAGCAGCGCTTCCGCCGTCGGCGGGCAGCCGGGAACATACACGTCCACCGGCACGATCCGGTCACACCCGCGCACGACCGCATAGGAATAGTGATAGTACCCGCCGCCGTTCGCGCACGATCCCATGGAGATCACGTAACGCGGCTCCGGCATCTGGTCGTAGACCTTGCGGAGCGCCGGCGCCATCTTGTTGGTCAGCGTACCGGCGACAATCATGACATCCGACTGTCGCGGAGAGGCCCGCGGCGCAAATCCGAACCGCTCCAGGTCGTAGCGCGGCATCGCTGCCTGCATCATCTCCACCGCACAGCAGGCGAGCCCGAACGTCATCCACATGAGCGAGCCCGTGCGCGCCCAGTTGATCAAATCGTCCGTCGTGGTGACGAGGAAGCCTTTGTCGGCCAATTCGTTCGAGATCGCCGTAAAGGTTGGATCATCCGGCTTGATAATGCCGGGACCGCCAAGCCCTTCCTTAGCCGTCTCGTAGACCAGCCGCTCGCGGTAGTCGGGCGGAACGATCAATCCCATTCGAGTGCTCCCTTGCGCCACTCGTAGATGAAGCCAATCGTCAGCACGCCAAGAAAGACCATCATCGACCAAAAAGCCTGGACGCCCACATCCTTAAGCACCACCGCCCACGGAAAGAGAAACGCCACTTCCAGGTCGAAAATAATGAACAGGATCGCGACCAGGTAAAAGCGCACGTCGAACTTCATGCGCGCATCGTCGAAAGCGTTGAACCCGCACTCGTAGGCGGACACCTTCTCAGGATCGGGGTTCTTCACCGCGATAAGGAACGGCGCAATCATCAGGAGGCCCATAAAGGCCAACGACACGCCGAGAAACACAGCGAGCGGCAGATAATCGGTGAGCAGTTGATCCACCGGGTTCTCCTTGGGTCCACGCCGCATCCTATGCCGCGCATCGATCCCAACCCTGTTAGCCCACCCCTCCCTCGTGCGCAACCAGACCAAAAGCCGCCAACGCCAAGAACTTCAACAGCTAGCAGCTCTAGCCTTGGGGTGTTGATTGGCGGCCCAAAGGGCCGCCCGAGCAGAAGCCAGGATAAGCAAGCGTGAGAGTAGGCGGCATCGGCCCAAAGGGCCGGGGAGCAAAGCGAGCCGCGGCAAGCCGCGCCCCGCCGGAGCGCGCCTGATCGCAAAGCGATCAGATCAGCGCGCGTGAGGCAAGAACATCGGACCGAAGGTCCGGGGAGCAAGGCGACCCGCCGCAAGCGGCGTCCCGCCGGAGCTTGCCCGAGCGCAGCGAGGATCAGCAAGCGTGAGGCATAAAATGGCGCGAGAGACGGGACTTGAACCCGCGGCCTCCGCCGTGACAGGGCGGCGCTCTAACCAACTGAGCTACTCCCGCAAACTTGTCGGACGCGCAGGCAAACCACACCGCGCGTGTCACGGGCCGTTCACTACGAGTTCGCTTAGCCGAAGTCAAGCACGGTTCATGGTTCTTGAGCCCCCTCGCGCCCACCATGGGTCCTCACATTAGCGCCCAATCCTCCCCCAAAGAACACGCTTGCTTAAGGCCTCGACAGTAAGATCGACCGGTTGACGGCAATCGGGTGGGCGGGAACTCATGCAGTCGAGTTCGGGGTTGTATATCAGCAAGCTGGACCATGTCCGCGCGTGCGCGGCGTTCCTGGTCTATTGCTGGCATTTCGTCCACACCCAGGTCCCATTCGAGACCGTCCCCGCCTTCGCGCCGCTTTCGATGCTCGAAGAGGGCCACATCGGCGTTGCGCTCTTCATGACGCTATCGGGCTATCTGTTCGCCAAGATCATCGACGGCCGCCCCCTAGATCTCGCCCGCTTCTATCGCAACCGGGTCCTCCGCTTGAGCCCGCTTTTGTCACTCGTGCTCGCCTATTGGGCCCTGCGCGGCGACATGGGCCTCGACAGCTTTCTGAAGGGATTCATTCTCCCCACTTGGCACAGCGGCGCATGGTCCGTTGCGGTCGAGTTGCACTTCTACGCCCTCTTCCCCGCGATCCTCTGGCTGCAACGCGGCCACCGCATTGGAGCGCTCGCTGCGCTCTTTGTGGTCTCGATCCTGACCCGCTTCGCCGTGTGGTCGATCACCGGCAGCGTCCAGGCCTTCAGTTATTGGACCATCGGCGGCTGCATCGATCTCTTCCTAGCCGGGATGCTCTGGCACGAACTGTCCAAGCGCGATGCGGTCCGCCGTCATGCTGGGCTATGGCTGACCACCAGCCTCATCACGACCGTCGCCACCTGGCACGCATTCAACATCACCGGCGGCTTTTACGGCACGAGCGACAGCCCCCTGTGGATCATCATACCGACACTCCAGGGCCTCGCGTTCGGTGCCGCCATCGTGGGTTACGAACACGCACGCTTCCAACTACCGCGCCTTGCCGATCGCGCGTTGGCGAAAGTCGGCGAGGTGTCCTACTCGATCTATTTGCTCCACTTCATCTTCTATCCGACCATCGTCAAACAGCTCTCGAACGCTGGCTTCGACATGACGAGCTTTCCCCTAGCGCTCGCCTTCGCGATCCTGACCTTCCCGCTGATCGTCGGCATCGCGATGCTCTCCTACCGCCTCATCGAACAACCCTTCCTGAAGCTCCGCGGCACCTACGACCGCAAGACCGTGCCCGCCGCACGCTCACAGGCCCTCACGTCCGCCGCATGAAGTCCCGCTTGCCAATCTCCAGCCCGTTGTGGCGCAAGATGCCGTAGGCCGTCGAGCAGTGGAAATAGAAGTTGGGCAACGCGAAATGCAGAAGATAGTCGCGGCCTGAGAAGCTCATCTCGTTCGGTCCGACTTTGATCGTGATCGGCCGGTCCTCCGACCCGTCCATCTGCTCCGGTTTCACGCTCGAAAGCAGCTCCAACGTACGCGCAATGCGCGCCTTGAGATCATCGAATGTCTTCTCCCCGTCCGCTTCCGCCGGCGCATCCACGTTCGCCAACCGCTGCACGGAAAGAGCCGCGAATTTGCAGCTCTCCTGCACCTGCCGCGTCAAGTTGAACATGTCGGGAAAAAGCCGCGCCGTCAGCAGCGTCTCTGGCGCAATCTTGCGTGCGCCCGCATACGCCGCCGCCTTGTCGATGACCCCGTCAAGCGCATGCAAGTGCTTCTGAAACGACGGAACGGCAATCTGATACATCGATACGGACATGGCTCTCTCCGGTT
>JALHQM010000002.1:33244-40559 GCA_022841965.1 Hyphomicrobium sp. | reverse complement strand
GCATCCTTCAGACCCTTCGCCGGCGTAAACTTCGCCACCTTGGACGCCGGGATCTTGATCGTCGCGCCCGTGGATGGATTGCGGCCTTCGCGTTCTTTACGGGCCGAAACCTTGAACGTGCCGAAGTCGGGCAAACGAACTTCCGAGCCGCCCTGCAGCGTGGACTTGATGTGGCCGATCACAGCGTCAACGACAGCCGTGGCCTTGTCCTTCGTCAGTTCGCAATCGCGCGAAACCGTGTCGATCAAATCTTTCTTGCTCATGGAGATAGGTCCTTTGAGTGGGTGAATCGAAGGTGGAATGAAAATGTTCTGCCGCAAGCGGGCAAGGCGGCAGGATCAGATGAACACACCGCTCTTTTTCGGGTGGCACAAAGCGCCCAATCCCCATGAGCGTCAAGCGGAAAAACCGCCGTTTTCCGCCCCAAAATAGCCAGGATTGCGCGTTTTGGCGCACACGGACCGTCGTGAACACCTTGAAAAGAAAGGACCCCGCAGCGCTTCCGCCGC
Source organism: Hyphomicrobium sp. (assembly GCA_022841965.1). Classification (GTDB taxonomy): domain Bacteria; phylum Pseudomonadota; class Alphaproteobacteria; order Rhizobiales; family Hyphomicrobiaceae; genus JAGVSR01. The sequence continues at coordinate 40,050 of JALHQM010000002.1, read as the reverse complement.
GGGGCCACGTAAACGTGCTTAAGACCATTCAGTGCGCGGTGATCCGCGACCCATCCTTGCCGGTGCCCTCAAGTTCAGCTGCCGCTTCCGCGGCAACGTCTTCCCAGGTGATGGCTTCCGGCACGCGCACGAGTGCAGCCTTCAAGACGTCCTCCATGCGCGCCACCGGCACGATGTCGAGCTTCAGCTTCACCTCTTCAGGGATATCCGCCAGATCCTTGACGTTCTCCTCGGGGATGCAGACCGTTTTGATGCCGCCGCGCAGAGCCGCCAGCAGCTTCTCTTTCAGTCCACCGATCGGAAGCACACGGCCACGCAATGTGATCTCACCCGTCATCGCCACGTCCTTACGAACGGGAATGCCGGTCAAGACGGAGATGATCGCCGTGCCCATCGCCACACCGGCCGAGGGACCATCCTTCGGCGTCGCGCCTTCCGGCACGTGGACGTGGATGTCCTTCTTCTCGAACAGAGACGGCCGGATGCCGAAGTCGACCGACCGCGAGCGCACGTAGGCGTTCGCCGCCGAAATCGATTCCTTCATCACATCGCGCAGGTTGCCCGTCACCGTCATTTTGCCCTTGCCGGGCATCATGACGCCTTCGATCGTGAGCAACTCACCGCCAACTTCCGTCCACGCAAGCCCGGTCACGATCCCGACCTGATCCTCAAGCTCCGCCTCGCCATAGCGATACTTCGGAACACCAAGGTAGTCCTTCACGTTCTCAGCCGTCACGCGCACCGTCTTCGTGTCGCTGGTCAGGATCTGCTTCACCGCCTTACGCGCAAGCTTGGCCATCTCGCGTTCCAGCGAGCGGACACCGGCTTCCCGCGTGTAGCGTCGAATGACTTCCATGATCGCCGCATCATCCACCGACCACTCGCTGGCTTCCAAGCCATGCGCGCTCGCCTGCTCGGCAAGCAAGTGCCGCTTGGCGATCTCGACCTTCTCGTTTTCGGTGTACCCGGCGAGACGGATGATCTCCATGCGGTCCAACAGGGCCGGCGGAATGTTGAGCGTGTTCGCCGTGGTCACGAACATCACACTCGACAGGTCATAGTCGACCTCGAGGTAATGATCGCTGAAAGACGAGTTCTGTTCTGGGTCGAGAACCTCAAGGAGAGCCGCCGCAGGATCACCGCGGAAGTCCTGACCCATCTTGTCGATCTCATCGAGCAGGAAAAGAGGATTGGTCCGCTTCGCCTTCTTCATCGACTGAATGACCTTGCCGGGCATCGAGCCAATGTAGGTGCGCCGGTGTCCACGGATCTCCGCTTCATCGCGCACACCGCCGAGCGACATGCGCACAAACTCACGGCCTGTCGCATTGGCAATCGACTTGCCAAGCGACGTCTTGCCCACGCCGGGAGGCCCGACGAGACACAGAATTGGCCCCTTGAGTTTGTTCGTGCGCGCCTGCACAGCGAGGTATTCAAGAATGCGCTCTTTGACCTTCTCCAGGCCATAGTGCTCCGCGTCGAGAACCTGCTGGGCCTCGTCGAGATCCTTCTTGACCTTGCCCTTGACGCCCCACGGGATCGACAACAGCCAATCGAGGTAGTTGCGTACCACCGTCGCCTCAGCCGACATCGGGCTCATCTGCTTGAGCTTTTTGAGCTCAGCCAGCGCCTTGTCCTTGGCTTCCTTCGACAGCTTGGTGTTCTCGATCTTCTCCTCGAACTCGGAGATATCGTCACGCTCGTCGTTGTCGCCGAGTTCCTTCTGAATGGCCTTCATCTGCTCATTCAAATAGTACTCGCGCTGCGTCTTCTCCATTTGACGTTTCACACGCGAGCGAATCCGCTTCTCAACCTGGAGAACGGAAATCTCGCTCTCCATGAGCGTGTAGACTTTCTCCAGCCGCTCCGAGATCGTCGTCGTCTCGAGGATGTCCTGCTTGTCGGCAATCTTGATCGCCAGATGCGAAGCAATCGTGTCGGCAAGCTTCGAATAGTCCTCGATCTGCGCGACGGTGCCGAGCACCTCCGGCGAAATCTTCTTGTTGAGCTTCACGTAGCTCTCGAACTGCGACACGGCCGACCGCGCGAGCGCCTCGATCTCGTCCTTGGCACCTTCGATCTCCGGAATCTTCTCGACTTCGGCTTCGAAGAAATCAGGGTTGTCTGTGTAGCGGACGATCTTTGCGCGCGCGACGCCCTCGACCAGAACCTTCACGGTTCCGTCCGGCAGCTTCAAAAGCTGCAACACCGAAGCGAGCGTGCCCGTCTCGTAGATGGCATCGGTCGCGGGATCGTCGTCACCGGCGTTCTTCTGCGCGGCAAGCAAGATGTGCTTGTCGGCATTCATAACCTCGCCGAGCGCGTTGATCGATTTCTCGCGACCAACAAACAACGGCACGATCATGTAGGGAAACACGACGATGTCGCGCAGAGGGAGGACCGGATAAAGCGTCTTGCCCCCTGCCTTCTCGCGTGCCGTCTTTTCTTCGCTCATGGCTGTACCTTTGACTGGAAGCAATCGAGTGTACCCTCGATGTCTTCGCTTGGCTGGTGCTCTGGAAGTTTAATAGTCCGGAGGCTTGTCCCCAATGAGGCGGAGTGCCTCCGACCGGTCCAGAGCGGGCAACTGCCGCGCCACGTTCGCCGGCCCATCCCGGATCGAGACAAACCATTGAGTCGGGCGCGAGCCCGGAGTGAACATTTGGGGATCGCCGCGCCAGGATCAAGGAGCGACAGGGGTCCAAAGACGCTTATGCACCGCTCCATCCCAAGATCGGATGAAGACCGCTGGCTGAGCGCCAGCGGATGCTTGGCGGAAAAGCCTTAGGAAGCCGTCCCTTTTTCCTGAGCCGGTTCGGCGTAGATCCGCAGAGGCCGCGCTCCACCATCCACAACTTCCGGACTGATCACGATCTCTTCGACGCCCTTCATGGCCGGCAAATCGAACATGGTGTCGAGCAAGATGCCCTCCATGATCGAGCGCAGTCCGCGAGCACCTGTCTTGCGCTCAATGGCACGGCGGGCAATCGACTTCAGCGCGTCGAGCGTGATGGTGAGTTTGACGTCCTCCATCTCGAAAAGCCGCTGATACTGCTTCACGAGCGCGTTCTTCGGCTCGGTCAGAATTTGCACCAGCGCAACTTCATCAAGATCTTCAAGGGTGGCGATCACCGGCAGACGGCCGATGAATTCCGGGATGAGCCCAAACTTCAGCAAGTCCTCCGGCTCAACCTGGCGTAGCACTTCGCCGGTGCGCCGCTCGTCCGGACCCGTCACCTTGGCGCCGAAACCGATCGACGTACCCCGGCCACGACCCGAGATGATCTTCTCCAGGCCCGCAAACGCGCCACCGCAAATAAACAGGATGTTCGACGTATCGACCTGCAGGAATTCCTGCTGCGGATGCTTGCGGCCACCCTGCGGCGGCACCGAGGCAACCGTGCCTTCCATGATCTTCAACAGCGCCTGCTGCACGCCTTCGCCCGACACATCCCGCGTGATCGACGGATTGTCCGACTTGCGCGAGATTTTGTCGATTTCGTCGATGTAGACGATGCCGCGCTGCGCCCGCTCGACATTGTAGTCGGCGTTCTGCAGCAGCTTCAAAATGATGTTCTCGACGTCCTCGCCGACATAGCCGGCCTCCGTCAGCGTCGTCGCATCCGCCATCGTGAACGGCACGTCGAGGATGCGGGCCAGCGTCTGCGCGAGCAGCGTCTTGCCGCAACCCGTCGGACCGACGAGCAGGATGTTCGACTTCGCCAATTCAACGTCGTTGTTCTTCGCCGCGTGGCTGAGGCGCTTGTAGTGGTTATGAACCGCGACCGAGAGCACGCGCTTCGCGTGGAACTGACCGATCACATAGCTATCAAGAACTGTGCAAATTTCCTGCGGTGTCGGCACACCGTCACGAGACTTCACGAGAGTATTTTTGTTCTCTTCGCGAATGATGTCCATGCACAGCTCAACGCATTCATCACAGATGAATACGGTCGGGCCCGCAATCAGCTTTCGAACCTCGTGCTGGCTCTTGCCGCAGAACGAGCAGTAGAGAGTGTTTTTCTCTTGAGCCATTGCGTCTCTCGCACCCGTTTGCCGGGACTGAAGGCCGTTCGGAGCAGGTGCCCCGGCGGCGTAGAAGGAAACCTGAGGTTGGCGGGCGAACCATCCCCGGAATCTCCAGGTCCGATCACAGCACGCTAACGCTCGGCAGATCAAGAATGGATTAATCCGGGTCCAACGCCGATCGGACCTCACGCAACCCTATTACCACACAGCCCGCCGTCCACCTGAAGACCGCAGGTTACCTTAAGTCCCGGCCGTCAACCGGTGACAAACTGTGCCACGGGCAGGTGGCCGGACCGCGCCGGAATTAAGCCTTTTTGGCAGAAAACCCTCAGCGGGAGCACATGACCCGCCCTGAGCCCCATGCCCCGGCAAACATGCCCCAGCAAAACGGCGGGCGGCCGCCTCCTGTTCGGCATCAAGTGGACTTGACTTCGGCCAGCTTGCCGTCGGCTTCGTCCCGGCTGTTCAGAACCTTGTCGATAAGCCCAAAGTCCCTAGCCTGATCAGCGGTCATGAAGTGGTCGCGATCAAGCGTTCTCTCAATAACTTCATAGGCTTTGCCGGTGTGCTTGACGTAGGTCTCGTTCAAGCGCCGCTTCATTTTGACGATATCTTCAGCATGCCGCTCAATGTCGGACGCCTGCCCCGAGAAGCCACCCGACGGCTGATGCACCATAATCCGCGCGTTCGGCAGCGCAAACCGCATGTCCTTGGCCCCCGCGCACAACAAGAGAGACCCCATCGACGCCGCCTGCCCGATGCACAACGTCGCCACCGCCGGCTTGATGAACTGCATGGTGTCGTAGATGGCCATCCCCGACGTCACAACCCCACCCGGAGAGTTGATGTACATCGAGATTTCCTTCTTGGGGTTCTCCGATTCCAAGAACAAAAGCTGCATGCAGACCGACGACGCCATGTGATCTTCCACCGGCCCCGTCACGAAGATGATGCGCTCTTTGAGGAGCCGCGAGGGGAGATCATACCCGCGCTCACCGCGCGCGGTTTGCTCCACCACCATCGGCCAAAAGGTGTTGGTCAGTGTGGCGATGGGATCGCGCATCGGATCGTGCTCCTCATTCAATCAGCTAAGGTGTTGGCAGAAAACGGTAAAACCCTCAGAGCCGGAGACTCGTCACATCGTCTCCAGCCTGCACTATATGGGTATCGGCGTCGCAGAATGAAGGCGACCACCCGTGCACCCCACGCGCAAGGTCAGGAATCGCTGACGGCCGCCCCACATTTCCGCCATCCGCACCCGCCCCGCAAGGCCCGAAACGCGGGCCGGAGGCGAAAGTCGGGACATCACGCCGCACTAAGCCTCGGTCGCGGCTTTTACCTGCTCATACAGCTCGTCGCGGCTGACTTTCTTATCGGCAATCTTGGCCTTGCCGATCACAAGATCCACGACCTTGTCCTCAAAGATCGGCGCGCGCAATTCCTGCAGCGCTCCTGGCGTCTTCTCGAAATACTCATAGACGAACTTTTCCTGGCCCGGATAGCGCCGCGCCGTTTCCATGAGCGCCATCCGCATCTCGTCCTGAGTGACCTCTACGAGATTTTTTGACCCAATCTCGCCGACCACGAGCCCCAAACGCACGCGCCGCTCGGCGATCTTCTTGTAGTCCGCCCGCAGCTCGTCATCCGGCTTCGCCGCGTCGTCGGGATTTTCGCCCTCTTTGCCCCGACCCGCCTCGACCTGCCGCCAGATGCCTTCGAACTCGCGGTCCACCAGCGACTGCGGCAGTTCGAACGCATGCAGTGCCTCAAGCTTGTCGAGCAGTTCACGCTTCATCTTAACGCGCGCCGCCTTGTCGAACTCGCCCTGGATCTGCTTGCGCACGAGCTCCTTGAGGTTCTCCGCACTCTCCGCGCCGAACGCCTTGGCCATGTCGTCGTCGAGCTTGGCCTCAACCGGCTTTTCAACCTGCCCAACCGTCACATTGAACACAGCGTCTTTGCCGGCCAGCGTCGCCACCGAATAGTCGTCCGGGAAGCGGCACGAGACGTCCTTCGTCTCGTCCTTGCCCATCCCCACGATGCCGTCTTCAAAGCCCGGAATGAATCCGGCATTGCCCAGAACAAGGCTCAAACCTTCCCCCGAGCCACCTTCAAACGACTCACCGTTGATGGTGCCGGCATAGGTGATCGTCACGCGATCGCCCGTCTCTGCCTTGCGGTCCGCGTCCGGCTCGAAGCTGCCCGCCCGCTTCAAAAGATCGTCGATCGACTTTTGCAGCGTCTCGTCGTCCACATCCGCAGACAGCCGCTCCAGCTCAATCGATCCGAAATCGGCCAGCGCAATCTCCGGCACCACTTCGAACGTCATTTGATAGGCAAGATCGTTCTTCCCCTCGATCACGCCGTTAATCTCGTCCTGGTCTTCCGACAGGGCGATGTTGGGCATCTGCGCGGGACGTTCCTTGCGGTCGCGGATCGCGCTCTCGCTGGTCTCGCGGATCGTATCCTGCAAAACTTCCGTCATGAGAGACCGGCCGTACATCTTCTTGATGTGCGCGATCGGAACCTTCCCCTTACGGAAGCCCTTGATCTGAACGTTGTCTTTCACCTGATCGATGCGCGAGGCAAGCCGCTGCTCGATTTCAGCCACGCCCACCACGACCTTGAGGGTCCGCTTCAGGCCGTCAACATTGGCCTCGATAATCTGCATCGTCCTTGCCTTTTTCAGCTTGTGTTGTCGCGCTCGGCCGTGGACGTCTGTCGCCCGGCCAATTCAGTTTTAAATGACGCGGTCCTCTGCGCCTTTCAACGGTGGT
>JALHQM010000002.1:10227-33144 GCA_022841965.1 Hyphomicrobium sp. | reverse complement strand
CGATCCGAAATCTGGTAGCCGACACCCGCCATCACCGACCAGGCGAACGAGACGTCGCGATTGCCTTCGATCCGGTTCGTCAGAGCCGGGTTGCCGGTGAAGTAAACTTCATCCACGTCATGGACGGCCATGCCGATCCCTGCGCCGACATAAGGCACGAAACGGTTGAAGTTGCCAAAGTCATGATAAACGTTGAGCATCAACGTGTAAGACTGGATCGACGTGTGCAGGGGATCATCGAGCGGAACGCCAGGCCCGACCGGTTCAGGACCATTGACCGGGGGACCCGGATCGTAAATGCCTGGTTCGCCATCGAGTTTGCGGTCGCCGCGATAGCCGAGCATGATTTCGCTGCGGAATCCGCGCGAACCAGAGCCGCAACCAAGACCGCCCTCGGCCAGCCACGTGTTCTCTAGGCTTACGTTCGAAACCTCATCCGTTACGAACGTCGAGGTGATTTCATCCGGCGTCACAATCGCATCGCCATTTCCGTTGTCTGTGAATACACCGTTATTAACCGGCCACTTGACCGACGGATCCTGCGAGACCGAATAGCCGACATCGCCGCGGAAGTAGCACGGACCGGCAGCCGCCGCATAAGCCGGCGCGGCCGCATACCCATCCTTGATCGAGCCACCCAGATCGGCGGCAAAAGCGTCCGACGTCGTGACGGTCAGGGCCAGCGCGAGGACGGACGATGCCACCCCGGCTTTCAGTATTGTCTTCATTGGTCTACCCTCTAGAACCGGCGGTCGGCCCAACCCGACGCCTTCGTGTCTGTGAGGGCAATCTGCGCCCCAACCGGTTAAGTGCCGGTTAAGGCGTGTACAGAAATGAGACGAAGCTCTTTCGCCGCCTAGGCTGGTGGACGATCCGGCGTCGCCATCGGCGGTGCAGCCGCAGCTTTCTTCGACTGGAAGCGGCTCGCCAGCACATAAAACAGCGGCGTGAAGAGGAGCCCGAAGATCGTCACACCGATCATGCCGGAGAACACAGCTGTGCCGAGCGACTGGCGCATCTCGGCCCCCGCGCCGCTCGCAAACACCAACGGCACGACGCCGAGAATAAACGCCAGCGACGTCATGATAATGGGACGCAGTCGCGTCTTGGCCGCCTCGATCGCCGCATCGTAGCGGTTCATGCCCTGCTCTTCCGCCTGCTTGGCAAACTCCACAATCAGGATCGCGTTTTTCGCCGCCAGACCAACGAGCACGATGAGCCCCACCTCGACCAGAATGTTGCGTTCAAAGCCGCGCAGGTTCACACCGATCATCGCCGCCAGAATACAAAGCGGCACGATCATGATCACGGCGAGTGGCAGCAGCCAGCTTTCATAGAGTGCAGCAAGCAGCAGGAACACGAAGATCACCGCCAGCACGAACGCCAGCGCCGCCGTGCTTCCACCGAGCGTCTCCTGCAACGCGATTTCCGTCCACTCGAACCCAAAACCCGACGGGAGCGTCGTTTCCGCAAGCTCCTCCACGGCAGCAATTCCCTGCCCCGTCGAGAACCCCGGCTTCATCGCCGCCTGCAACTCCGCCGCTGGATAGAGATTGTAGCGCGGCACGCGGTAGGCATCCGTCGTATCCTGGAACGTTGCCACCGACCCGAGCGGAACCATGTCCCCTTCCGCGTTGCGCGTCTTGAGGTTTTGCACATCGCGCACGTTCAACCGGAACGGATTATCCGCCTGTGCGGTCACGCGGAATGTCCGCCCCAGCAGGTTAAAGTCGTTCACATAGCTCGACCCCATGTAGATCGACAGCGTCTCGAACACGTTCGCAATCGGCACGCCCAGCTGTTCCGCCTTCACCCGATCGATGTCCGCGAAAATCTGCGGCGTGCGCGTATTGTAGAGCGTGAACGCCTGCGCGATCTCCGGCCGCTGGGACGCCCCGCCCATCATGCCAAACGCCGCTTGCTCCAGCGCCTGCAGCCCCCGCCCCGAACGGTCCTGCACATAGCCCTTGATGCCGCCCCCAGTCCCGATGCCCGGCACCGACGGCGGTTCGATCACGAGCACAAACGCCTCGCGCAACTTCCCCATTTCTTTGCGGATGTCGCCGATGATGCCATCTTTGGTGAGACCCGCAGCGATCCGGTCCTCGAACGAATTGACTCGCACGAAAATCACACCCGCATTCGGCGCGTTGGTAAAGGTCGCACCATCGAGCCCCACGAACTGCACCGTCGCAAAGATCCCGGGCCGCGCCCGGATGAGATCGCTCGCCTTGCGCACCACCTCGTCAGTCCGATCGAGCGTCGATCCCGGCGGCAACTGAAACGCAACGATGAAATACGTCCGGTCAAGCTGCGGAATGAGCCCCGTCGGCGTTGCAGCGATCCGCCAATACGTCAACCCCAAGAGCCCCACGAACACCGCCAGCACCAAAAATGTCCGCCGAATCAGCTTGCTGGTCAGCCACGCATAACCGTTCGAAACCCTGTCGAAAAACCGGTTGAAGCCACTAAAGAACGCCCGCACCGGCCGGCCGAGCGTATGCCACAGCCCGCCACTCTCCTTGTGCTCCTCATGCGGCTTCAACAACAACGCGGCCAGAGCCGGCGACAACGTCAGCGACACGAACGCCGAAATCCCCGTCGCCGCAGCGATCGTGATTCCGAACTGCTTGTAGAACGATCCTTGCAGCCCCGTGATGAAGGCCGTCGGCACGAACACCGCGATCAAAACGAGCGAAATTGCCAGCACCGCCCCGCCGACTTCGTCCATCGTCGCATGCGCGGCCTCCCGCGGCGCCATCCCCTCCCGCAACCGCCGCTCGACGTTTTCAACGACCACAATCGCATCGTCCACCACGATACCGATGGCGAGCACCAACCCGAACAATGACAGCGTATTGAACGTAATGCCCAGCGCCGACATCACGGCGAATGTGCCGATCAGCGACACCGGAATGGCCACGATAGGAATGATGGCCGCCCGCCACGTCTGCAAAAACAGAATGACCACGAGCACGACGAGCGCCACCGCCTCGAACAACGTGACAATCACCGCATTGACCGACGCCCGAATGAAATCCGTTGGATTATAGACGATCGTGTAAGCGACACCCGGCGGGAAATCCTTCGCCAACCGGTCCATCGTCGCCTTGATTTCATCAGCCGTCGTCAGCGCATTCGAGCCCGGCCGTTGGTAGATCCCGATGCCGGTCGCAAATTGATTGTTGAGATACGCATTGACCAGATAATCCTGCGCGCCCAATTCCACCCGCGCCACGTCCCGCAGTCGCGTCACCGCACCATTTGATTCCGCGCGCACCACGATCTCTTCGAACTGCGCCACCTCGGTGAGCCGCCCGAGTGTCGTCACCTGGAGCTGGAACGCCCCGTCCGATTGTGCCGGCGGCTGATTGACCGAACCCGCCGCCACCTGCAGATTCGCCGCGCGCAGCGCCGCCACCACATCGCCGCCCGCCAAGTTGCGCGACGCCAGCTTTTCCGGATCGAGCCACACCCGCATCGAGAAATCGCGCGCACCAAAAACGTTGACGTTGCCAACCCCGTCAACCCGCGTCAGCACGTCTTTCACATTCAGCGTCGCATAATTCGAAATGTACTGCTGATCCCGCGACCCGTCGGGCGAGATCATATGCACGACCATCATCAGGTCGGGTGAGGCCTTGCGCACGACCACGCCCCCGCGCCGGACTTCCTCCGGCAACCGCGGTTCCGCCACCGCCACGCGGTTCTGCACCAGCACCTGCGCCATATCGATGTTGGTGCCCGGCTTGAACACCACGTTGATCGACAACTGCCCATCGCCCGTCGACTGCGACTGCACATAGAGCATGTCATCGACGCCGTTGATCTCCTGCTCCAGCGGCGTCGCCACCGTCTCCGCCACGATCTTCGCCGACGCCCCGGGATAACCCGCGCGCACGTTCACTGTTGGCGGCGCAATTTCCGGATACTCCGCCACAGGAAGGCGCATCTGCGCGATGCCGCCGATGATGACAATCAGGATAGACAGCACGGCTGCAAAGATCGGCCGGTCGATGAAGAAGTGCGTAAAGCGCATGAAAGTCCGTCCTCACCGGCCACGCCGGGCCCAAAATCACAAAAAAAGCCCGCAACGCCGACTACTTCGCGACCATCTCGATCTTGCCGTCTTGCGGGGTCACCTTTGCCCCCGGCCGTACCATCGGATTGGCAATCCCGTCGATCACAACACGATCATCCGCCCCCAACCCCGAGAGCACGACACGAAGCCCGCTATCGATCGCGCCGAGCGTCACCGGCTTCGGCTTTACGACGCCATCCTCGCCCACTGTGAAAACGATTTTGCGCGCTTGATCCGCCACCACCGCGGCATCGGGAATAAGCAGCCCGTCCACCTCCCCGCCGAACAGCTGCATGCGCGCGAACAGCCCCGGCTGCATCAAACCGCTCTTGTTATCGACGACCGCGCGGCCCCGCATGGTCCCCGACCGCACATTGAGCGCATTGTCGACGAAATCCATTTTGCCCAGATGTGTGAAGTCGTTCTCGTCGGAGAGCTTGATCCGCACTGGATTGCCCGTGTTGCGCGACGACTCCCGTTGCCCGGACTCGGCCAATCGCGTGTAGCGCAGATAGTCCGACTCCGAGACCTCAAACACGAAATGGATCGGATCCATGGTCACGATGGTTGCCAGCAGCGTCGTCGAGCCCGATCCGCCCGTCACCAAATTGCCAGCATCCACCTTGCGATCCGACAGCCGCCCATCGATCGCCGCCGTCACCTTCGTCCACTCAAGATTGAGTTCGGAATTCTTCATAGCAGCCTGCGCCGCCTGCAGTGCCGCCCGTGCCACCGATAAATTGGCCGCTCTCTGATCGAAGTCGCGCTCGGTCACAGCGCCCGAACGCAACAATGGCCGCGCGCGCTCCACCTCCGTTGATGCCAGCTCCACCTGCGCATTGGCCCGGGCCACTTCCGCCTTGGCACTCTCAACCGCCAGTTCGAATGGTCGCGGATCAATGGTGAACAGCAGATCGCCCGCCTTCACCATCTGGCCATCCTTAAAATGGATCGTGTCGATAAAGCCCGACACGCGCGGCCGCACTTCCACCATTTGCACCGCCTGAAACCGGCCCGAATACTCGTCCCAGTTCGTAATGCGCTTGGCGAGTGGCTTGGCAACCGTCACAGCCGGCGCCGGTGGTGGTCCGCCTTGCGCGGCAACAGCCCCGGACAGAACAAGGCTTGCGACAACCATAAGCGGCGCGATCCCGAGCGCACCGCGCGTAAAATGCGTGGACCACTGATAAATCATGGAAATCTCCGTTGAAGTCCCATGGGCACTTACAATCTGACGGAAGTCAATATCGGGCCACAGGCAAAGCCGTAGATCCCAAGGCCACAATGCCGCCGAAACCCGGACTTTATACGCCGCCCATTCACTGCTAGCTCATGCCTGCCTTGCGTTGCACGCAGAGCATCGGCCCGACCGCCGCGACGTCAGGATCGTTTCAGAACATCATGAGCAACACTCTCGACCGGCGCCAATTCAACGGCCTCATGCTCGCTGCCGCAGTCGCAGCGTTAGCGGGCGCACGTCCACGCCCAGCCAGCGCCGCCGGTCCTGAACTTGGCCCAGCCAAACCTTTTTCCTTCGATCATCTGGCCGAACGCGCCGCAGGCCTTGCGCGCGTACCGTTTATCCCACCACTCACGACCGCCAATGACGTCCTCAACGAGATCGACTACGACGCCTTCCAGCAGATCAAGTTTCGCCGCGACCGCACCCTTCACGTTGATCGCGACCGCCGCAATCCCGTGCAGCTCTTCCACATGGGCAAAGGTTTTCTCGAGCCCGTCCAGATTCATATTGTCGATGAGGGACAGTCCCGCGAAGTTCGCTACACCGCGAGCCTCTTCGCTAGCCCACCCGATCACCCCGCGCGCCAGTTGCCGGACGGATTGGGTTTCGCCGGCTTCCGTGTCATGGCTGAAAATCTGGACACAGACTGGCTGGCGTTTCTCGGCGCCTCCTACTTCCGCTCATCGGGCCCCTTCAACCAATACGGCCTCTCCGCCCGCGCGCTCGCCATCGACACCGGCCTTCCGACGCCTGAGGAATTCCCCCGCTTCAGCGAATTTTATCTCTCAGCTGATGCCAGCGGCCCGCTGACCATTCACGCCCTTCTCGACAGCCCGAGCGTTGCGGGTGCCTACCGTTTTTCCATCGAACGCCTCACCGACGCCCGCGATGTCCACCGCGTCGTGATGACTATCGAAGCCCGTCTATTCGCCCGCAAAGACATCACACGGCTCGGCATCGCGCCGTTCTCCTCCATGTTTTGGTACGGCGAGAGCAGCCGCAAGCAGGCCGCCGACTGGCGCCCCGAAATTCATGACAGCGACGGCCTTGCCCTCCACCTAGGCAACGGCGAGCGCCTCTGGCGCCCCCTCAACAATCCGCCGACCGTCATGACCAACGCCTTTGCGGACAAAAATCCAAAAGGCTTTGGCCTCCTCCAGCGCGATCGCGATTTCGTCCACTATCTCGACGACGGCGTCTTCTACGAACGCCGCGCCTCCACTTGGGTCGAACCACAGGACGATTGGGGCGAGGGCGCCGTCCACCTCCTCGAAATCCCCACCGACGACGAAATCCATGACAACATCGCCGCCTACTGGTGCCCCGCCGGCGTCTTCAAAGGCGGCGAGAACCGCACCTATCGCTATCGCCTCTCCTGGCTCGACGACATCGCTTTTCCGGAAACGCTCGCCCGGGCGACGAACACCTGGACTGGGCTCGGCGGCCGCCCCGGCCACAAACGCCCGCAAGGCGTGCGCAAGTTCGTCATCGACTTCCAGGGCCAGCCCTTCGCCAGCCTTGGCCGCAACGACGGCGTCGAACTGGTCGTCACGCCCTCGCGCGGCAAACTCGGCACGTCCTACAATCATCCCGTCGTCGATCAGCGCAACCGCTGGCGCGCCGTCTTCGACCTCGAGGCGCAGGGCCGCGAGCCCGTCGATATCCGCGCGTTTCTCCAGCGCAACGGCACGCCGCTCACCGAAACGTGGATCTATCAGTTTTTTCCTGAAGACTGAAAAGGCGCTTAAGCCGGGCCCGTCGCGACCGGCAGGCCATTGTCGCGGCCCCATTCCACCCACGATCCATCATAGACCGGCGCATTCGTGTGCCCGATCACCGCCAGGGCAAACGACAACATCGCCGCCGTCACCCCCGAACCGCACGTGGTGATCACCGGCTTGGCCGGATCGATGCCCGCTTCTTTGAAAATCGCGATCAACTCGTCGCGCGATTTCAGTGTGCCGTCCGCATTGAGGATCTTAGGCGAGGGCACATTGCGCGAGCCTGGAATGTGTCCCGCCCGCAAGCCCGGACGTGGTTCAGGATCACGCCCCTCAAACCGCCCCGCCGGACGCGCATCCACGATCTGGATGTGTCCGTCCGCCACATACCGGCGCATATCGTCGATATCGCGCACGAGGTCGTTGTCTTTCAGCGGCGTGAAATGGCGCGCGGTCCGCGGCACCGGTCGGCCATCTTCCAACGGCCGGTCCTCAGCCTTCCACTTGCGCAATCCGCCGTTCAGGACAGCAACATCCTTGTGCCCCATGGCGCGAAACGTCCACCACGCCCGCGCTGCCGAGAACAGACCGTGTGAATCATAAACGACGATGCGCATGCCATCGCCGATGCCCATTTTCTTCATGCGCGACGCAAATTTCACCTGCGACGGCAACATGTGCGGCAGATCCGATGTCTCGTCCCGGATATCGTCGATGTCGAAAAACACCGCGCCGGGAATGTGCTCGGCGAAATACTCGTCCTTGGCATTACGGCCAGCGTCCGGCAGATGCCACGATGCGTCCAACACCACGAGGCCCGGCGAGCCCAAATGCTGCGCCAGCCAGTCCGTTTCCACGATCCAGTTGTTGGCGCTTTTGGTCACGTCACCGGTCTCCGTGCAATCGATTGCCGTCTTCCAAGCCCACCGGGCTCGCCTTCAGATAGGGTCTCTCGCGACCGGTTCCAGACCCAAAATGATCCGGCCCGAAGCCAAGATATAGAGAGGCCAAGATGTCAAAACGAATGGTGAGCCGGGTCGGGGTCGAACCGACGACCACATGATTAAAAGTCACGTGCTCTACCACTGAGCTACCGGCCCACTCGAGCGCTGCTTGTAGGGGGGCTTGCCATGGGGGTCAAGGCGGCCCCGGGGCACCTTTCAGTGCTTCTTTTCAAGGCTGTCCGCGGCGCAATCACGCGGGGCCCGCCTCCCGATCCAATTTACCGCCTGACCCGCTGCCACGGTTGGGCTATGACGGGGCCCCGCCTGGCGTCCAGTGTTCCGGCTCCGGCATTTGCTTGCCCGTCCAGCATGATCGAGAGCAAATGCCTAAACCATAAGGAAAACGAGCAAGTCAATGTTGCTCGTGTAGCTTTTGCATCTGATGTTTGATTACAACACCCGCCGCGAGCGGGGACCAAACGTCGGATGCGCTGCACGAGCGCCACCCGTGATGGACATGCAGCCCGCCACAGAGATCGAACCAACACGCCCACAACCTGCCGCGCGCTCCGATCGTCGGGTAGATCGTCCGCGCGCCATCGCCCTGATGATTCTGGCTATCACGTTTTTTTCCGCCCTCGATACCTCCGCGAAATACCTCGGCCAGCACTACAGCCTGCCCGTGACGCAGGTCGCTTGGTCGCGATTCGTCGGGCAATTCCTGGCCCTTCTCGTTTTCGTGCCGGTTTTTGGATCCCTCTCCCTGACCGACCTCTTCCGCACCAAGCACCTGAAACTGCAACTCGTGCGCTCCGTCTTGATGGCCTCGACGACGGTCTTGAACTTCCTGGCGCTGCAAACCCTGCGCCTCGATCAGGCGATCACCATTGTCTTCCTGGCGCCCTTGGTCGTGGCCCTCCTTGCCGGCCCGTTCCTCGGCGAGTGGGTTGGCTGGCGCCGGCTCGTGGCCATTGGCGTCGGCTTCTCCGGCGTCGCTGTGGCCATGGCTCCCATTGATCTCCATGGCACGGCAGTCAGCTTCAATATCGGGGTTCTCTACTCCCTCGCAGCCATGCTCGCCTACGCGCTCTTCATGCTGCTCACCCGCTACATGGCGGCCTTCGATCCACCGATGGTGACGCTCTTCTACTCAATGTTCGTTGGCACCTTCCTTGGCGCGCCGCTGGCCTACCTCGCCTGGACCACGCCGCCCGACACCCAGGCGTGGATCATGCTGGCGAGCCTTGGCTTCTTCGGCGGCATGGGTCATTGGTTGTTTCTACACGCATATCGGCTCGCCCCGGCCTCGGCCGTCGCGCCGTTCCTGTATTTCCAGCTTATCTCTATGATATTATTCGGCTATATGGCTTTTGCCGACGTTCCAGATTCGCAAACCCTCACCGGCGCAGCCATAGTGGTCGGTTCCGGCATATATCTTTTCCATCGCGAAAGAAAATCAACCGAAGCGCCGAAGCCGTGAAAAAACCCGTCGTTGAATCAGAGCGGTAAGGCCAATCCGTCCGCCCTGTCCTGATTTACGTCAACTCTATGTGTCAGCCCAACCTGACACCCCGGGTTGCTATGAGCAGCGTTTCGGTCCACGTTAGCCGCGACAACTTGGCACGAGGTCGACTGTTTGCCCCGCGGGGGCCCGGACCTGCCACCCATGGAGGGGCCTGCCATGCAGCAGCCCGAACATCACAGCAGCAGCAGAACCGGTGAACCTGACGACTGGGTGCGCCGGCTCACGATCTTTCTGGGCGCGCCCCTGGCCATGCTCGTCTCCGGCTTGGCATTGATCCAGTTTCTCTGAGAGAAGCAGCTGAAACTTTGGGCTCCGGTGGCGCGTAATCAACGCACGCAACCGGAGCCTTTTTCATGCGCTTTGCCGTAGCCATTGCCCTCTCCCTCGCCGCCAACACGGCAGCGCTTGCCGACACCCGGATCAACGGTGTCGTCGAACTCTTCACGAGCCAAGGCTGCTCGTCGTGTCCCCCCGCCGATGCGCTCATTGAAGACCTCGCACAACAGCCGGGCTTAGCGGTCCTGTCCCTCCCGGTCGATTATTGGGACCGTCTCGGTTGGAAAGACACCTACGGTTCGCCCGTCCACTCCGCCCGCCAACGCGCCTACGCGACCGCGCGCGGCGACCGGTCCGTCTACACACCGCAAGTGATCGTCAACGGCATCGAGCACATGAATGGCGCCGACCGAAGCGCAATCGAAGGCAACCTCAGCCAATACCGGTCGTCCCTCTCGGTGCCCGTCGATGTGTCCCAAGCCAACGGCACACTGCGCATCGCTGTCGGGGCCGTACCCGCCGCGGTGGCGAGCGCGAGCAGTGCGGCAACGGTCGTGCTCCTTCACTACGTCGCCCGCCGCGACGTCGCCATTGGCCGGGGCGAAAACGCCTCGCGTCAGATCACCTACACCAACATTGTGCGGAAGATTTCCAACCTCGGAAGCTGGACGGGCGCAGCGCGCACATTCGAGCTACCCGCGGAAAGCGTCGGCAGCACCCAGGGTGCCATTGTGCTGCTTCAGACCGGATCGCCGGACGCGCCCGGACCCATCATCGGCGCCGCGCAACTCAAACCCGCATCATAGACGCGGCGCCAAATTAGCCCTTTTGCGCCAAACGTGCTTTCGTTTCCTCGGCCCAAACGTCAAAGCGGCGCTCCGCGATGGCGGCCCGCATCGCCGCCATCAGATCCTGATAAAAGACCGTGTTAGCCCACGACAAAATCATCGCGCCCAGATACTCGCCCGACTTTACAAGGTGATGCAGGTACGCGCGCGAATAGTCCCGCGCCGCCGAACACGAACTATCCGGATCGAGCGGCGCCAGATCCTCGGCGTGCTTTGCGTTGTGCAGATTCACACGACCGTCCCAAGTGAAGGCCGTCCCGTGCCGCCCGTTCCGCGTCGGCATCACGCAATCGAACATGTCGATGCCGCGCCGCACGCTCTCAATCAAATCGAGCGGGGTCCCCACCCCCATCAGATACCTAGGCTTGTCGGCCGGCAGATGCGGCAGCGTCTCTTCCAGCGTGGCCACCATCGCTTCGTGCCCCTCGCCGACCGCGAGACCGCCGACCGCGTATCCTGGAAACCCCATCTCGACGAGTGCCCGCGCCGACCGCTGCCGCAAGTCTCGATCAACTCCGCCCTGCACGATTGCAAACAGCGCCTGCCCCCGCGTCGCAGCACCCGCCGCAACCTGAGCGTCAAATGCCCACTTCGACCGCTCCGCCCAGCGCAGCGAGAGCTCCATCGCCCGCTCGACCTCGCCCCGCTCCGCCGGCAATTCGATGCACTCGTCGAACTGCATCTGGATGTCCGAGCCGAGCAGACACTGGATCTCGATCGAGCGCTCCGGCGTCAGCATGTGCTTTGAGCCGTCGATGTGCGACTGAAACTGCGCCCCCTCTTCCGTAATTTTGCGAATGGTCGCGAGGCTCATGACCTGAAACCCACCGCTGTCGGTCAGGATCGGCCCATCCCAGCGCATGAATTTGTGCAATCCCCCGAGCCGCGCGATCCGCTCCGCACCGGGCCGCAGCATGAGATGATACGTATTGCCGAGCAGGATATCCGCTCCCGCCCCTTTAACCTGCTCCGGATAGAGCGCCTTCACGGTTCCGACCGTCCCGACCGGCATGAACGCTGGCGTGCGGATCACCCCGCGCGGCGTCGCAATTTCGCCCAGCCGCGCCTGACCATCCTGCCCAAGAAGCGTGTACCCAAAAGTCTGTATCGTCTGATCCATGCCGCGTTCGATAGAGCATTTTCCGGAGAAGTGGAAACCGGTTCACCGAAGAAAATGCGACAAAAAAAGCCTATTCCGTTTCCGCCGCCGGGAACAGCAGGCTGGCATCGCCGTAAGAATAGAACCGGTATTCATGCGCAATCGCATGCGCGTAAGCGCCCTGCATCGTCTCCAGTCCCGCCAGTGCCGACACCAGCATAAAGAGCGTCGAACGCGGCAAATGAAAATTGGTCATCAAGGCGCCAATGACCCGGAAGCGATACCCGGGCGTAATGAAAATCGACGTCTCCCCCGACCAGGCGACAAGAGTGCCGTCTTCCCCCGCCGCGCTCTCGAGCGTTCTCAGTGATGTCGTCCCCACCGCCACCACGCGGTTGCCCCGCGCCCGGACCGCATTCAGCGCCGCAGCGGTCGCCCCATCGATCGACCCCCACTCCGCATGCATCTGATGCCCCGACGTATCCTCCGCCTTCACCGGCAGAAACGTCCCCGCCCCCACGTGCAGCGTCACCATGTGCCGCTCGATCCCGCGCGCATCAATCGCAGCTATCAGCCGCTCGGTGAAATGCAGGCCCGCCGTCGGTGCCGCCACCGCCCCGTCCTTCAACGCAAACATGGTCTGATAGCTGTCCCGGTCTGCCTCCCCCGGCGGCCTCTTCAGCGCGATATACGGCGGCAACGGCATCTCCCCCACCGCACCGATTGCGCGATCGAGCGCATCACCCGTGAGATCGAAGGCGAGTTCCACCTCCCCTCCGTCGAGCTTGGCCGACACCGTCGCGTCAAGCACCCCGAGCAGGCAACTGGAAGTGGAATGCCCGAACTGCACCCGGTCACCCGGCTCCAGCCGCTTCGCCGGCCGCGCGAACGCCCGCCACCGCGACCCATCCACCCGTTTGATCAGATTGAACGCCACCTTCGCCGGCACGCCCGCGCGCACCCGCACACCATCCAGCGCCGCCGGGATCACCCGAGTATCGTTGAAAACGAGCGCATCGCCCGGTTGCAACAAGTTTGGCAGGTCGCGCACGCCACAGTCGCGCATCGAGCCGGCGCGCGGATCGACCACGAGCATCCGCGCCGCATCCCGCGGTTCCGCCGGATAGAGCGCGATCCGCTCCTCCGGCAGTTCAAAATCGAAAAGGTCCGTGCGCACGCAGTATCACTCGTCAGCGTCGAAAAACGCTCCCGAGCTAGCACTCCCCCCCGCAATCGCACAAGTTGCTGCTACGTCAGTAGATCTCTGGAACATGCAGTTCGTCAGGCACCGGCGCACGCGCGTAATTCGGGCTACGCACCCGTTCCGGCAGCAGCACCAAGGGCCGGGCCACGTCCTGATAGGGGATCTGCGCCAGGAAATGGTTGATGCAGTTGAGCCGCGCGCGCTTCTTGTCGTCCGCCTCCACGATCCACCACCGCGCTTCGGGTATGTGCGTGCGCGCCAGCATCTCTTCCTTGGCCTTCGTGTACGCCTCCCAGCGCCTGCGCGATTCAAGATCCATCGGTGATAGCTTCCACTGTTTTATGGGATCGTGGATCCGCATGCGGAAGCGTAGGTTTTGCTCGTCGTCCGTGATCGAGAACCAATATTTGATCAGGATGATCCCCGACCGGACGAGCATGCGCTCGAAATCCGGAACCGAGCGGAAAAACTCTTCCACCTCGTCATTCGAGCAAAAACCCATCACGCGCTCGACGCCCGCCCGGTTGTACCAAGAGCGATCGAACAGCACGATCTCTCCCGCTGCCGGAAGATGTTCAGCATAACGTTGGAAGTACCACTGTGTCCGCTGCCGGTCATTCGGCGCTGGCAACGCCGCGACGCGGCAAACGCGGGGATTCAGCCGCTGCGTAATACGCTTGATGACGCCGCCCTTACCGGCCGCGTCCCGGCCTTCGAAAACGACGACGACCTTCAGCTTCTGGTCAACAACCCAGTCCTGCAGCTTGACGAGTTCCCGCTGCAGCCGGAAAAGCTCCTTGAAGTACACCGTCCGGTCCAGCGTCGAAACGCTAGGGTGCTCAGCAATATCGTTGAACAGCCCCTCCAGATGCTCGTCCTCGAGCTCCAGCTCGAGTTCTTCATCGAAGCTGTCCAAGAGCTCCGCCCTCACGCGCTCTGGTACGGCGCTCCCGTCCTTGGTCGTGTCGTTCACGTCGGTCCCCCGCACTCTGCTGTCATTTCAAGCAGGAGATCACAGTCACCATGTAACGGCCTTATGACAAAACCGGCCGCACTGCCGGGGTGCCCCCTTGCACGTCAAAGCGAACACGACCATCTTGGCGGCTCAACTGAGGAGACCGGTCATGGCCAAGGAAAAGCGTTCCACCAAGGAAAAGCGCAAGCCGAAGAAGGAAAAGCCGGCAGCCCCGAAGAAGTAAGCGGCGCTAGCTCCGCCTCCACTCGACGGCCGCAGCAACGGCGACAAGCACCCACGCCAAAATCGTAAGGCTGCCGCCAATCGGCGCGGCCATCGGGAACAGCTGCCCCACCTCGAAGCCCTTCAGCGCGATGTCGCCGGCAAACAGCGCCACGCCGAGCAGCATCATGCGGGCCGCCGCGCGCCACCACCCGCCCGACTTGACCGACCGCACCGCCCACGCCGCGACGGCAAGCACCGCCACCGCATGCACCATCAGCATCTGCGCGGCCGTCGCCATGGCCGGCGTCGGCACTCTATGCGCCGCCACAGCGGCAAGCGTCACGCCAGCCGCCCCCATGAGCGCGGCAGCCGCCGCAATACCCAGATCAGCCCGCGGCGTCTCATCAAACCGGCTCATGTGTCACGCCACGTCAGCGGCAACGCGCACCGAAACCATCTTGTCCGGCGACCGCGGCGGCTCGCCCCGCGCGAGAGCGTCGACGGCGTCCATGCCCTCGATCACCCGGCCCCACACGGTGTACTGCTTATCGAGGAACCGGGCGTCATCAAACACAATGAAGAACTGACTGTTGGCCGAATTCGGCATCGACGACCGCGCCATCGAACACACGCCCCGCACATGCGGCTCTGCGTTGAATTCCGCCGGCAAATTAGGATGCTTCGACTGGCCGGTGCCACGACCCTCCGGGCAACCCGTTTGGGCCATGAAGCCATCGATCACACGATGAAACGGGATGCCGTCGTAAAATTTTTCGCGCGCCAGCAACTTGATCCGCTCAACGTGCTTGGGCGCCAGATCCGGCCGCAGTTCGATCGTCACCGAGCCCTTGCTTGTCTCGATGATCAGCGTGTTCTCAGGATCCTTGATCGCGGCCATGGTTCGGCTCTCCGTATATGCGGGTTGATGTCTGTTGCGATTGAATGCAGCCGCGCTTAGGGCGCGATGTAGGCCTTCACGATTTTGTCGGGCTTGGCCGGCGGCTCGCCCTTGGCAATATTGTCGACAGCGATCATGCCGTCGACCACCTGCCCCCAGACCGTGTACTGGCCGTTGAGGTTCGGCGCATGGGTGAAGCAAATATAGAATTGGCTGTTGGCCGAGTTGGGGCTCGATGAGCGCGCCGCCCCCACCGTCCCGCGCTCGAACGGCGTCGGCGTGAACTCGGCTGGCAGGTCAGGATACTTCGATCCACCCATGCCCGTGCCGGTCGGATCGCCCGTCTGCGCCATGAAGCCCGGAATGACGCGGTGGAAGATGATGCCGTTGTAGAAGCCCTCGCCCGCGAGCTGCTTGACCCGCGCCACATGCTGTGGCGCCAGATCAGGACGCAGTTTGATCTTCACGATCCCCGTTGTCAGCTCAAGCACAAGCGTCTCTCCTGCAGCTCCAGCCCCAGCCCCCACGGGATTGGCACCCGTCGCCGGCCCGCCAACCTCCGCCGTCGAACTGTTGCCACACGCAGCCAGCGAAAACGCCAGCATGAAGAAGGAGAGAATGGCGGTAAAGCGCATGGGCATCGGCTCCTGAGGGCCTGAACGGAACGGAAAAGACGGGCTATTGAGGCACCCTTCACATGGCGCCCTTATGGCCGCTCCGCCCGCCCCTGGCAAGGCAACCCGCCATGGACCCGTCGTACAACCAGGGACTCAAGCCTTGCGCAGCGCCTTGTCCGCCAGCCGCTTGGCCACCGCCTTGGACACAAAGGCCGACGGATCGCCCCCCATGAGCGCCACGGCCCGCACGAGATTCGCCGCGATATGGCGCACGTTGGGAGATGCGGCGACGAACACCGTTTCGATCTCGTCAGCCATCTCGCCATTCATCCCGGCCATTTGCATTTCGTAGTCGAAGTCCGTGCCGTCCCTTAACCCCCGGAAAATGATTGACGCCTCATGCGACCGCGCCGCCTCCACCGCCAACCCCTGGAAGGTCACGATCCGCACCTCGGTCCCCGTCCGTTTGGCAATCGCCCGCGTCTCGTCCTCGAGCATCTCGACGCGCTCGCCCGCCGTGAATAGTGGCGCTTTACCTGGATTGGTGCCGATCCCGATGACGAGCGTGTCAACGAGCCGGCACGCCCGCGCGATCACGTCCGTGTGGCCGTGGGTGACGGGGTCGAATGAACCGGAATAAAAGCCAATGCGTGCTGCCATGCCAGCATCTAGCCCGCATCCCGCGCACCCTGCAAGGCCACGCGCCGGCCAGCCTTGGAGTTAACATAAATAGGGCACACGGCCCGCCCCACGAGCAAACGAAAAAGGCCCGCTCTTACGAGCAGGCCTCTTCTCTTCCCTCAGGCAAAGCCCAAGAATTTTACTTCATCGGCGCTTCAGCGTGCCGCGACCCGAAGATGTCCGACAGATTGAAGCGATAACCGAGACCAACCGAGAAGATCCACGGATCGATGTCGAGATCAGCGATGTCCGTGCCGTTGACCGAGACGGTGTGCTCAATCCAAGTCTTCTTCACGTCGGCGTTCAGATACCAGCCCTGGCCGATCTCAACATCGACGCCAGCCTGTAGCGTGAGGCCCAGCGCATCGTCGACCTGAACGTTTTGGCCGGCCAGCCCACCTACGCCGTCCTCGCTAAAGGGCGCGATGTACTGGATGCCAGCGCCGACATACGGCTTGATGCCGTTCATGCTGTCGAAGTGATATTGCAGCGTCAAAGCCGGCGGGAACACCCAAAACTCGGCGACCTTGGCGCCGTTGAGCTCAGCATCGAGATTGGCAAAGCAGCAGAACAGTTCGACCGCAAGGTTCTTGTTGAGGAAGTATGTCAGCGTCAGTGTCGGAATGAACTCGTCCTCGAGTTCCAAACCGGCCAGCGTGCTCTCATCATTGAAATTCACATACGTGCCCTGCACGCGTACCAGCATATCGCCGGCATAGGTGCCAGCCTGCGCCGGCACGGCCGCTGTCGCCATGGCACCCGCCACAGCCAACCCGGCCAGATAGGTCCTTCCACCCATTCCGATCTTCAGCATGTTTGTGTCCCCCAATATGAATGGCCGGTCTGAATGACCCTCGCAGGTCTCCTCGAAGGCCGGCCCGACCTCCACTCCATGCATAAGTCCGCCACCGGATTCTCCCAGCGCCACGGCGGTCCGTTGCCTGACCGAAATCAGCACTCCGAGAGTGTGCCCGCTGCTGTGGCCCCGCCGCCACGCCTCCGTTGACCCAGATCAACTCTCAGGCCCGCTGCGTCACCACGCGCCACCACCATTGGTCGCAGCCGCACCAAAACGTTGATGTCCATCAAAGCTGACCCCCCGCGATGCGCCGACCGTCATCTCGAATTCAGAGCCCAATGGCTCCAAACGGATCGGAAACGCCATGACACTCAGGGATCGCGAGCGGCCTCAAGGCCCCCATCGCGCACAGCCCCCCGCTGCGATGCAACGCGCTCCGGGCGCCTTCCTTGCCCGGCTCGCTGCCATTGGCGCGGCATCCCCTCTCCAAGCGACGCCGTTGAAACTGCGTCCGCGCCAACGCATTCCCCTCGCCCCAGCCCAGGACGATCTCATTTTCGCGCTTCAGTCTGGCGTCGTCTCCGCGCGCGTGGGCATGACCAACAGTGCCGCCGGTCTCATCACCCTCTATTTCCCGGGCGACGTCATTTCCGTGGGTTCAATCCCGTGCTTCAACGAGCGTATCCTCGTCGCGTCCACCACCGCCGAAGTCATGCGCTTCAAGAGCAAACAGTTTGTCAGGTTGCTCGGGTCCGACCCAGAACTTCTCGCCGCCTATGACCGCCAACGCGATCGCCAGTTGGCCCGCGCCGCAATCCACGCAGCCAACCTCGCCACCCTCGACAGCCCGCAACGACTGGCGGCCTTCCTCATCGAAATGACATTGGAGATCGGCATTCCGTCCGGCACGGCGATCTCGATCGATCTGCCGCTATCCCGCACAGAGATCGCTCAGCACCTAGCCCTCAACGCCGACACACTTTCGCGGCTCGTCTCGCGTTTCAAAGCCGATGGTCTCATCGCGCAAAAGAGCCGCCACCAGCTGTCGCTGAAGAATTGGCCCGCCGTTGCCAGCATGTGCCCGCTCACGCCCGCACTTCTCGCTCTCGAACGCAACCGGCCATCACCGCTGTCCTGACGGACCAACATCAGTCAGGCGACCGCCGCCAGACGCGTGTCGCCCGCCCTACGTCTCCGCGGCATCCTCACTGACGTCGTCATCGCCATCCGGTTCCGACAATCGCTCAACCGACACCACGCTCTCCTCCGCATCCGTCTTGAAGATGCGCACACCCTGCGTGTTGCGGCCGGCAATGCGCACATCATGCACGGGCGTGCGGATCAACTGCCCGCCATCGGTCACGAGCATGATCTGGTCGCTGTCCTCGATCGGGAACGACGCCACAAGGTTTCCGTTGCGATCATTGACGACCATGGCGACGATGCCCTTGCCACCGCGCCCACTGGTGCGGAACTCGTAACTCGACGTCCGCTTGCCAAAACCGCGCTCCGAAACAGTCAAAACGAACTGTTCTCGCGCGCCCAACTCCGCGTACCGCTCCGGCGTCAGATCAGCACTCTCCTCCCCACCCTCTTCGGGGTCCGTCTCCGCCACCGCTGCTTCGGCGTCCTCGTCTCCCGTTGCCCGCCGCATCGCAGCCGCCTGCTTGAGATACGCTGATCGCTCCGCTGGCGAGGCGTCCACGTGATTGAGGATCGCCATCGAGATCACCTCGTCGCCATCCTCCAGTCGAATACCGCGCACGCCATCCGAATCGCGCCCCTTAAAGAGCCGCACTTCCTCCCCGATCAGGAACCGGATGCATTGCCCCTGCGCCGTCGTCAGCACAACGTCATCGTCGGGCCGCGCGATCGCCACCGACACGATCCGGTCGCCTCCGCTTCCCCAATCGGCATCGAGCTTCATCGCAATCTTGCCGTTGCGGTTGATATTCTCGAAATCGGTGAGCGAGTTCCGCCGGATATTCCCCGACCGCGTCGCAAACACGAGTTCCAGCGACGCCCACGTCGCGTCGTCCTCAGGCAAGAGCAAGATCGACGTAATGACCTCGCCCTCTTCCAGCGGCAGCAGATTGACAAGCGCTTTGCCCGTCGATTGCGGTGTCGCCAACGGCAAGCGCCACACCTTCATGCGATAACACATGCCGCGCGATGAGAAGAACAGCACCGGCGTATGCGTCGACGTCACGAACATCTGCGTGACGAAATCCTCGTCCCGCGTCGCCATGCCGGAGCGGCCCTTGCCGCCGCGCCGCTGCGCCCGGTAGGTCGAAAGCGGCACGCGCTTGATGTAGCCCTTGTGACTGACGGTCACGACCATCTCTTCGCGCTGGATCAGGTCCTCGTCTTCAACCTCACCCTCGATGTCGACGATCTCGGTCTTACGCGGCGTTGCAAACTGCGCCTTCACATCCGCGAGTTCCGACCGGATGATGTCGAAGATGCGCGCCCGCGACGACAGAATATCCAAATAATCCTGGATCTCAGTCGCAAGCTTCTTCAACTCGTCGCCGATCTCGTCGCGCCCCAGCGCCGTCAGGCGGGCAAGGCGCAGTTCCAGGATCGCTTTCGCCTGTTCTTCCGACAAACGATACGTCTCGTCCGCCGCCAACTTATGGCGCGGATCAGCAATGAGCTCGATCAGCGGCGCCATATCCTTGGCCGGCCAGTCGCGCGCCATCAACTGATCTTTGGCGTCCGCCGGCGACGGTGCGTTGCGAATGAGCTTGATCACTTCGTCAATGTTGGCAACCGCGATGGCGAGACCCACCAACACATGCGCCCGGTCGCGCGCCTTATTGAGCAAATACTTCGTCCGCCGCGTCACAACATCCTGACGGAACGTCGTGAACGCTTCGATCATATCCTTGAGATTGAGCTGTTCCGGCCGCCCCCCGTTCAGCGCAATCATATTGGCGCCGAACGTTGTTTGCAGATCTGAGAAGCGCCACAGCTGATTGAGCACCACGTCCGCAATCGCATCCCGCTTCAGTTCGATGACGATCCGCATCCCCTCGCGGTTCGATTCATCCCACAAGTCCGCGATGCCCTCAACGCGCTTCTCGCGCACCAGATCAGCCATTTTCTCGATCAGCGTCTTCTTGTTCACCTGATAGGGGATGGCGGTGACGACCAGCGCCTCGCGATCCTTCCGCACGTTTTCGACATGCACCCTGGCCCGCATCAGGATCGATCCGCGGCCCTTGTGGTACGCAGAGATAATGCCGCCGCGCCCGAGGATCAGCCCGCCCGTTGGAAAATCGGGACCCGGTATGATCTGGCACAATTCGTCGATCGTGATTTCGGGATTATCGAGATGCGCCTGACACGCGTCGATGACTTCGCCGAGGTTATGCGGCGGAATGTTCGTCGCCATGCCAACCGCAATGCCGCCCGCCCCATTGACGAGGAGGTTGGGAAACTTCGCCGGCAGCACGGAGGGCTCTTCCAGCGTGCCGTCATAGTTCTCCTTGAACTCGACCGTCTCTTTATCGAGATCATCGAGCAGATAGCTCGCCACCTTCTGCAGCCGCGATTCCGTGTAGCGTTCGGCAGCCGCCGGGTCGCCGTCGACGGACCCGAAGTTGCCCTGGCCATCGATCAGCGGCAACCGCATCGAGAAGTCCTGCGCCAGCCGCACCAATGCATCGTAGATCGCGAGGTTACCGTGCGGATGATACTTGCCCATCACCTCGCCGACGATGCGCGCCGACTTGACGTACTTTTTATTCCAGTCGAGCCCCAGTTCCTGCATCGCATACAGAATGCGCCGGTGGACCGGCTTCAGCCCGTCGCGCACATCCGGCAGCGCGCGTGAGATGATCACGCTCATCGCGTACTCGAGGTACGACCGCTTCATCTCATCGATGATCTGCACCGGACGAGTATCACTCGGGCCGTCGCCGCCGTTTTGGTCGTCGTCGCGATTGTCTGCCAAGGGTGTCCCTCATTGCTCCACAGCGGACTGATGCCCCGTCCCGCAAAGCCAAAACCGATATGAAGGTTGTCTAGCCCGCCACCGTCCCCGGAGCAACCACGCCCAATGCCGCCGCCCCGCGTTCTCCCCATGAACCAAAAAACCACTTTTATCATGCATTTTCAGATCGTTAATTCCGCATGCTTGGAAAAAGCAAGCCGCCCACAAAAGGTGACTTGCTCCCGACACAGTCCCGACCTATTTGCACGGCGATCGTCCAGGGCCCTGAAGAGCCCAAGTCTCGCGTGACGATGCCGCCGTTTCATCGGAAAGGCGGCCATAAATCCAAGGGGTATCAGACTATGCAGAAGCTCATTTTTGGCGCCGCCGCCCTCGCACTCTTCGCGACCGCTGCCGCTGCTGAACCCGCCGCAACCGCTGCCGGCGTTTTCATCAAGAACCAGACCGCAGACGAATACCTCGCCAAAGATCACCTCATCGGCGTCAAGGTGAAGGGCCCCGACGGCAAGATTATCGGTGACATCGAAGATTTGATCATCACGGATGGCAACACCGTCGTCGGCATTGTCATGGGCACCGGCGGCTTCTTCAGCATGGGCGAAAAGAAGATCGGCGTGCAGCTTTCCGCTTTGAAGTTTGAAGAAGCGGGCGGCACGCTGTCCGTCACGCTGCCGGAAGCGACCAAGGAAGGGCTCGATGCTGCCCCGGCCTATGAGCGCGCACAGCCCAAGAAATCACTCCTCGATCGCGCCAAAGAAAAAGCCATCGAGATGAAGGACAAGACATCCGCCTCGACGAGCGACGCTGTCGAAAAGGCCAAACCCGCCCTTGAGGACGCCAAGAAGAAGGCCGCCGAAGCCTACGAAGCTGCCAAGCAAGCAGCGACCCCGGCCTATGAAAAGGCCAAGGAAGCTGTTGGCGGCGCCGTCGACGCCGCCAAGGAAGCCGCCCAGCCCGCTCCGGCACCGGCTCCCGCCGCTCCCTCTCCCGCTCCCGCCACACCTTAATCAGGTTCGGGGTCAGACCCCCAATTGGGGGTCTGACCCCATTTCCAACAAACCCGGCCCGCAAACGCGAACGACGAACGCGCTCGCTTCGCGCTCAACACACCCCAACAAAAAGCCCCGCTGCATATCCGCAGCGGGGCTTTTTCTCTTCCCCCTCTCCCCATCGACTTCGATGGGGAGAGGGGTGGGGTGAGGGGCAGCCGCTTGCTCCATGCGGATGCTGCCCCTCACCCGAACCCTCTCCCCGTGGGGCGCGTCGAGCGCGCCTACGGGGAAAGGGGACGAAAGCGCGCCGCCGTTGTCGCAAGCGACGGCGGACGATCACAAACAAAAAAGCCCTGCCGCATCGCTGCGGCAGGGCTCTTGAAATCTCATCGGCTGAGACGCGGCCCTTAAAACGGGATCTCGTCATCGAGCGCCTTGTCGAACGACTTACCCCCCTTCGATGCACCGCCCCCAGACCGCTTCGGCGCGCTGTCATAGCCGCCCGAGGAACTCCCCGACGAACCTGACGCGCCATAGCCCGCATCCCCGCCGTACTCGACCTGTCCGCTCTCTGCCATACCGCCAGCCGCGCCGCGCGCACCATCGAGCATCGTCAGCGTGCCGTTGAACCCTTGCAGCACCACTTCCGTCGAATACTTCTCAGCACCCGATTGGTCTGTCCACTTGCGCGTCTGCAACTGGCCTTCGACGTAAAGCTTCGAGCCCTTCTTCACGTACTGCTCGACGACCTTGCACAGGTTGTCGTTGAACACGACGACCCGGTGCCACTCGGTCTTCTCCTTGCGCTCGCCGGTCGCCTTGTCGCGCCAGCTTTCGCTGGTCGCCAACGA
>JALHQM010000002.1:0-10127 GCA_022841965.1 Hyphomicrobium sp. | reverse complement strand
GCTTTAACCGCCGCGCCAACGCGACCCCCGCCACATCGTGCGCCGCATACTGCGTATCGGTCCAGTTCGGGTTGGCCAAATCGTCCAGATTAAACGACCCGTCATAGCTCACAGCCCAAGCCTCCAGATCGGCAACGAGCGCGTCCGACAACGGCAAGTCACGCGGTGATATCGTCCCGGATCGCCCCGGATCATGTGTCCACAGCGGATCGCATTCATACTCCGACATGACGAGAATACGCCGGCTCTCCGACAAAGGCGGCCCCGTCTCATCGTCTTCCGAGTAGTTGGGAACGTCAAAGTCGTCGGGCTCGGCTGCCGCGCCCATCACCGCCAGGGGTGATTTCGCCAGCGGCCAATAAAATCGGAAGAGTCCCCACGCCAGCGCAGCACCAAGCACCGCCACCCCGCCCCACACCAACGGCCAACCCACCGCGTCTGGGCCCATCAATTTGCCCGTCCGGTAGGCCCACAAAACAAGCAGCGTGGCCGCCGCATAGAGGATAAACGCATTAATCGTCTGCTGCCGTCCCTTGGCATCCGGCGGATCGGCGGCATCGAAATACAACGGCGCCAGAATGAGCAGATAGACCGCCTGTCCGAGTGCCGCGGCCACAAAAGCCGCCGCCGCCCAATCGAGCCGCAAGACGAGGAACAGCCCGCCCGCAAGCACCACCACACCCGAGAGCAGGAGCCAAAGCCCCCGCGCCGTTTCCGCAAAAGGTGGCTTGTCGAGCGCAATCCCGGCGATGGCGATGTCCAATAACCGGCCGTGCAGCGCCGCCCGAATGCCGACCAGCCCAGCGAATGCGTAAAACGCACCGACCGCAATCAGCCCCACATGGGCCACGTTCAACGACTCCACGCACCACCTCGTGCTTGTTGAGGGCAGATGGAGCCCGCAGAAGTCATCCGATCCCCTGTCCGGTGCGTTCCGTCAAGCAACCTTCACCTGATCGAGGCCCCAATGCCACACGCCTTCACGTCAACCCTGCGTGCCGCCGCTTTTTGCCTCGCCGCCCTCGCGGCCATCCCCGCCGCCGCCGAGGAAGCCCACCTCCTCCACGACTTGGGCACCCGGCATCGCTTCGTTCAACCCGACGCCAGCCCCTACCCCGCCGTCGGCTGCATTGACCACCGCTCCTTGATGTTCGTCGTCCGCGAGACCGAAGGTGACGACCCCGGCGCGGCAAAACTCCTCGTTCAACGCGACTGCCGCCCCCTCGTGCCCAATGTCGACTACATCCGCTGCGGTCCCGGCGGCTGGGCCCACCCTGCAAAGGGCGACCGCCTCAGCTACGCCGCCTACTGCCGCGTCGGCGCCAACGACATCGCCCTCTACACCCTCGACCAGCAGATGAAACAAAGTGGGGAGAGCGCAAGCCCTCCCCGTTGAAGATCGCGATTGGGATCGTTTGTGATTAGTCTCCGCCGAAGTTAAAGCGATAATCGAGCGACAACCGAACCGATTGGATGTCCGGCTTCAATTCCGCGCGCACAAAGTCATTCGCGTTGACCCCGAATGGATTCCCCGGCAACAAATTGATCTGATCGCCGTCGGCGAAAAGATACCGATACTCGCCCTTCAGCGAGAGATTGTTAGAAAGCTTTGTTTCGAACCCGGAACCGAGAAAGACACCGCCAAAGGACCCGTTGTCGGCCAACACCAAAGAACCCGCCGGGCTGCCAAACAACGACCCCTGTATAACGGTATCGCTGAGCGACAAGTGCGAATACCCGATGGTGCTAAACAGCATCGTCGACGGCGTCACGAGATAGCCGACGCGACCACCGATCGACCATTCGTCCTCAATCTCATAATTCAAGCTGCCCGCGACAATGCCCGGCACGTTGAGTGAAATATCGAAGTCGCTGCTGTGCCGCGTGTAGTCGACGAACACGCCAAAAACGAACTTATCATCGTATTGACGATCAACACCCAACCCGATCGTAAATCCAGCGCCCTGGCTGCCCAGCGCATCCAACCCGAGGGCCGCGTCGACACCGAAACCGGCCAACGCAGGTCCGGGCGTCAACGTGAGTTCATTGTTGGCGAATGTATAAGCGCCACCAGCGCCCACATAGAACTGCGACCACGAACCAACGGGCGCCTCCACGGCTGCCGGCTCATCGCTGGCAGGACCACCAAGGCCGAAGCGATAGGTGAGCGCGACCCGCGCCGTCTGGATATCGGGATCGAGTTTCGTCGTGACAAGGTTATTGATCCCCACAAGCGGCGTACCGGGCAACAACGTGATCGTCTCATCGTCAAAGTCGGTGTACCGGTACTCGCCCTTGAGTGACCAAGCCTTAGACAGTTTGACTTCCGCGCCACCGCCGACGAAGTAGCCATCGAAATCGCCAACGCGCGCGAGCGTCACAGCCCCCAAACCGGTCGCACTCAAGTTGAGATCGCTGATATCAGCCCGCGAGTACCCGGCCGAAAAGAACAAGAGCGTCGAGGGCGTAACGAGATAGCCAAGCCGCCCACCCACCGACCAAACGTCCTCCACCTCGATATCAGCCTGCGCCGCGATGTTGAGCGGCGCACCGATCTGCAGATTGAGAACGTCTGACTCGATGTTGGCCCAGTCGTAATCGAAGAAGGCGCCCACAACGACCTTGCTGTTGACCTGATAATCCGCGCCCACGCCCAACGAGAAAAACGTACCGTCACCGCCGATCCCCGACAATTCCGCACCGAACGCGGGCGCCGGCACCAACGGTCCATTCTCGAAGGAGAGATCGTGGACAGCAGCGCCCATTCCCCCGCCGACACCGATGAAAACGCCGGTCCATTCACCGGCCTCAACCACGCCCGCGCCGGCGATCATGCCCAGCGCCGCAAGTGTAGTCCTCTGAAATCTCATGATGTTCCCGCCCCCACCAGTCACCGGCTTGGCGACAATCGACTTATTGCGCCTAGGAAAGACTGTTTCCTGCGATTTCCTCAAAAGACCTTGTAGTCAAAAAGCAACAATCCCCAAAATCACGCTGACCGACGCATCAGATTGTCGACATAGAACCAACGCCCGGCGTGCGTGCTCTTGACGTTCGGCGGGCATCCTCTATCCCGGCAGAGGTGCACGGGCATCAGTGCTCGGTGCCTTTAAGACATCTTCTAGACGGACGATTGCTCACCGCCATGGCCCTCTACAATTGCATGAACTGCCCCGGGTACTGCTGCTCGTACCCCGTGATCCCGCTCACCAAGCGCGATGTCGAGCGCCTCGCCCGCCATCACGACCTTTCCTACGACGAGGCAAAACGAAAGTTCACTAAAGAGGCCCACGGCCACAAATATACGATGCGCCGCAAGAAAGATGAGATCTACGGCCGTATCTGCCGCTTCTTCGACACCACCGAGCGCCGCTGCACGATCTATCATGCGCGCCCTGCCACCTGCCGCACGTATCCTGGCACCGGCCGCTGCGGCTACTACGATTTCTTGATGCACGAGCGCCGCTGCCAGCGCGACGACGACTTCGTCGCCGTCACCAACCACGACAAAGATTGATCGCACCATCGAGAGCCGCAATCACACGCGACGATCCCGCGCAAATAGGAAGCGGATAACCTTCGAATAATCCGCTGGAATGCGTAGGTCAGCTCAAATCGTTTTGACCGCGAAGTGACCGGTGGACGCCTTTTGCCGGCCCGCACGGCACCCAAGATAGTCGATCAAGCGAAACGGTATAACGTGTTGCACAACCGGAAAAAAACCGGTGCAGCCCGGACGGCACCGTCTTGCCCGGTGAGCCTGCTCACCAAAACACAAACCCATTGCAAGGAGGAAACCATCCCATGCTGAAATCTGCTCTTCTCGCCACGTCCCTCGCACTCACCATGACGACGGGCGCCCACGCGCTCACCGTCAACAACAAGTCGGCCGCCGAAATCTCCATCGGCCTCGACCAAGGCGATAAGGAAACCGTACACAAGATCGCCGCCGGCAAATCCATGACATTCAAGAACGAGTGCGACGATCACTGTGGCGTCACCGGACCGTGGAATTTCTCCAAATGGGCCAAGACCGGCGACACGATCGACACCGACGGTAAGAGCCTGACGAGCGGAGACAAGGCATCCTAGACGCGATGGCAAAGCCCGCGCGAAAGGCCTCGTGCAACAAAAGCGAGCGGGCGGTGAGAGTGATCTCACCGCCCGTATTGGCCTCAGAGGATAGGCCCCACATCCGTCATTCGCACGGAGTCGAGCACTCGACTGCATCGCGCTTCTCAACCGAGCCCTTGATCGGCGAGAAAATCTCCTTGAAGCACTTGCCGCCTTCCTTGACGACGCGCACCACGGAGTTGCCTTTGATGGCCTGACAGACCACTTCCATGCCCTGAGCGATCTTGAACGGCTTCGGCACAGTCTCGTCTGCCCGCGCCGACGAAATCAAGAGATCAAGAATCCCGGTCGATTTCGGCTCCTCGCCAGGCTTCTGCAATTCGTTGTAAGCGATCCACTGATAGGCCGCCTTGCCGTCCGTCGACGACAGCTTCAACGCGATGTCGCCCGTCTTCGGACACGCGCCGACGTCCACGCGTGTACCTTCCGCCGTTGCCAGCGCCTTGTATTCGATCTGGCAGTCGATGTTCTTCACCCACAGGTCGTATTGAGCGAGCCGCTGCGGTACCTGACTGAACGGCACCTTGAATGTGTAGGCGTGATAGGCGGTGATCGCCGTCGGCACCGCGCCGACAATGGTCACCACCAACGCCAGGTTCTTCACAAACGAAATCATTCGATCGTAGTCGCCGCCAGAACGGGCGGGGACGGTGTTCTCGGACATCAGATAGCCCTCCTGGAAAGTCGTGCTCGAAAAACCCATGGTCGCCAGCTCCCGTGACGCGGTTATGGCGGAGCTTGTGCCACGGGCCGCCTGAACCGGTCTTGAGCGGCGCCTTCATCTGCCGTTCACCCACCCCAGGCGTCTCGCCCAACCATACCGGATCGCCGCAAGCCCACCAAGCCCGCTGCGCGCGGCTACTTCAAAACCATAATCGCTATGTTGAGAACCGGCAGCACCGTCGCCGTGATCCCCCAAATGAACCACTGCCGGTTGAGCCGCCAATACCGCTCGGGGATGTCACCGCCGTTCTCAAATTGCCGCGCTGCCTTCGCCTGCACGATCTGCAGTGGAATAAGCACGCCGCCCCAGATCACGCCGGAAAGCGTGAACAGCACCAATCCGTGCCAAATCCAGGATGTTTCCGTCGTCGACAACCCGGCCACCTGAGCCATCGCCAGCCCGGCAAGAAGCACCAGCATCACACCCGGAAACGTAAACACCCAGTCGGTCAGCGTCACCAACCGCTGCGCGAACCCCACTACCTCCGGCCGCCCCGTCCGGTCCGCCATCCCCTTCCACACCGCCGTCACGATAATGTTCCCGACGAACAGCACCACGCCCATCACGTGCAATACCTTCAAAATTGCATAGGTATCCATCGACCGCCCCTCACCCCAATGTTAATGCCTTTAACATTGACCCATGACACGCGCAACAGCCACTTGAACGCCGTGCCAGCAACAGCGCCGCTCTAAAGAGAAAACGGTGAAGGGGCGAACGCATGCCACTCTTGATGCAGAGGCGGCTGTCGCCGCATTTTGCACAACGCGCTGCGCAAACGCCGGTGACGATCGGACCCATCGATGGCATCGCGCCGGCAGAGACTACCACCGCCGCCTGCTATGCCGTTTTGCGCGCAGCAAGTCCGTTTCGGATCAATGCGACCGTCAATCGGCAAAGCCGCTGTTCGAATATGCTTTGAATTGATCTTAACGAGCTACTGGCAAACTGCATTTGGAGTGGCGGAGACTGTTATGTTCGACAAGGCGGGTACTGCACGGCCCTGGCTGTTTCGCGCTATTCGCGGACTCGAAATGCTGGGCCTCCTGACGCTTCTATTCGGCTTGGCCTCTTCACGTTGGCTCGTTGCTGGCGCCGGTGCGGCCTTGATGGTGGCGTCATATCGAATTTTCCGCCGTCGTTTTCCCGTCGTCGAACAAAAGGACAGCGGTAGCATGGGCATGTCCGGCGGAGATTGAGCCCTGCCGTCACTGCCGACAATGCCGTCGGCCCCATGTCCATGAGCAAAGCAATGGAGGATGGGGATCCATCGCAAGCCCCGTCGCAAACATCTCTTCAACGGTGCTCCGGCACGCACTCATACCGCTGTATCCCCGGCGCACGCGCGCCGCAGCACACTCCGCCGAACATGACGTTCGAACCTGCCGCGTCCGCCCCCCTCGTCACCTTCGAACGCCGGAGCATTGCGATAGCGTTCGGGGATACAGCGCAAGGATCGTCAAAGAGACCCGACGATGCCGCAGGGCGGGTTAGCGCAGCGCAACCCGCCGATGCTGACAAAGACGAAGACGCTCCGTCACGACCTCACCCAGCCTCGGCGGGTCACGGCGCGCAAACTTTGATGCCGCTGCCGTTTCACGCCGCCCACAAGATCGTGCGCGCCTAACCCGCCCTACACGCTAACCCGACTTACGAAGGTCTAAATGCCCGAAGCAGGGCTACCTGCTATTCGGCTCAACGAGCTTGGCAAGTTTGCGCAACGACTCCTGCCAGCCGAGATAACAGGCCTCTACCGGGATCGCGTCCGGAACATTCTCCTGCGTGACCGTCATCTCCGTTCCCACCGACACGGCCGTCAACCTGACCGTCACTTTCATTTCTCCCGGAAGGTTGGAGTCGTCGAATGTGTCTGTGTAGACGAGCATTTCTCCGGGAACGAGGCTCACATAAGTGCCACCGAAAGAGTGGCTTTCGCCGGTCGTGAAATTGCGAAACGACATACGATGTTTGCCGCCTTCCTTCGCCTCAAGTGCATGAACCGTGCAGGTGAAGCCGAAAGGCGGCAGCCAACTCTCCACGGCGTCAGGTTCGAGAAAGGCGCGATAGACCTTGTCCGGCATGGCGGCAAAAACCCGGTGCAGGTTGATGGTGTTCGGCACGGGTTATGGCTCCTTGCTGATTGTGGTGGTGAGATCCACCAGCGGCACGAACCCGCCGAAGATCAGGCGTTTGCCATCAAACGGCATCGGGTTCTTGGCAGGGTCCATGCGCTGATCCGCTTTCTCGGGGTTCGTCATCCACTCCATCATCTTGGCATGGGCCGCGTCGCGTGTCGCCTAATCGGGCCATTCGATCCAAGAGAAAACTATCGTCTCGTCGTCTTCAGCCTGCACAGCCTTGCGGAAATCCGTGAGCTTACCCGCGGGGACATCATCCCCCCAGCATTCCACGACGCGGATGGCTCCCATTTCCATGAACACGCTGTCTCCGAGGTATGCGTGGTCGATGAACTTTTGCTTGTTGGCTGTCGGAACCGCGATCACAAAGCCGTCGATATAGCTCATTGGGTCTCTCCTTCAGCACACGTCCGTCACCGCGCCCGCCAGACTATGCCGACACAACGCCAAAGGAGCGAAAGCGTTTCCGCGAGTGGCCGGCTCATGATCGATTGCGTCGTCTGTCTTCTGACAGATCAACCCAAAACTTATCCTCGCCCCGTCCCCACTCCCCTATCCTCGCCTCATCCCACCGCATTCGGCAGGGAACAGGCTCGAGCTGGGATCCTGTTTGCGGAAGGGGAGCGGAACGGAGAGCCAGCAGAGTCAGCCTGCCTGGGGGACCGCTGCCGGCGGGGGAGTGAGAACCCCGTTCAACCTGTGTTGAGATGCGCGCAGGGTGGTGGCACCGACGCTTCGAAAAGGGGGCCCACCCCCGTCGTCCGTGGCAAGACCGGTGCGTCGCATCAGTCTCGTCCAACACAATCGCAAGCGTGCCGGTCTCGCCCCCTGCCTTTCCGAGGGGCCCGCACTTCAAAGTCGCCCGGCCACACTCCCGCACTCAAGCCTCGATAGTTGTATAGATCGCGCAAGCGACATCATTCTTCGGATCACCGGCCAACAGCCACATTGCGAGCGGCACACCCCGCGCGCTACGAACCCACGATGAGCAAGCAGCCAAAGTCCCCCGCCCTCCGCAAGCCTGCCGAGACGCACAAGGCCATCCCCGCGGGCGAAGCCCGCAGAACCATCCATGTGCGCGGCGCGCGCGAGCACAATCTGAAGAACGTCGATCTCGAGATCCCGCGCGACGCCCTCGTCGTCTTCACGGGCCTGTCGGGCTCCGGCAAATCCTCGCTCGCCTTCGACACGATCTACGCCGAAGGCCAGCGCCGCTACGTCGAAAGCTTGTCGGCCTACGCGCGCCAATTCCTCGAGATGATGCAAAAGCCCGACGTCGATCACATCGACGGCCTCTCGCCCGCCATCTCCATCGAACAGAAGACGACGTCGAAGAACCCGCGCTCCACCGTCGGCACCGTCACCGAAATCTACGACTACCTGCGCCTCTTGTTCGCGCGCGTCGGCGTCCCCTACTCGCCCGCAACCGGCCTGCCCATCGAAAGCCAAACCATCAGCCAAATGGTCGATCGCGTGATGCAGCTGCCCGAAGGCACGCGCCTCATGATCCTCGCCCCCGTTGTGCGTGGCCGCAAAGGCGAGTACCGCAAGGAACTGGCCGAGTGGCAGAAGAAGGGTTTCCAGCGGGTCAAGATCAACGGTGAAGTTACCGAGATTGGCGACGCGCCCAAGCTCGACAAGAAGTTCAAGCACGACATCGATGTCGTTGTGGATCGGATTGTCGTGCGCGCCGACATCACCTCGCGCCTGGCCGACTCATTCGAACAAGCCCTCAAACTCGCCGACGGCCTCGCCATCGCCGAGTTCGTCGATAAGCCGCTCGGCAAGGCCGACACCGAAGGCGCCAACAAATCCAAGAACGACACCCACGAGCGCATCATCTTTTCCCAGCGCTTCGCCTGCCCCGTCTCCGGCTTCACGATTGAAGAAATCGAACCCCGCCTGTTCTCCTTCAACGCACCCTCCGGCGCCTGCCCGCAATGCGACGGTCTCGGCACTGAGTTGCAATTCGAAGCCGAACTCGTCGTCCCCGATAGCTCGCTGTCACTTGCAGATGGCGCCGTCTATCCCTGGGCCAAAACAGGTGCCACATCGCCCTACTACGAGCAGACGCTCGACAGCCTCGCCAAGCACTACAAAGTGTCGATGAAGACGCCGTGGGAGAAGCTGCCCAAACACGTGCAACTCGCCATCCTGTTCGGCTCGGGCGACGAGGACATCGAATACACCTACTGGGACGGCTCGCGAAACTACAAAACCTACAAAGCCTTCGAAGGCGTGATCGGCAACATCGCGCGCCGCTGGAAGGAAACCGACAGCGAATGGGTCCGCGAAGAACTCTCCCGCTACCAGTCCGCCCACCCCTGCGAAGCCTGCCACGGCTACCGCCTCAAACCCCAGGCCCTCGCCGTCAAGGTGGGCGCCAAGCACATCGGCGAAGTCTCCGAAATGTCGATCCGGGCCGCCAACATCTGGTTTGCCGAACTGCCTAAAAACTTCACCAAACAGCAAACCGAAATCGCCACCCGCATCCTGAAAGAAATCCGCGACCGCCTGCAATTCCTCGTCGATGTCGGCCTCGATTACCTGACACTCTCTCGCGCGTCCGGCACGTTGTCGGGCGGCGAAAGCCAGCGCATTCGGCTCGCCTCGCAGATCGGTTCCGGCCTCACGGGCGTGCTCTACGTGCTCGATGAACCTTCCATCGGCCTCCACCAGCGCGACAACGATCGCCTGCTCGGCACGCTTAAGCACCTGCGCGACCTCGGCAACACCGTCATCGTCGTCGAGCACGACGAAGACGCGATCATGTCCGCCGACTACGTGGTCGATATCGGTCCAGGTGCTGGCATCCACGGCGGCCGTGTGGTGTCACAAGGCACCGCCGCCGAAATCATGGCCGATCCCAAATCGCTCACCGGCCAATACCTCACCGGCGCCAAACTCGTCTCACCCCCGAAAAACCGCCGCAAACCCGATCCCAAGCGCGGCCTCAAAGTCATCGGCGCGCGCGGCAACAACCTGCAAAATGTGTCAGCCGAAATCCCGCAAGGCCTTTTCACCTGCGTCACGGGCGTCTCCGGCGGCGGCAAATCCACCTTCCTCATCGACACGCTCTTCAAAGCCGTTGCCCGCAAACTCAACGGCGCCCGCGAGCATCCAGCCCCCCA
>JALHQM010000001.1:5867-147333 GCA_022841965.1 Hyphomicrobium sp. | reverse complement strand
AATTGGTCGGAGCGAGAGGATTTGAACCTCCGACCCCCAGTCCCCCAGACTGAAAAACAGCGTTTCATAGCGCGCAGCGCACAATCAGAAGATGCAAAATTATATCGCGGTTTCAGCTAGTTATGGAACATACGCAGAAATCTGTGCTCGCACCGGCGTGCCCTCTTAATGTCCCCCTAATGTCCCCCAATATGTCCTCAGCTTCGCAAGGAGGACCTAATGGCCAAGCGCTCTCCCCGCCAATCTCAAACCGTTTTGAACGATCTAATGATCCGCCAGTGGCCGGTCCCGGAACGGGGAAAGGTGCAGGTGGCGGATGGAACAATAGGTGGGCTTGGGCTGCGGGTAAGCCATACCGGGCAGCGGAGTTTCTATCTCACCTATACGCATCAAGGCCGCTCGCAGCGGCTCACCTTAGGCACCTATCCCGAACTCAAACTGACCGCGGCGCGGCTCAAGGCCTCGCGCATGATCGAAGCGGTCAATGCCGGGCAGAACCCGCGCACGATCCTCGCCCCGGGGGGTACCATCGCACCAGCATCGGCATCCAAGGGACCGCTTTTTGAAACGACTCTGCAGGATTTCGTCGACCTCTATTGCAAGGCCCACAACAGAGCTTCAACCGCCGCCGAAACCGATCGCCTCTTACGGGCCACCTTCCTTCCCCGCTGGCGCGGAAAGGCGCTCCTCTCCATCACAGCCGCGGATATCCTCGCCATCCTCGATGACCTCATTCGCATGAACCGGCCCAGCGCCGCTATACATGCCTACTCCAACATCCGGACCTTTTTTGGCTGGTGCGAAAGCCGGCATTTGATCCCGGAAAGCCCCTGCCTCAAACTCAAACCGCCCGCCAAGAAGACGAAGCGCACGCGCGTCCTGAAAGACCAGGAGCTCGCCAAAATCTGGCATGCGGCCGCCGCTTTGGGATATCCCTATGGCCCGATCATCCATCTCTTGATCCTGACACTTCAGCGTCGCGGGGAAATCTGCGGGATGAGGGGCGGCGAGCTCACCGGAGACCTCTCCCTTCTGAAACTACCCCCGGAGCGGACCAAGAACGGCGAGGCCCATGACATCCCCCTCCTCCCGCGCGCCCGGGCCCTCCTCCAGAGCCTGCCGCGCTTTGACTCGGAGTATGTTTTCCCCGCCCGGGGCAAGCTGGAGCGCCCCTTTAGCGGCTACTCCCCGGCGAAACGGGCTTTGGATGCGCTCTGCCCGATCGATGCGTGGACCTTGCACGACCTACGCCGTACGGGGGCGACGGGCCTGGGGAATCTCGGCGTCGCGCCGCACATCATCGAGCGCATCCTCAACCACAGCTCCGAGAGTTTTGATGGGGTCTCGGGGCTTTATAACCGCGCCAAATACCTGCCCCAGATGCGGGAGGCGCTGGCGCTTTGGGCGGCGCATGTGAAGCGCGTGGTGAAAGCCCATCCGCCTGAGAAAACTCTGATCGCCCCGCGCAAGCGCGCGCGGGCGGCCCCGCGCAGCGTTGGGCTGACATCCGTCTAGTCTTACCAAAAGCGAGCGTTTGCACTCCGGCACTGCCATTTGCTTGGTAAAGGGCACCAACTGCCGCTCACTCCGGTCGATCGCATCGCGGCCGGAAGACCCTCGGATCTATTGAACCCTGTACCGCCCCACCATGTCGGACTCACCACATCAAACCGTGAGGCACCGCCATGCTCGAGACGGGAGGTCAGACTGATTATCGCGCCCAGACTATGCCGTCGGGATTGCTGTCGGGGCGCGCCGTATCGCGCCGCATCGTCTTCTCCCTCCCCCACATCGCCCGGCTCGAACAGGCGGGCGTGTTTCCGCGCCGCCGTATCCTGGGTCCGGCCCGCATCGCCTGGAATGCGGATGAGATCACCGGCTGGATGCAGTCCAAGCTGAACGCCCGCGGCACCTGCCCTTTCAGCGGTACAGTTCCCCAGCTGGGGGCACAGGACCGGTTTCTCTCCAAGCGCGAGGTCAGCCGGCTGGTTGTCTATTCCGGGCGCCATATTGACACGCTGGAGCGTGCCGGCCGCTTTCCCCGCCGAATTGCTATCGGCGCGCATCGCCGGGTCTATCTCGCCCGCGAGATCGCCCAATGGATCGCATCCCGTCCCGCCGCCTCACCGGGAGACACAGCGTGAGCACGCAAGATTTCCACCGCCCACAGCGCTTTGACAGCACGCAGCGTCTCGCCGCCGAACGCCGTGAGGTCGACGCCTTTATGGCCGAAGGCCCCCTGCCCCAGAGTGCGCAGAGCTACCTGACGCATTACAAGCGCCTGGAGCAGGCCGAACAGGCGCTCGAGGAGAAAACCAATGCGCTGCTGGCCAAAAGCCACGCCTTGCAAATGGCCATGAACCAGAACGAGCCGCTGCGTCAGGCGCAGCATGAACTCACCCTTGGCTTGATGGATCTGCACTACGCGGCCCGCGATATTGCCAGCCATGCCCGCTACTCCATCAATCTGGAACTCATGGACCGCGTGACGGCGCATCGGCAGGGCGTCCTACACAAGGCACCGGCCACCTCCTCGCTGCAGCAGCGTGACTTGATTCAGACGCTCAAAGCCCGCAGCGCCATTCGCACCCTTCCGCAGCCAGTTCCGGAGGCCCAGCAGGAGCCCACCACCAGCCCGGAACTCGAACGCTAATCAAGAAAGGAGCCATTCAATGGCAGACGACAAGCGCCCGACCCTCACCGTTCGCCACCTCTACGGAGGGTTCAAATCCTTCAAAACCGAGCGCGCACTGGAGGCGACCCTCAAGCCTGACGCTTTGAAGCGCACATTAGTTGAGACGCTGCGCCAGGCGTCTGAGGAGCGGGAGAAGGGCGAACCGCCAAATCGCGATCAAAATTCGGAACGCGAGTGTGAATAGCGGATGAGGCTTGCCTCGTTTGACATTATGGGCTGGTGTGGGTCTAAGACTTTGAGAAACTGTTGGGTTGGGCGGGTGCCGGCTTCCCGCTGCATCCCATAAGCGGCCGTCGACATCTCGTCGGTTGATTCACCCGCGCCACCCGTTGGCCACGTCCGGTCTTCGGCGGACAGCGTCCGTCGCGAGTTTGGATACAAAGGCGTTCACGGCGCGCGCGTTTTTCTGATCGCTCAGATCTGCAACTCTCGGCGGATGCCGCGCCTGGACCCGGGGCCGTCCCCACTCGCACCACGATCAAACTCGCTCTCGAGTGGACTATGCGCAGCCAAGCGTTCGCGCAGTTGGTTAGAACGCTGTGGAACTTTGCATAATGGACCTTGCCCCGGCACTTGGTAGGTGATCACAACGGACTATGTCCGTGTCCAAGGAAGCTGATCAAGCACCTGTATCGCCGCCATCTGCCACGGGGCCCGCCGGGGCGTTCCTCGAGGGCAAAGGTGGCGGCTTCTACCTTTTGTCGCTGCTCGCCAGCGGCGAACCGCGCGGACTTCCGGGCGCGACCATTGAAAAGGTCAGCTTTCAGCAGGCGGCGTTTGGCTATCCGCTCGATGACATCGTCGTGCATGCACGCAACGCCGACGGCACACCCGCGATCCTCGAAATCCAGTCAAAGCGGAGCTTGACCTTTACCGCGTCGGACGAAGCGTTCCAAGACATGGTCCGCCAGATGTGGGAGGTGTCAAAAAAGGAGGAGTTCAGGACGACGCGGTACGAGCTTGCCGTAGCCATTGGCAAAACGACCACCCGCATCGAGTCCGCTTGCCAGGAGGTGCTCTACTGGGCGCGGGAACTGCCTGACGCTGCGACCTTCAAGGCCCACATCGACAAGGATGGTTTCTCATCTGCTGGAATGCGCAGCTTCGTGAGCGTCTTCAAGCAGAACCTCAAGCTAGCGG
Organism: Hyphomicrobium sp.; assembly: GCA_022841965.1. Classification (GTDB taxonomy): domain Bacteria; phylum Pseudomonadota; class Alphaproteobacteria; order Rhizobiales; family Hyphomicrobiaceae; genus JAGVSR01. The sequence goes on along the minus strand of JALHQM010000001.1, from coordinate 143,498 downwards.
GCGCGCCTGAAGACGACGAGTTGGTGTGGCAGCTGCTGCGGCGCTTCCAGATCCTGGTGTTTGATTTTCAATCGTATGGCGCCGATCACGCGCATCAGGCACGCGAGCGTTGCCGGGCAGTGCTTGCACCGGAGCAGGCGGGCCGCAGTGGCGATCTATGGGCGGTACTCAGCAACGGTGCAATGCATTCTGCCGCGGCAGCCGGAAGCAAGGACCGGGCAGCCCTCGCCGACTGGCTCAACAAAGAGCAAGGCTTTATTTTCCGAACGCCGGCCGACTTGCGTGCGGCGCACGCAAGGCTAAAGGCAGAAGCACGAAATGCGCTCGCCGACATCAAGGATACGATCGCCGGGGTCCGGCTCTCGCGCACAACCAGCATTTCCGATTGCCTAACCGCTTTGGATGGTCACAAAGCGCTTGCGGTAACGGGCGCTGCGGGTACGGGCAAGTCTGCTGTCCTCAAGCATTTGGCGCAGCTGCAAGAAGCAGAAGGAACAATCCTGTTCCTGAGCCGTGGCCGCATCACGGCAGGCGGCGGGCTGGCCTGGGCTCATGCGATCAACTGCCCATTGCCAGCCGAGGAGCTGTTCACGGAACTTGCGTGCTGCTGCGAGGCGATCCTGTTCATCGACAATGTCGACCAGATCGACGCCCCCAGCCAGGTGACAACGATCAACGATCTGCTCCGGGCGGCGGTAGGTGACGCCAACTGGCGCATTGCTTTCACGGCGGCGGACGCGAGGGCGGAGTGGCTGACGCGGTTTCCAGTGCTGCAGGCTAGCACACTTGCCACCATTGAGATCGCCGCGCTCGACGATGCAGAAGCAGAACAGCTCACCACAGCCAATCCCGGACTGTTTGCCATTCTCGATCCGCAGCATCCCGCGCGCGGCCTCGCCCGAAATTTGTTCCTCCTCTCGCGCATGATCGAATTGGCGGCGGCTGACGGGGCCGCTCTTTCCGACATCGCCAAGGAGATCGATCTGGCGGAGATCTGGTGGCGGTACGGTGGCGGTCGCTCGGAGCAGAACCGTGTCGCGCGTCAGCGGCTGCTGAGGGCAATGGCTGCGCAAATCATCGCCGCGCCTGCCACGCCGGCCACCAAATCCGATGATCTAGATTCAGCGACGGTCGAAGAACTGATCCGCTTCGACAGCATCCGCGAGCATCAAATAAACTATTCCGTCACCTTCCGGCACGACGTGCTGCGCGATTGGACGATTGGCCAGCTGCTTCACGACGATGCGACCCAGCTTGCCAAGCTTCCGTTGTCCGAGCCCGTACCGGCGTCCCTCGTGCGCGCACTAGAGTTTTCGGCCCGCCTCGCGCTGGATGCCGACGACAACGGGAGCCGATGGCTGGCGCTGCTATCCAGATTCCAGGGTCCGACCAGTCATGGCAGCTGGCGGCGCCCAGTACTCCTCGCCTTGACGCGATCCGAACATGCACTCGCGCTGCTAGAGAAGGTCAAGGTAACATTGCTCGCCGACGATGGGCGGTTGCTGGCCGAGCTGTTGAAACTGATGCAGTCGGTCGAGACCGTGCCGCTGAAAGCGCTGCTGAAGAACCTGCCTGCGGGAACAGAGATTCCGGCAGGCGCGCAGGACTGTCTCATTCCTAGAGGTAACGGCTGGATCTGGCTTGTCTTGTGGATGGCAACTCGCGCCAGCGAGCTGCCGCATGCTCTCATCCCGGACGCGGCGAGGCTATTTCAGACGTGGATGATTACGACGCAAGGGCAGCCCGACCCAATGCATGGCCAGGTCATGCAGGTAATTTTCGATTGGCTCATCCGCATCGACCAATCTCTCGCTCAAACCGTCGTGCGGTCCTTCACCGACATCAAGGACCCGGACTTCTCGTTCCCCCGCATGCGTGAGGTGCGTGATGACATGCGCGTCACTTTCTTCAGTTGTTGCCACCTCACGCCGAAGCTGGCGGATCAGTATCTCAAGAGCCTCAAACCCGACGACATCCGGCACACCGAAGCCGACAAAATCCTGTGTAATCCAGGCTCACTGGTAAGCGCAGCGCCAGCAGCGCTTGTGGATTTCGCGTTTGCTGTGCTGATCGAAGAAGGGGACGAGGATGATCCGTACCATCGGCGGTCTGACTACGGCCCGTTCATGGTGCATGAGCACAGCTTCTCGCCGTGCTCGCCGGGGCAAGGCCCATTTCTGGAGTTGCTGCTGAGTGCGCCCAATGACGGCTTGCGACTTGTGCGCGGCATCGTTGAGTACACCACGCAATGGTGGCGCTCTAAATACGAGGATGAGAAGCGCCAATTTCCGGGGATCACCGTGCCCTTCGCGGGCGGCGTGGGACACTTTGCTGGTGATGCCCGTGTGTATGCCTTTGCGCGTTCAGAGATGCCGTCGTCCATCACAACCTCGGCCCTCATGGCGCTCGAAGCGTGGGGGCACCGGGAGATTGAAGCCGGGCGCGCCTTTCAGGACGTTATGGCGGATGTCATCGGCGAGAATGGATCGAGCATCGCCTTCTTGGCCGTCGCTGTTGACCTCGCGCTCTCGCATTGGGGCGCGGCGCACAAGTCAGCTTGGCCGCTGCTCGCGACACCCGAACTGCTTCGCTACGACGATTGGCGCTATCAGCACGACATTACCCAGGGAAACCGGCTGCGCTTGCGCTTCAAGGAGGAAGGCGCGGCGTGGAAGGTCAAGCGCACAGACCTGGATGCGCGGTTCTCGCGCCAACACCGATTGTGGGACCGCGTTGGCGAATTTGGGGTCAATGGGCCTAAGGACGAAGCTAAGGCCCTGCAGGCCGCCCTTGCAGCTGCCCATACACGCATCGCCGCGTCAAACAGCGTTGGTAGCGATCCCATCGACGGGCTGAAGGCCTGCGCCAAGCGCGCATGGCGCATGAGCGATCCAGCGAACTGGCATCCAGTGACCGTCACGCTGCAGGACGGGTCGACAGCGGAACGGTTGCAATTTCAGGAGGACCCTGAAGAGGTCGCGCACCGCGAGACCAAGGCAAAAGCCGCGCAAGACAATCTTGCGAACATGAGCGTCCGCATCACCGTCGAGAAAGCTTTGTTCGATGCGAGCACGTCCACTCCGGCGATCGTGCAGCAGGCCATCACCTGGGCCAAGGCCAAGCAGGCGACGCCGAAACCGGTGAAAGAGGACGAAGACCGTAACGAAGAATTCGACCGCAAGTGGGATGCGCGCGCCGTCACGATGGCGGCAGCGCTCGCGGCGCGGGACTATTGCGGTGACGACCGCGAAGCCGTTCTCCAATGGGCGCTGCCAGTTTTGAACGAAGCGGCCGCAGTGGAGAGCACCGAGTATTATCGCAACCCTCAGGTCGAGTACAACAATCAGGCCATCGCGACACTGGGATTGGTGCAGCTCTATGTGAAGGCGCCGGCCGTTGCCTTGCGGGATCAATTGCTGACCCTATCGACAAGCCGCGACCCGGCGGTGCGCGATGCCATTGGCAGACAATTCACAGAGCTGATGGCCACGGTTCCTGACTTCGTGCGCGCGGTCATCCGGGTCATGCTGACGAGCGCCGCCTTCGTGAGGGAGTTCGACAAGGAAGCTACAGAGGTTGGAAAGGCTGGTCTGGCAGCAGCGATCGCTTCGCGATTGGCGAAGGAAAAGACGTGGCTTGATGCAGGCGGTCCGGAGCCAGCATGGCCCACGTTGCCGGATTGGATGACGCGGGCCCGCCGCGGCATTCGCCTCGGCAGGTCGCAACCAATCGAACAAGATGAAGAGCACGAGCGCCCCATTGTTCAGGCTGATGAGCATGCATTGGGGCAACTGGCACAGCATCTTGTCGTGCTGACGGTGGGTGGTCCGCCGGATTGGCTGACGCAGCTCGCCGGGCATTTGATGGCCTGGACCGATGCAGCCAACGGACCGCACGGTGATAACGCGCGAGACCGCGATCATCGGCCTGATGCATGGAACGGCTCATTCTTCGATTTTCTCGGCGTGCTGAGCTCCGGATTGCCGCATGCGCAGGTGATCACCGCATTCATCAGTCCACTCACGAAATTCAATGAAGAGGCGTTCTGCGACTGCGCAGCGGATTTCCTGCGCGGCTTCGACCGCGCGACATTCGCGAACGACACGCTTAAATCCGACAACCCGGTCGCAATCCGTGAAGCGATTGCAGCGCGCATCAAGCAACTGCGGACGTTCCGGTACCTCACGCGGGAGAAGAAGTTTTCGGCCGAGTATCATCTGGCCGATCTGGTCAGTGCGTTCTTCTACCACCGGACCAATCTGCAGATGTCAAACCGCCCGTTGTTCCCATCTTGGTGGGCTGGAATCTCGCAGACGGTTCCCACGCTGGTCGATCTCATAGTTGCGGCTCCGTCGTCCGGCTATCTCGCGACCGCTTTCCTCAATGTACTGGACGCGGCCGTCCTGCCGGAACTCCTGCCCCAGGTGGCGCGGGCGCTTACGGCGTGGTGCACGGCCTACGGCGTCGACACGGTGTTCTGGCATGATCGTGACATCGGGCCTCGCGCGTGCCGCTGGCTGGAAAAGATCCTGTCTGCAAACGCAGCAGTGGGAAACGCCGCTTTGCAAACCTCGATTTCAGCAATCCTGGACATCATGGTGAGGTCCGGCGTCGGCGAAGCTTCACAAGTCGAGCGCAAGCTGTTTGGGCCATCCAGCTCAAACATACAGCGAAAATCGTAGCCCCTTTCGCTGTTCTTCGCGAACGCTTTGAGGAGTCTATGGATACTGGCACTGATGTCCACCTCGCAGCGCTGAAAGAAGCGCTGCTTTCCCTCGATGCTACCGGAGCTAAAGGCTTCGAGGGCCTGCTCGCTGCCGTTCTTTCCGAGATTTGCGGGCAACCGTTCAGGCTCGCATCGAGCGGATCGCAGAGAGGGCGGGATGGCAACTCTGCGTTCGACAAGGGCGCGACATACTTTGAGGCAAAGCTCTATCGAGGGAAGGTGGAGTCCTTGGCGGTCGCCAAGAAGCTGTTAGAACTAGACCTAGACGATGAGGGGCAGGTTGACACCTGGGCTCTCTGCGCCACCTCAGCGATCAGCACGCAGCTTGAAGAGCAGTGCCGCAAGTCTCTCGCGAAGAACGGAATTGGGTGCCTGATTCTCGACTGGCCCGATCATGCTTGGCCTCCGCTCGCGGTCGCGCTCGCTCTCTGCCCTGCGACAACCGACGTGTTCATCAGCACGCACAGCACGGACAAATCGAAGGTTGCCGGGCTGCGCGCCCACCTCGACGCGATCGCCGCCGATAATAGTTTCAGTGCGGTCGCTATCAGCATCCGCAGCATGCTGACGGAACCTACCTTGGGGCTCGGTTTGGCGAAGGCTGTGAACAGAGATCGGCTGATCGGGATTCTCTCTGCCCGGCAGGAAGCCCGTCGTGCCTTTGGTCAACCATTGGCTCCGCTCGATCCGGCAGGCTTGCAGGCGGTTGATCGGTCGGACCTTGAGAAGAAGCTTTCTCCCGCGTTTGTAGGGGCTCCAGAAGATCAGGTCTTTGTCATTCTGGGGGAGGAAGGCACGGGCAAATCGTGGCTCGTCGCAAGTTCCTGGGTGCGAAGTAATCCATCCCCGCTTCTCGTCGTGTTCACAGCCGGCGAGTTGCACACCCCCATGGCGCTGCACGATCTTGAAGGAACAATCATAACGAAGATGGCGTCCCAGGCCGAGGGCGACACACCGGCTGGAAGGGCGAGATGGAGGCGGCGCTTCAAATCTTGGAGAGCGAACCCCCAACCATCCAACCCGCGCCTTGTTGTGTTTGTCGATGGCCTCAATCAGGCGACCGATTTCGAATGGCCGCGATGGATTGATGCGGCGGGAAAATTTCTGGGACGCCTTGGTGGGCATCTGATTGTCACGACGACATCGCGCCACTTCGCGCAGCACCTGTGCAATAATGTGACTGCATCGGTTCACCGCATAATCGTCGCCGAGTGGACCGAGGAAGAGCTGCGGAAGATACTTTTTGCAAACGGCATCTCGGCCGATGGCCTGAGTGCGGAGGTCACACGGTTTCTTCGTAACCCTCGTATCCTGGGGATCGCTGTCGAGCTGTTGAACGCGCGAGATATCGAGCGCTTCGACGAGTTGACTGTCGGGAGACTGTTGTTCGAGCATATCCGGCGCGGAGCCCGCGACGGCATGGTCGACGTCCCTGCGGGTGAGTTCGCCAGCTCGTTGCGTGATCATGCAGACCAGATCATTGCCCGGTACAGCGGCCAGCAGCGGGATGATCTCAAGATATTTCAGGTGCCGTTGGATGGGCGGCTGCGAGCCGTCTCTGAGAGCCGCTTCTTTGAGGACGTGCCTGGCGAGGCGCAGCTCTATGCGATCAAGGAAGAGGGGCTACCGCTGGCCCTTGGTCTCTCGTTGTTAAGCGGGCTTCGGAAGGAAGTGCGGAACGGGCGCGATCCGGACGCCAGGCTTTCGGTCATACTCGAACCCATTATGGCGCTCGGCGAGACAGCCGATGTGGTGTTCTCGGCCCTTGAGGTTGCGTGTTGTGGCGATCAATGCCCGACTTCGGTCACGGCCGCGTTGATCCGGCATCTCCTTACGCTCCAAAATCTGGCTGACGAGCGTTGGCATGCCTTTGCAGGACTGGTCAAAGCCGCTCCGGAAGCATTCTTGTCGGCCGCACGCCACATTGCGCTCTCGGAGGAGCACCAGCCGCACGCTCGGTGGCTTACGGCCGCTCTGCTGGCGGCGCGGGCGAACCCAACGATTGCGGCTGCAATCCAGCAGGAAGTGGCGAGGTGGCTCGGCTACTATTCACTCGCGCCTGAAAGGCGCGTCATTTCGAGCCGGCGCCATGACGCCCAGGCCGAGATAGAGGCAGAGACGGCAAAGCGGAAGGCCGAGCTGGATGCGCGGATCGCCGGATTGTCAGGGCACGAGCGGGCCTTTGTCGAGACACGCCTTGCGCGCAAGGACGACGGAAACCTCTCGGGCCTTCAGCTTCTGGGCTTACAGCTTCTGTCCACGACGAAGCTGGCGGGTCTGGCCGATGCACTCGTCAATTGTGCGTTCTCGAACGCATTGAACTCCGGGTTTGATGCGCCGGACAAGCAATTCGCAAATCTCATCCGCCTCAATACCGTGGATTGGAATGAGGCGCGCGACGCCCTCATGAAGTCAGCAGCGCCGCTCATGACGGCAGAGACATCGAGTACAGGGCAATGGGCCTTCGTCGAAGTATTGCGCGCGACGGGGCATCCGGATGACGCTGTTCGGGCGGCAGATCTGGTTGCCGACCTCATCAAGGATCGGCCCAGTTTTTCCGGGTGGCGAAGGATCGAGGACTATTGCGCGACCGACCCTTGCGATCCCGGCTCAAGCAAGCCCTCAAACATTAGCGATACGGCAGCCAAGTATGCTGCGCTCGATGTGTCCCAGCTGCGCATCGGGATGGGGCACACGATACAGGATCATTTGTTTGATGAAGCGCGGCCCGGGCTGGCGCGGTTTGAGCCAGATACGGCGATAGATGTCACGAGGAAATTCGCGCGGAACGCGGTGGGCCGGGATGGACTCGCAAGACGCCAGGCTGTTCTGGCGCTCGTGCCTCACAGCGCGCTCTTCACGGAGGAAATTGTCGCGGGACTTCTCGCTATCCAAGCGGATGGGTCAGGGGCGCCGGGCGGAAACAATAAAGATCAGGATTCATGGATCACCGCCCAGTACGCGTTGTTTGCCGCACTTCCGCATAAGTCGGGAACCGAGCAACTTGCAATCATTGCCGGTCTTACAGGCCGCTCGCTGCTCTTGCGAATGGTTCAGCGATTCAAGCCTGCAGACGTGGCGAGCGTCGAAGCCCAGCTAGAGCGCGTCGTCCAGGACGCCGACGCGCAGGCGCGCGTCATGAGCTTCGTCCACTACAGCAATTCTGATCTCTCGGTTCGAGCCAGGAAGCTGATCGGGACACTGCTAGGATCGGCGGACAAGCTCGTGCGAAGTCTTGCCATGGCCGTAGCGGCGAGAACTCGCGATAGGGATCTCCTGACGAGTGTCGTCGCGAGCGGGTGGGATGCCGCAAAGCTGGACCGCAAGGAGCACTATTTCGAGCTTTGGTACGGCTCGGCTGCGCTGATCGCCGCGGCAGAGGTCGGGATCGCAGATCCGTCTGACGTCGTAGGTCGGATTGCTTCGGGCTTTTATGCTGACGCGCTAAGATTGCCCAAGCCAGCGGATAGCCTGGCATTGTCGAGAATAGATGCCGCGTTCACCAAGGCGGTGGCACTCGACACGATATCCGGCATTCCTCTGGTTGAACAACCGATCCCTCGGACGGGTTTCCGAGAGCCGCCGCTGCGCTCCATTGTTGAAGAGCCCCAGTCATCGGACATCCGCGACTACTTTGATCGCGTGAACGAGACGAGGGAGGCGTTCGCGGCGAGGCAGAAGCGCGCCTGGGATGCCGTTGAACAGTTTGCCAGAGAGGTCACGAGGGCAGAAGCGGGAATCATTCTCGATGATTTCTCCTGGGCGGAATTCGAGGCGATCGTAGCGGCAGAGCCAACTCTAGCCAGCGGATGGCTGGCCCGACTGACGGAGCTCCCTGAAGCGCAGTTGCGATCGATGCATTACTTCGCGTTGGGTTTGGCAAGAGCGTCCGCAAAGTCCAATCCGACAGAAGCGGCTGCTCTGCTGCGCCGCCTTGCGAAGGTGAAGCCGTTCATCAGGCGCGTCGAGGGGACCGCACGCGTGCCGGCGGAGGCGGTCGCGGCATGGGCCAACGCGGATTTGAACGAGATCAGGATGCTATGTTTCGAGAGGCTTGATCGTGCGGCCGACGATGCAGAGCTTGCGATCGAGGTGCATGCCGCGTTTGCGTCTGGACGATCCAGGCAGATTGGAGAGTACATAGATCTCCGGTTCGCCTCCGGATTGCCGTCCGGGATAGCAAGGGCGCTAATGGTTGCCGGGTTCTCGGATAGCAATAGCCCTGCATTCGAGGTTTTGCAGCGATTTGTAAACGATAGGGGCTTTGTTGGAGCTGCGTGCAAGGCCGCTTGGTTCGCATACGAGAGGAACGTTTGGGCGCGCGACTGGTACGAGCGGATGCGTAAGGCCAAGTCGAACGAGGAGTTCTGGTGTAGCTCGATCCTGCTGGAGAAGATCGTCGACGGTCGTTACGCGCTTTGGGTGCGGGACGCCACGACAGCAGGCTCTGTATTCCAGCAGTTTTTTCCGACGGTCGAGGAAGGCATCCAGTCGCGGATCAAGAGCTGGGATAGCAAGCGCAAAAATAAGCTCTTTGGACAGGACGTACCCGACGCGGTGTTTTTCGGCAGAATTTAGAAGCGTAAGTAACTGCTCAGACTGGCCTCGCGTCGAGGTGTCACGACCCACTGTTGAAGCAATCTGATGTCCGCTCTCGGAGGCTTAGCGTCGCAGCGCCTCCGAGTTCTAAGGCTCGGGTAAGCCGCGCCCTCCTATGTCTGCAAACTCTGCACAGTCTCCGTCGCCTTTTTTCAGCGGCGACGTGAATGACCCCACGCAGAAATGGCTGAAGCCACTGTTTAGTTCGTCCGACACGTCGCCGAGCATTCTTGCGACAGAACCAGTCCTATGAACGCGACAGCCGCGAACGCGGCTCCGGCGAGGAACGTCGCTCGGGGTCCGACCGCGTCCCAAAGCATACCGGCGATGATACTTGCCGCGAGTAGGGCCACACCCATCGCAAGGTTGAGCATACCAAATGCTGTGCCGCGAAGTTCTGGCGCGGCCGTATCGGCGATGAGCACCGACAGCAGGCCTTGCGAGAATCTCATGTGCAATTCCCACTGCACGACACCCACTGCGACGCCCGACGAGCCTCGGGGTCAGCGCCATGACGAGATCAGCCGCAATCAGAAGGAGCAGACCGAACGCCAGGACGTTCGCCCGGCTGCGGTTGTCGGAGAGCTCTCCCGCAGGATAGGACGACAGCGCGTAGAACACATTCATCAGGACGAGCACATTCGGCACGAGCGCCAACGCCAGTCCTTCCGACTGCGCGCGCAGGATCAGAAAAACCCCGCTGAAACTTGCCCCGCGAAGCTCCAGTGGGCTCAAGTCCGCAACAAGCGCATCGCGTGGCGCCCCGCGAATATACTTGCCAATCCTGTCGATAAAACGCGCAGCAACGAGCCAGCCCACTCCCGTCGCAAGGGGAAAAATTGGCTTGGTGCCAGCAGCAAGGCCATAACCGATCGCGGCGAGAAGTTTGCGATTGCCGAGCCAGTCACTCAATGCCTCCGAAAATACTTTGGTAATTGCCGCCGTCGCCTCGGCGCCACCCTCAATGACGCCAACGGTCAGCGCAGATGTCCCAAGCACGGTGACCAGATAGACAGGAAGGAGCGCGTGGATCATCTCCGAAGAAATGTCCATGAGCATCGGGACAAAGCCCAAGGCCCAAATCCCCACAGGGATTGCGCGAAGCGTGCGGATGTCGAGCCTTGCAATCCCGGGGTTTATCATCAAAGAATGATACTCGCGGGTCTGCCATAAGTCTCGTCCCCGGCCTCGCAGGTCTTTGGCCGCGCGGTCTGTTCTTTCCCCTGAACGGGCGTCGCCCCTCGGCGCGGGTCCTTCTGCTTCCGAATGCGTAACGGCCCTAGATTCGGTCCAGCCACATCCGTGCCTTTGACCCAGAACGGAAGTGCACGCCACCTGCTTAACGGGAGGTTAGCCGACCAACGCTGACCCTTACCGGTACTGCGCAGGGCGTAGAAATCGGACTATTCTTCGTCCGGCAGTTGGGCCTTAGAAACGGCAAGGCTGTTCTCGGATTCGCCGAGTACGAACACGACGTTGCCGGGGATTAATCGTAGCGATGGGCCGTTCTCGTAATATTCTTGAACTTGCTCCCACGAGCCGAGGTTCCCGTCGATGATCAAGATCAACGACGGGTCCGCCCACAACCTCCATATGCTCAGCGATCATCGTTGCGGCTGCAGCGATGGCGCATTCCTCGGTCAGCGTTATCGGCAATGCGATGCGGCTTAATCGTGTGAGGACATCAGCCATGCCTGCGCTCAGCCGCTCAGAGGTGGTCAAAGCTCCAGCCGAGCGTGTGTTCGCTTATGTAGGTGACATCGGCAACCTTGCACGGCACATGAGCGAGCGCGGCTCCATGCCGTTGATGGGCTCAAAACTCTCACTCGAGATCATCACGCCCGAGACAACCGGGGTCGGGGCTACCTATCGCTACTAGGGCGGTGTGGTGGGTCTCGGTATCGATTTTTCAGAGGTTGAGACGCGATATGTGCCGGGCCGCGAGAAGGTATGGCGCACGATCGGCGAACCGCGCCTCTTCATTATCGACAGCTACGAAATGCGCGTGGATGTCGAGAAGGTCACGGAAACAAGTGCGAAGCTGACCATCGCGATCGACTATGAGCTGCCGCGCGCCTTTCTGTGGCGCCAACTCGGTCAGATGCTGGCAGAGCCTTACGCGGGGTGGTGTCTCGGCAGCATGATCGACGGCACCAAGCGCGATCTCGAACGTAACGCCTCATGAGCTAGACAATGCCAAACTCTCCCTTACGCAATCAGCTCAATCTGTCCGGTAAGTCCTGACGGGGAACAGTTTCTGCTCGCTCGGCCTTGGTGTGCTTGCGCAATAATGGCTATGCTTGCTTCAGTACGGTGGCAACCGCCATCAGCGAACGGGTGACGATAAGATGATTGTCAGGAAACTGGGCTGGAACAGAGTGATCTCTGTGTCGGTGCTCACGTTCATCTGGCTGGGGGCCGCATCAATGGCCTTCGAGGGAGACGAGGCGAAGCCACCTTCTGCGACCGAGGGCCAGGAGCTTTCAGAAAAATTCTGTAAGGCCTGTCACCTAATCAATGGCCAGGGCGGTGGCACGGCTCAAGTCGGTCCACCATCGTTTGCTAGCATCGCAAATAGGCCAGGACAGACTGCTCAGCACATCAAGAACGTGTTGATCCAGCCACATGCACCCATGCCTGACATGCATTTCTCGAACGAGGAGATCCTGAACATTATAGCTTACTTGGAGACCCTCAGAACAGATCCGACGATTCCCCCACTGCTGCCACCTAAGGGCGAAGGCAAGCCAAAGTTCCCTAAGCCGACTTAAGTGGAGGTTTTCTGGCCCATCGTCGCCGGCGCCAGATGCCTAGCCCCGACAATGCCGTTGGGGTTACCTTTGAGGAGTGTCACGCCGACGCTTTCCATGGCGACATCTGTACCGGTCCCGATGGCGATGCCAAGGTTCGCCAGAATTCGTTCTTTACCTTCATCTACAATGCAGCGGGCGTGCCGATCGCCGCCGGGCTTCTGTATCCAGCCTTCGGCGTACTTCTCTCGCCGATTATCGCGTCGGCAACGATGGCGCTGTCATCCGTGTCAGTGGTTGGCGATGCGCTGAGGCTCAACCGTGTCGGGCTGTGACGGAGAATGCCGTGCTCCACCTTCCGGCAGATGTACTTCAACCGGCAGGCAAGACCTGCATCAACTCAGGAGTAAGCTCATGGCTAGAACGTCTATGGCATCACTAAAGGACACGAGGGTCACCACCCAGCAGGCGCATCAGACAGCGCGAAGCCGCGAGCAGAGGCGCCGGTTGCGACGCCCGACCAGGGCAAAATGCAGGGCGGAATGCAAAGAGCGGCGCGAAGTAGCCGCGTGGTTCCCCGAATACGCAGAAGCCCATGGGGAGCATTGACCTCCTAGGCTTGAGACCTTGGTGAGCGGCCCTTCTGCTGCAATCGCAGGCGCCAGAGCCGCCACCACAATCTGCTCGACCGGTCACAATGGGAGTTCCGCCTCACCTCTAAATCGCGCATAGGACTTACGAACATCATTGCCGAACAGAATAACGTCGTAAGGCTCAGGTGTTCCGCCCTCCATCCCTGGAGCACCAGCGGGCATGCCTGGCACGGCGAGTCCAATTGCTGCGGGCCTTTCGCGCAGAAGGCGCAAAACGGCTTCCGCCGGGACATGCCCTTCCAGAATATAGCCAGCGGCTTCGGCCGTATGGCAGGACATTAGGTTGTCCGGCACGCCCAGCCTGACCTTGAGCGCCGCTATTTCCGGTGTGGCGACGACCTCGACTGGAAAGCCTGCGGCCGAGAGATAGTCGGCCCACTTTTGGCAGCAGCCGCAAGTTGGATCCTTGTTGACTACCACTTTTGGCAGCGGCCCATCAGCTTGGCCCGACGAAACACGAGAAGTTACGAACACGCTGAACCCGGCCAGAAGCATCGATCTGCGAGAGAATTCATCGGTCATTATGCGACTCGATCCAATGTTCAATCTGTTCTGTATAACCAGCATACTGCGAGTAGCGCTATCGATCCAGGTGTATGCACTCATTCATCGGTTTATCCCTATATCCTAGCCTGTGGCAGCTGTTTGCTCTGAGCGCCAAGGGGTTGACGGTCGGTATCAGAGCATCGCTACATTCGACCTGGCCAAAGTTGACCCAGTGGATCTGAAAGTCGTTTGACTTGGCGACCGCTGTCGGGTGTCCGGCGGTCATCCCGATACCATGCTTCTTGGTCGAATGACGGTTTGGCACCGGCGACTGCCTTCTCTGCATGATCTCCGTCATCTCATCAAGCGGTTAGAGGGTCGCCAGCAATTGGAGTTCTGCGTTGCACGATAAAGTCAATCGAGGCCATCACTCGCAACTGGGATGCACGTTACCGCCCGCACATTGTAGGACACTGTTGAACGCAGTGTTCTGAGCCCTCAGCAGTAGGACGTTCGCGACGATGGCGACGGCGACGGCGAGCCGTGGTGCCGAGAGGACGATCTAACAGTATAGAAGCAATCAAGATAGAAGTTAAATGACATTTAAATACTATATTCTGTGGACTGTTTATATGAACGTCAGATATATATTTGCCTAACAAGCCCGTCGCAGGGGATAATCGTCGCATCGAGACTTAAGGACGATGCGACATGAAGATTATATCCATTATTTCCCAGAAAGGCGGAGTCGGCAAAACCACATTGGCGATTAATCTGGCAGCGGCGGCTCAGCAAAAGGGCGGCGGCGTCATCATCGCCGACACCGACCCACAGCAATCGACCTATCGCTGGTATGCGGGCCGCAAGGATCAGACCCCCCTGCCCTACGTGGCTTCCGTCTTTTCGGATACGCTCCCAGAGTTTCTCGATAAGGCGCGTGCCAATCAAGCCGACTACGTATTTATCGATACCTCGCCCAACTCGACCGAGGAGAGCCTGGCGATTGCCGATCTGTCCGATCTGATTGTGGTGCCCTGCGGCCCCTCCTTCGTTGATCTCCGGGCACTCAAGCGCACCGAAAACATATTGCGGATCGCCAAGAAGCCGGCGCTTGCGGTGCTCAATCTATGCCCATCTTACGGCACAGAAGCGGATCAAGCAGCCAAAGCGCTCAAGACGCTGGGCCTCGATGTCTGCAAGCAGCGAATCGCCAACCGCGCCTCGGCCCGCCGGGCCTATGCCTTGCACCAGAGCATTCTGGAATTCGAACCCTCCGGTAAAGCCGCCCTGGAATTCACCGCCGTGTTCAAGGCGCTCGATAAGATCAAGATGACGGAAGCCGGAACTCCAGCCGTAAAGGGGGCCCGCCATGTCCAATAAACCACCCCGCTTTGATCTTGCAGCCGCTATGGAAGCCGAACTTGAAACCGACGCCCTGGGACCGCGCGCGGCGTGGGGATCTCCCCCGCAATCCCTAAGTGACGGCTCGTCTGCTGCGACATCCGTCGTTCCATCCCCTGATCCTTCCGTCCTCGCGTCCGATGCGCCCTCCGTCTCACCGTCCCCTCATCCGCCGGTCCCACAGGACGAAAGGTCTAACGTCTCCCTGTCTCAAACACTCATGCGACCTGCCGACAATGCGACGACGGTCACACCGTCGATTGCGACGCCACCGGCCGACGCGATTGTGGGAACAGGGGACACTCCATCTGGACTGCAGGACGATGCGACGTCCGTCGCACGGACCCGGTCATCGCAAACGCCTGCCTCTAAGCGCTATAAACAGCCACCCTCTCGGCAGGAGCCCATCCGCGTCTCCGCCTATTGCAGCCCCCGGGTTGTCAAACAGCTGCGCATGATGGCGGTGACACAAGACGCGACGATTGATGAACTCATGACCCGCGCCTTGAACCTTCTATTCAAGACCGAAGGCCTCCCTGAAATTGCCTTCGATGGCAAACCCTTCGGGACGGCCTCTGCGAGAAGCGGGGCGGAGCGAGATGGATGAAGCGACCCGCGCTCGACACACAGCCCGATCTCTTCGTTGATTTCCATTCGGATTTGGCGCTGCGCGATCAACGCGAGGTTATGGAGCGGCCCTTTTTCAGCCTGTCCAAGAAAAAACGAATCAAGCCGATCGAATATGTCAGCCCCGACAAGGAGATTTTCGTCAAGGTCAGCCCCGTGCCGGAATACGGCATGGCCACGATCTGGGATGCGGACATCCTCATCTGGGCCACCTCCGTCATGCGCAAGCTCAAGGACAACAAGATCAATGATGTGCCGCGCACCTTGCGCTTCTACCCCTATGATCTCCTCAAATCCATTCACCGTCACACGGGCGGCGACGAGTATATGAATCTGCGCCGCGCACTCTCGCGGCTGCAATCGACCACGATCACCACGAATATCCGTGCCGGACGGAGCAACAAGCACCGCCAGTTCAGCTGGATCGAGAGCTTCACCGACGATATCGATCCCGACAAGCGGATCAGCCACGGCATGTCGATCACGCTGAGCGACTGGCTCTATGAAGGCATCATGGCGGATAACGGCGTCCTGGCCATTAACCCACTCTATTTTACGATCACGGGCGGCCGCGAGCGCTGGCTCTACCGTGTCGCGCGCAAGCACGCCGGCGGAGCAGGGCCCTCGGGTTTTGCCATGTCGTTTTCGACGCTCTTCGCTAAATCCGGCGCTGAGGGCAATTTCAGGCGCTTCAAATTTGAGCTTCTCAAAATTGCCCGCGAAAATGCGCTACCGGATTACGCCCTCGAGATTCTCAACCCCGACAGCCCGGATCCCGGCCTTCGCATGGTGCGCATGGATGGTAAGACAGATGGAAGTATTGTGCTCCCCCCTCAAACACCCGCCAAGACTCCAAAGCCCAGCCCGCAAATCTCGGATGCCATGCGCGAGAAGATTCGCGCCGCCCATCCCGGATGGGACCTCCATGCCCTTCAGCGGGACTATGATGCCTGGCTCGAAACCAGCACCATCGAGCCCGGCAATTACGAAAAGCTCTTTTACAGCTTTGTACAACGCGCGGTCACCGGCTAACCGCTGCAAACCCATCCCAAATCATTTAAATCCGCAGATATAGTGCGTTCAATCCCGCCTATAAAACACTTATAGGGTGTATTGACCAATCTCTTTTAATATTATAAATTGTATATAACCATAGAGTTATTCATGTCATTCGTTCCTTATCCCCGAATCACCCCTCTTAGGAATTTGATATTTGATATAAAGCCCCATTCTTTTTGAACCGCAGATCCTCTCATTCCTCAGGTTTCCTAGCGGTAGAGCCCGCCATCGACATTGCTCGTTGTCACGATCCCCTTTCCATCGGGGGATTGGGAACGACTGCGCGTCCCCCGCCCATCCAACGCTCCCACTGCTTCGGGGGAAATAGGAACGCGCATCCGTCTCTCGTCCCAAGGACCGCACCGCTCTGCCACCTGGCCGAACACAGCGCCATGCGGGCGATGAGGCATCACGGGCCGCGCATCGGGGGATTGGGAACGCGATTCTCATACTTGAGTGGCCTAGCCGGTATCGGGGGAACAGGAACACGGCGTCTGAGCCGCGGTTTCTTCTATCGTGGGAATAGGAACGCACCATCCTCCGCGCCAGGAATTCCCTTTCGGGGGATCGGGAACAGGGCCGTGGGAATAGGAACAAACCCCCGTGGGAACAGGAACGAATCATGCGGGGGATTGGGAACAAACGCGCGGGGTATTAGGAACGACCCACCCCGCTATCGACGCACTGAGCGCTTCAAGTCCGCCCTTGACAGCGCCCCTAACCCTTTAAATCTTGTATATTAAAGTCCTAACTCCTTTGAAGCGCCTCATTGGGTTACCACCCACGCGCCCATGCCGTAGCGGCAAAACCGCAAGAGCGCTGACAGGATGGAATGCGGACAAAGCCCGCTCCCAAAGAGGCGGGGCTTGCCTCTGCGACGACCTTGCGTTGAGCGGCAGAGATCAATCACGCTCGCGATCAAAATCATGCTTCAGCAAACTCTCATGAGCTGAGCCTTCGCCCTGCACTTTCGCTTTGAGATCGTCATAGAGCATGCCGCGCAACGGGGCAGGCTCAGGACGCTTCTGGTCATTCGCCGGAGCAGGGGGCTTCTTCTCTTCCCGCACGCTTTCATAGTCTTTGGCCAAGAGGCTCTCCACACCCAGCCGCTCACCACGTACTTTCGCGCGTAGCGCCTCATAGAGCGAGCGCCGCTCGGTCTCTTGACGGCTCTCCATCGGATACCCCTGCAGCGGCGGCGGGACCCCGCGAAACCCAGGCGGACGGAAGGCAGGCGCAGGTGCCGTCTCGATCGTGGAGGAATGCTTTTGAAAGCGGCCGAACACACGCTCCGCGAAGCCGCGCATCAGCTGCTCGCGCAAACCCTTGGGTCCTGGGAACTCTCCATCCATACCGCGCGGCCTCCACGACGAAATCATGCTGGAGATCGAGCGGGAGGCGGCTCATGACAAGAGCCTCATCTGCTCGAATTTGAGGGCTTTTGACGCCGGACGGGATCCAAGCAGCGCGTTCCTAATCCCCCGCTGCGCGGCCATCGGTGAAGTCTGCGGCGGCCTGAAGTCGCGATGAGAGGGAGAGCGAGGCTTTGGCCCGGGTGAGCCCGGGGCCGAGCGCGAGAGCGCGCGCACCTGCCTGACGGGCGAATCCCAAGCCCGACAGGAGACCCCATGCGCCGTTCATCATCGCCTGCGCCCAAGCGCGATTTGCACACCGAAATCACCCAGCGCCTCATCCAGGCCATCGAGGCCCATCCCGGCGAGCCGAAAATGCCCTGGCGGAATGCCGGCCGTCCGCTCTGGACGCCCGAGAATGCCCTCTCCCACACAGCCTATAACGGCATCAATGTCGTCAATCTTTGGGTTGCTGCGGAGATGCGCGGCTTCTCCACGCCCGTCTTCGCGACCTACAAGCAGTGGCAAGAGTTGGGCTGCCAAGTCCGCAAAGGCGCCAAATCAGAGCTGGTCATCTTCTACAAAGAGTTCGAGACCGAGCCCAATCCCGAGGACGAGGGCGATGATGGCAAGCGCCGTGTGGCGCGCGCCTCCTATGTCTTCAATGCTGAGGAGGTGGAGGGCTATGAGGCGCCACCCGCCGCCGAGAGCCTGGGTCCGATTGCAAGACTGGCCAGCGCCGATCAGTTCATGCGCCACACGCAAATCCCGCTCGTGCATGCCGGTGACCGCGCATTCTACAGACCCTCCACCGATACGATCACAATGCCGGAGGAGGGGCTCTTCACCGGGACCCAGACCATGAACCGTGATGAAGCCTATTATGCCGTGCTGCTGCATGAAGCGATCCATGCGACCGGCCACAATAGCCGCTGCGACCGCGACTTTACAAGCCGCTTCAAGACCGAAGCCTATGCGGCGGAGGAGTTGGTTGCTGAAATCGGTTCCGCGTTTCTCTGTGCAGAGCTCGGCATCACCCAGGACACACGCGCCGACCATGCGCAGTATCTGGCCCACTGGCTCGCCCTTTTGAAAGAGGACCCCAAGGCCATATTCACAGCGGCGTCGAAAGCGTCAGAAGCGGTCGGCTGGCTCAAGCGGCAGCAGCCGGTCTAATCGGAAACCTACGAGCCAAAAAGATTACCTGTCGGCTGCGGCGTCAGCTGAATGGGATTGGTCTAATAGGAATATTATCCAATTGAAATCAGGAGATTAAATTATTATATAATCTGATAAAGCAGGTTAGGAAAGATTATGAGTGTTGAAAAGGTTATCGTTTACACAAATACAGCTCGATTGAGAAACCTTTTTGAGAACGTCGCATATAACCTGCCTCTTCTCGGGTCGGAGCTTCGCATCGTAGTTGCAATGGACGGGTCCCGCTACTGGCATCGTCAAGGAGTACTTCATAGGGAGGACGGCCCCGCCGCAGAACTCGCAGACGGCACGCGCCGCTGGTACAAAAACGGGGTGCCGCACCGCGTAAATGGCCCTGCTATTGAGAGGCCTGACGGCTTCAGAAGCTGGTGGCAGAATGGCGTTCTCCATCGCGCCGACGGACCGGCCATCGAGCACTCTGGCGGTGCACAATATTGGTACGTCGATGGGCGGGAGATTCCGGAACCCAAGCCGACCGATCTTAGCCAAGCGTGACCTTCACACTTTTTCCGCACCGCGGGCAGACAATGCCGGATTTTTCAGCGGGTACCGGATCAACCACCATACCTGCGATTCGGTCATCAAGCTCTTTCAAAGCCTGCATTATCTCTTCATTGGACTGCAAGGAGATCTTTTCACCCCGGGCCAAGACTTTAAGCCCTATCAACAAATCGACCGAATGATCCAAAGCGTCAATCAGTTTACTTTCTGATTGCATGTCTGGCCTCCTTCTCCTTCGATACCTGCTCTCCAAGCGCGGTCCATGCGCCGGAATACGATCCAATATCAAGCGCGGGTTGCGCGTTTGCCAATATCCCGGCGGCATGATCGTACTTGTCGAGAAATACTAACATGCGATCGATCAGGCCCATTTTCTTTAAGAGGTCTCTGTCGATAAGCTGATGCCCGAGGCGTTGCGCCGTTGTCTCAAGCCAGTTGCCGTAGTCCAAGACGGCATTGAGATTCTTTGCTTCCCGCAGAAGATCGGGAGAGTCTAAGCACTTGTAAACATGCTGGAGTGAGGGAAACATCTTGATCCACTCACTGGCAACACTGATAGCTGCATCCTCACGACGAAGTCTGTCGGCTCGCGCCTCGGCACGATGTGTATAACGCGCCGTAATTAACGATCCCACAGCAATACCGAAGCCGGTCGACAAAAGCGTCAACAAATACGGCACATACCACGCGGGAGGACCCTTGTTTTCAAGCACCGTGAGGCGCCGATCGAGTGTCGCCAGATCTCTCGTCCATTCGGCGACAGCTCCATTCTCCTCAGCAATAGCTGCCGGACGCTGAGGATCGATCCTCGTCGGAGACTCCGGTTGGTTGGCCACTGCTGCGCCCGCGACCAACAGGAAAGCGATGGTGAAACGTCCCTTCATCCAGCCTCACAACGTCCCCAGTCCCAAGCAGGCAACGCCAATGGTTCAGCACCGTCCAAATTTATTGCTGCGCGCAAACCGCGTTGCAAGGGTGTTCCCATGCGCGCCGTTCGACCCAGCCCAGCGACCGGCCAAGTACAGAGACGTCAGGTGCCATTCTATCCACGGCGAAGCCCGTCGATTGTGTTTCTTACGCATAGGCTTGTTCCAGACGCTTGAACGCCCGGGCCATGGCTTCTTTTTCGTGATCCTGGTCCGTGTCACGGAGCAACGTCTCTTTGAGCTTCTTCAGCGTCGCCAAATCCGGCTGGGTGGTCAGACCCAGAATCTCCAACGCTTCAATGCGGGTGAGGTCTCCATGCGCGGCGAGATCGATGTCCGGTTTGGCGCGCGCCTGAGCCAGCTTGGCTTCACGTTCGCGCCGGGTTGTATCGGGCGAGGCGGGATAGGGCTTTGCGAACAGCAGATGCTGGACCTTGGCGGGGTCGCGCAACAGGAGCAGCCGGTAGAGAGACTGCGCATAGGCCCAATAGCGCTTGCGGAAGGCTTCATCGCTGCTGTCATAGGGGAAACGCTGCGCCAGCAGCTCCAGCGCATCCAGAAGCCGCTCGGAGCGGTAGTAAGCGGCATGATCCTCCTCATCGCGCCATGCAGCCCAGAGGCGATACAGGTCATAGGGTCTGCGGATATGCGTTTTGGCCGCCGCACGGAGCGAGGGCGCATAAGCGAGCACGTCGTCTGAGGTTTTGCAGGCGCGGATATGGGTGAGCAGCTCGGGATAGCCCGGGAAAATCCGTCCTTCGACGTAGCGCCGGTGGATGAACTTGCTAAGGAGGTGCAACGTACCGAACCACCCGGCCATGACAATCAGGAGCCCCCAAAGCGGCAGCTGCGTATCGATGGGCAGGATCGGTGCAAAGCCCAGCGCGACCCAGATGGCATTCACGGCGTGGAAATATCCAAGCGAGGCTGCCAGTATGGCAACGCCCGCCACCGTCATGAGAATGAGCTTTGGCGGGAGCCATGCCGTGATCGGCGCCCGGCCATGATGGATGAAGGGGCGCAGGACATACGGATCGCTCTCAGCCTCTTTCTGAGCCTTCAACACCTGCGCATAGAAGCGGCACCGCCACCGCAGGCCGTAAGTGGCGGCGATGAGAGCGGCAAAGGGCGGAAAGAAGCATGTAAGCAGAATCGCAGCGGCGATTTTGTTTTCGCGTGACATGGGGGGCTCGTTCTTTCAGCGTCTGGATTTCGGGAGGGCTTTGCGGGTTTCCGTGCCGATCGCGCCATCAGGCGCCAGATCGCTGAGCGAGCGGAGCTGCTTGCCGTCGAAGACGCGCTGAATGGGTGTTCCGCCGCCACCCCAGATGTAGGCGGCTTTGCAGGAGGGGCAGCTGTAACGGCCCTCGGGCGTATCCTTAGGGCCGCCATGGCAGAACACGGTGTTGCAGTGCTGGCACCACTGGATGTGCTTGGCCTGGCAGCAGGGGCAGGCGACCGGCGCAAAGGTGATCTCGCCGCGGAACTGTGAGGCCCAGCCTTGCGTGAAGAGGCCACTCTCTGCGGAGGAGGGGCCATTGGTCTCGCCGTAATAGGGCTTGGCCTCGCCGCTGGCGCCGACAATCTGGAACAGGCCGAGCTCCGGATCCCAGGAGATGAGCTGCGGATTATCCAGCACGATCTTATCAGCCCCGCCCTGGCCCGCGCGCGGGCTCATGGTCCAGTCGAGGATGAAGACCTGTCCGCTCTTGCGCGCGCAGTGCGCCCGGATCAAGCCTTGCGGCCCGTGTGAGGCGGAGTCGCCCTCTGGCGCCGCATCGCTCTTGCCGGTCAGCACCGACCAGGCCGCGTTGATGCGGATAAGGGCGTCCTCATCGCCGCGCGCAGCAGCCTGCTTGGCCTGGCTGTCCCGCAGAACCTTGAGGGCCGGCTTTGTGAGGAGCCGCTTGAGGCTAAATGTTTTGAGGGCGTCGTCGAGCGTCATGATGCCATCTCCCTGCCAAACCGTCCGCGCCGTAGCAGCGGAGGATGTTTGGGAAGATGAGGACGAGGCCAGAGGGCCCACAAGATTGTAGCCTCACTGCGATTGGCCGGAGATCAGCGCATCTGTGCCCGTGTGGCCTGCAAATGTCTTTGCGCTGCGCGTAGCCGATTAGAGATATCTTGGGCTGCCGTGCTAGTTCCAGAGTCCAGCGCCCGCGCTTTGGGCTGCGTCTTGCTCCTCGGCATAGAAGCCTTTGGAGTAGCGCGCGTAGTCCCGGGCAAACCCAGCCCGCACCATGAGCGCGCCAATATCGGCCTCATCGCTGCGGGACTGCATGACGACGCGGGCGTAACGGTCACGGTCCACAGACACGCAGCTGAGCTCTCCACTCTGGAGACTCTGCTCCAGGACCAGCCGGCTATGCTGATAGAGCGGCTCACCGCGCTCCGGCGCATCACTGCCCCACAGACCGATTTTGAGCCCTGAGGCGACGAAGGTGTCGCCATCAATGATGGGCTTAAGGACCATCGTCGCATGCGACGGATGTTCGGCTAAGAGTGGCTCAGACCAGTGGGAGCGAATGACGACACAGGCAAGAGGGATGATCAGACGCAAAACCATGTGCTGAGAATGATGCGCCGGGCTCGCTGCGCGAAGTCTCTGCCTCAGCGGGCGTTTAACTTATCCCGACATTCTTTGATGGCGCCTGTCAGGCCGCTGCATCGGCCTTGAGCATCAAACCAATCCGTTCGAGACGGCTCGCCGCACCATCGGCAATGCTTGCCATCAGATCGCCCGGCATATCCTTAGGCATGGCATCCAGCGTCTCGATGATCTTCCCAAGAGCCGTATCGGCGAGTTCTTCCATCATCTGCCGGATCGCGCTTTCCGGCAGGCCGCAGGCTTTCGCCGTTTCCATGAAATGCCGCGGCGCGATGGTCTTGAGGATGTAATGGCGCGTGTTGCCGACGGCCATCGCCATCTTCACCTTGTTGTGCTGGATCTGCTTCCTGTCGAGCGCCAACTGGACCGACATGACGTCATAGAGGGGGCTGAGCTTGAATCGCTGCTGCGGCGCAAGCTTGATACTGAAATTCTTGGCATGTCCGTCAATGGCGGCCAGCAGCCAGAACACGATCTGGGCTTTGAAGAAAATCAGCCGGTCGGCCTCGGCCTGATCGCTGCCTTTGAGGATGTTTGCTATGGCCGGTATGCCCGGGCCGCCTTCGGATTCGTATTTGCGCGAGGGCGGCACTGAGAGAGCCTGACACATATCTTCCTGCGGCAGGCGCAAGAGGCGGCCATCCCTGGCCCAGAGCCGGTCGAAGCGTTCGATGACAATCACGCGCTCTTTGCCGAAATCCTTGATCTGTGATGTGGCGGCCGGCAGTCCCAAGGCCGCGACAATCTTGAGGCACAGATGTTCGTTCTCAACGCTGCGGGACATATCGATCCCGTCTTTAAGCTTGCCAATCTGCGGCTTAAGGATGTGGGTGGTCGGCGTCGATCCGTGCGGCACATGCCAGCGCCCCTTCCAGAACAGCAGCGCTGTCTTTTCCTGTGCGCCGGCAATTGAGATCCGAAACTCCTGATCTTCACTGAGCCCCAGCGGGTTGCGGGCCAGATTGACCAGGATCTTCTCAATCTCCTTATCCGTGACCGCGCGGCCGTTGATGGCGCCCGCTGGCCCTGGGTCTTCACCGTCGGGGAGAAACTGCAGCGCCCCGATGCAGTCGCGGCCCAGCGTGGCGAGAAGGCTGTAGGCATCATCGCCGGCAGCGCCCGTCTTCTCCGCGACCTGTTTGCGGATGCCCTCATTGTCGGGCAGCAGATTGTCGAAGACGGCGAGCACGGGGTCGCCGATAAAGCGGTCCTCGCGCAGCGGCATGGAGAGCGAGACCGGGATCGCATTCTCCCAGGCCAGCCAGTCCGGGTCGTACTGGAAATCGATCGCACCGCTGGAGGCGCGCCGCAGAGTTCCGACGCGCTTCCCATTCAGCCACACGGCCAGCAGCCCTGATTTACGCGGCCGGGCCATCAGAAGAGGTCCTCAAAATCCGATCCCTGTCCTTGGGCGCGCGGGCGGATGACGAGCTCGAGGTTCATGGCCGCCAAGGCATCCATGAGTGTGCCGAGCTCCGTGCCGCGCTCTCCGGCTTCCAAACGGGAGACTGTGGCCTGCCGCACCCCCATTTTCTGGCCAAGTTCGGCCTGGGTCAGCTGGCCGGCCCGCCGAATCCGGCGCAGCGCCTCACCCATTTGCGGAGCTGTTCGTACGATCTGTTTCATGAAATTAGCATACGCTATAGCGTATAGATTGTCAATATACGCTTTGGCGTATTTTGACGTGGCATACGCGATAGCGTATCGAATACATTTAAACGCTATAGCGTATGGATGTGCGATCCGCGGAGCTCGTCCGCGAAGAGCATGGTCTCGACGATCAGATAGGCGCCCACCATGGCCTGGCGCTCACTCGGATCAAGACCCGGTGCGGTTTCAATGGCGCTCAGGAGCAGGGGAAGCCAGCTTCCCGCCTGAACCCGGTCCAGCAGATAGGAGACCGGCGGGATGAGGTCTTCATCCGGCCCATACCCGTTGAAGCTCAGCGAGCAGGCGACGAGCACGCGCTCGGCATGGTCTTCGAGACCGGGGAGACTCTCATTGAACCGCGCTAGCGTGCTTGCCACTGCGGGATGTTGGCGGCGCTGCTCATAGGCCATGCTGAAGGCTTGCGAGAACCTGTCCATGGTGGATCCGCTCCTGAAGGGTTTGAGTGACCGATCGGTTTTTGTGTGACACTTACGCGTCGCGCGGCGGTCCATCCTGCTGGCAGCACCAATCAGGAGCGCCCGGAGCGCAAGCCTGGATCATGTCGAGCATCCAAACATAGGCGCATTCGCGGCATTCCAGAGCGACCACCAGCATGCCGTAGAGGCGGGCGGCCTCCACGGCGAGCACGCGCTCCAGATCCACGCTCCATCCGGGGATGCTGACCTCTCCGCTGAGGCGCTCGCTGCACAATACGCTGGGGCGCCGTGTGGGCCGCTCCTCTTCCCCCGACTCGCAGACGCCAAGACAGCCGGACGGCCGGCCCAGCGCCAGCTCTGCCGCGACCTCCGCGCTGACCTTCGCCCTTTGCCGCAAATCCACTTTGGCTTTTGCCGGACAACCATGGAGCGCCAACGCGTGGCGCCAAACCCGACTTCCCTGATCAGCCAGCGGCCGCAGAACATCGAGCATGCGTCCGAAATCCACCTCGCGTGCGGGACGGTTGTGATGGGTCATAGCGGGCTCCTGGTCTGCGATACCTCTCCGTCCGATGTTGTGCGGGAGGCCCCCTTACATCAATGGTTTCACCCCGTCGCAGATGACCGGTCTTGCGCGCGAATGTTCTCCGTGACGGGCGGCACCCGGTCAGGGCCGGGCCACGCTCTATCGCGCGAGAGAGCGCGACCAAGCCGCGGGGGCGCGTCTCGGCCCATGCGGGTCACGATCGTTGCCGCTAGACGAGAGGCAGTGCTGCGAGATCAGCCCGAATGCCACCCATGTCGATAAAGGCCCGCGGCTTTAGCAGCATGAGTTTCATCGTGAGCGCCGAATTCGAGCACGCTGCGATCGGGTCTCCTGGCCGCGATTCATGCCGAGACCGCCGCGAAGAGGTTACTCAGAGCCTACCGCGATCCAAACCGGCTACCGGCCCGCGCTGATCGACGGCGATCCCCCCAACGAGCCTCCATCTGTCTTACAGACCGTCCTACCGGGTCTGTGCGCCCCGAGGTTACATCATTCCAGGATTGCTGAGCGCTGCGCATCTCAGTGTCCATTTTTCCCCGAGGCAAAGGCTGGCGATGCCGATAGATAACCGCTTACGCCAGGTGCAATTGGCTTGCTCAATAAAGTCGAATGAGCGTGAATGATCGGCTCACAAGGCAGCGCGCCTTAGCTGTAAGGCATTGCCGACAACGCTCACGGACGAGAGCGCCATGGCCGCCGCCGCGATGATCGGCGAGAGAAGTATGCCAAAGACCGGGTAGAGCACGCCGGCAGCAATAGGGACGCCCGCCGCATTGTAAGCGAAGGCGAAGAACAGATTCTGACGGATATTGGCCATAGTTGCTGTCGAAAGATGGCGGGCGCGCACGATGCCTATCAAATCGCCTTTCAGCAGCGTGATGCCGGCGCTTTCCATCGCGACATCGGTCCCAGTCCCCATAGCGATACCAACATCGGCGGCAGCCAGCGCCGGCGCATCATTCACACCATCACCGGCCATAGCCACGATACGGCCTTGCGCGCGCAGCGTCTCGACGATGCGGCTCTTGTCTTCGGGAAGGACTTCGGCTTCGACATCGGCGATCCCGAGCTTTCCGGCAACGGCACGCGCCGTGGTAGCATTATCACCCGTCAGCATCACCACATGCACACCGGCCGCTTGCAGAGCCTTGATCGCCGTAGGCGTCGAGTCCTTGATCGGGTCGGCAATTGCTATGATGCCGCTCGCCACCCCGTCCACGGCCACGTAGATCGCAGTCGCGCCTTCGCCACGCAGTTTTTCAGCCTCGTTCACAAGGTCTCCGATGGTAATGCCTTGGTCGTCCATCAATCGCTTATTGCCGATGGCGACCCGGCGGCCATCCACTACGCCAAACGCGCCCTTGCCGAGAGGGGAGTCAAAATCCTTGGCTTCCGACAGTGCAAGCGAGCGGCTCTGCGCTTCGCGGACGATGGCATCAGCCAGCGGATGCTCGCTTGATCGCTCAAGACTCGCGGCCAGACGAAGGAGTTCGTCTTCTACGGTCGTGCCAATGGCACGAATCGCCACAACACGCGGCTTGCCTTCTGTGAGCGTGCCGGTCTTATCGACGACCAGCGTATCGACCTTTTCCATCCGTTCGAGCGCTTCGGCGTTCTTGATCAGGACGCCATGCTCAGCGCCTCGCCCCACACCCACCATGATAGACATGGGCGTAGCAAGCCCAAGCGCACAGGGGCACGCGATGATCAGCACGGAGACCGCCGCAATCAAGCCATAGGTCAGCTTCGGATCAGGCCCCCAGATAGACCAAGCTGCGAAGGCCAACAGGGCAATCGCGATCACAGCCGGAACGAACCAGCCGGACACCTGATCGGCAAGACGCTGGATCGGCGCACGGCTCCGCTGGGCTTGCGAAACCATCTGAACGATTTGGGAGAGCATGGTATCGCGGCCGATTTTATCGGCTCGCATCACAAAGCCCCCGGATTGGTTCATGGTCCCGCCAATGACCTTATCACCTGCGGATTTCGTCAAAGGCATCGACTCGCCTGTGATCATTGACTCGTCGATGGCGCTGCGACCATCGATAATCTGCCCATCGAGCGGCACGCGCTCACCGGGACGGACGCGAAGTTTGTCGCCCACATGCACCTGATCGAGACTGATATCGGCTTCGCTGCCATCCTCGGCAATGCGGCGCGCGGTTTTGGGCGAAAGATCGAGGAGCGCCTTGATCGCGCCGCTGGTCTGCTCGCGTGCCCTCAATTCCAGAACCTGACCAAGCAGCACCAAAACGGTAATGACGGCGGCGGCTTCGAAATAGACGGAAATGGCTCCATCTGGACCACGCAGCTCTGCGGGGAATATCCCCGGAAAGGCCGTCGCAATGACGCTGTAAAGCCAGGCCACACCCGTGCCCATAGAAATGAGCGTGAACATGTTGAGGTTGCGCGTGATGAGCGAGGCCCAGCCCCGCTCGAAAAACGGCCAGCCAGCCCAGAGGACGACGGGAGTCGCCAGAGCGAATTGAAGCCAGTTCGAGGTTTGTTGACCCAACCACTGATGCAGGCCCGTGAGATGGCCGCCCATCTCCAGCGCGAACACAGGGAGCGTCAGGATCAAGCCAATCCAGAACCGACGGCTCATATCGGCGAGTTCAGGATTGGGGCCAGTCTCGGCGCTGGCCAGTTCCGGCTCCAGCGCCATCCCGCAGATCGGGCAAGAACCCGGCCCCACCTGTCGCACTTCAGGATGCATGGGGCAGGTATAGATCGCCCCTTCGATAACAGGCGGCGGTGCGCGTTCGGTGAGATAGGTTGCCGGATCAGCCACAAACTTCGTCCGGCACCCGTCCGAGCAAAAATAATACGGGTGGCCGCCGTGCTCTGCGCGGTGCTTGGCCGTGTGCGGGTCAACCTCCATGCCGCAGACAGGATCGCGCACGGCATCGCTGCCCCCAGAACCTTTGGGTCTTTCGTCTTTATGACCAGGGCCATGTTGGCCACAGCAACCGGGCGAAGAGGAGACGGGGCTTGAATGAGTATATTTATCGTCCATACGTGGGCTCTCCTGATACCCGGTGGGGGTATAAGTTTCATCTTGACACCTACACCCGGTATGGGTAGCAGTCAAGCATGAAAAATGAGACGGCAGAGTTCTGCGTGAAGCGCCTCGGCAAGATCGAAGGTCAGGTACGCGGCGTTTCGCGGATGATTGAAGAGAAGCGGTACTGCATCGATCTGCTCACACAGATCGCCGCCATTCGCGCGGCACTGCGTAAGGTCGAGGAAGCCGTCCTGAAAGATCATGTCAGCCATTGTATCGCTCATGCAATGGCGAGTGGCAATGCGGCTGAACAAAGCAAGAAAGTGGCCGAACTGATGGATGTCATCGAGCGTTCCAATCGGTAGGCCAATTTGCTAAAATGTTAATCAGATCCGGATTGAGTATCAAAGAACGCAACTGAAAGGGCGACGTGCTAGCCTGATCCTGTCCCTGGCCGCGCCTGCTGTACTGGTCACCATTATCTTCGGCGGACTTGCGAACGCGCTTGCCCATGCAGGCCATGTTCACGCATCGGTTCCAAGTATTGAGGCGGCGCGCTTACTCCCGCCACAAGGTCCATCGCGCGTTATGACCACTGCCGATGCGGAAAAACTGACGGCATCCCGCGCTGCAAACTCGATCCAACTGAGACTGCCGGACGTGCAACCAGCAAGGTTGCGTCCGTAACCAGCGATCAATCACACAGATCGACCGATTGCATCCCGGACGCTTGCTGCTGTCAGAGCCTCTCATCCTGCGGCATGGCCGGTCACTGCTGCGCAGGCGCATTGCCTCAGGATCATACGTGGTGGACTGGCGATCAGCGTCAGGCACGTTTTCAGATGCCCGGTCAGGGTTTGATTTATCCGGATATCATCTTCGGTTTAGACCGCCCACCCAAGGCGTAAATCCGGCTCCGGCAAGCCCGGGAGCCTATGGGGTGCGCAGCCCGTCGGCCTTAAGCCGCGCTGGCACCCAATGTCTGCACATATGATCGATGTCGCCAGCGGATGAGATCCGCTTTGGCTGATCTAACCGGCATTCAGCGAGCGCGTTCTACATCGCAGGCGGGCTGGCAGCGACAGCGATCTCGCGCAGACCCTCACAAATCAAGACAAAAAAGACATCACAATGAACCGCACAACAAAATCACTCGCACTTGGGCTTCTTTTGCTGAGCGCTCCCGCGAACGCTGAAGAAGGCAAGGGCCACGACATGCATGACATGAAGGGCATGCATGAGATGCACGGCAACATGTCTGACGCGGCTCCGAAAAGCGAATCTGCAGCGGCCTTCGCCGAGGTCAACGCCAAGATGCACAAGGACATGAGCATCACATTCACAGGCGATGCCGATGTGGATTTTGTGGCTGGAATGATCCCGCATCATCAGGGAGCAATCGATATGGCCCAGGTGCTTCTGAAATACGGGAAAGACCCTGAGCGCGCAATCTCGCGGAGGAGATCATCGCCGCGCAGGATAAGGGAATCGTCTTCATGAAGGACTGGCTCGCCAAGCGCGCGAAGTAGCGCGCTCCGGAGGCCATTAAACGACACAAAAGGATACCGCAATGACCATTTGTCTGTTTCTACTTGAGCTCTCAGAACCCGGCGTGCTGGCGGCCTTGGCGCTCTTTATGGCTATCGCCGTATCCGTGGCCCCGTCGGACTGGGCGCATGGCCGGGAGGTGCCGCGCCCTTGAAACACGGAGCGGCAACGATCCAAGCCCAAAGGGCCGAGACCGCCCTGCACGCGCGGGCTCGGCTCGCGAGAGCCTGACCCCGAACGAAGTGAGTGGGACGCCCGTCTGCTCGACAACGAACAGTCAATCCGTCAGAGTCAATAAGGGCTTATGGGGGAACATCAAACTTTGGATACGTCGCGCTCATTTTTGGAGAATCGGCAGGTCTGGATTTATTTCGCAGCAATCCTTCTCGCCGTTGCAGCGAGCAGTGCCATTCCGGCCACCACAGCTTTGGAGCCATCAATCAATCCGGCTCTGGCCTTCATGCTGTTCGTGACGTTTCTTCAGGTGCCGCTGGTTGAGTTGGCCGCAGCCTTCCGCAATGGCCGGTTTCTCACCGCGCTCTTGGTCACCAACTTCATTGCCGTGCCTATGCTTGTCGTGGGGCTCATCTGGTTTGCGCCGGATGAACCGATGCTGCGGCTTGCCATCATGTTGGTTTTGCTGACGCCCTGCATCGATTACGTCGTGACATTCACCCATCTCGGTCAGGGTGACGCGCGGTCTTTGCTGGCATCGACCCCGATCCTGCTTCTGTTGCAAATGCTTTTATTGCCGGTGTATTTGGGGCTGTTTCTGGGAGACGATGCCGCAAATCTGGTTCAGCCGGAACCGTTCCTCCACGCCTTTGTCTGGCTCATTGCCGTGCCGCTGCTCCTTGCGGCGCTGGTTCAATACGCAAGCGCGCGCTTTCCGGCAGGCCGCAAGCTGTTTGACATACTCGGCGTTCTTCCCGTTCCGGCAACGGCGCTGGTACTGTTCTTGGTAATCGCCGCGGTCATGCCGCAGATAGGCGAGGCTAGCAGCGCCGCCCTATCGGCTGCTCCGATTTACATCGCATATGCCGTTATCGCTCCCGTGTTGGGCTGGCTGGTCGCAAGGGCCTTCCGGGCCGAAACAGGCGCTGCACGTGCCGTCGCCTTCAGCGCGGCAACGCGGAACTCTCTGGTGGTTTTGCCGCTGGCCTTCGCAATTCCGGGTGGCATCCCGCTTTTGCCTGCGATCATCGTGATGCAAACGATCATCGAACTCATCAGTGAGCTCATCTACATCCGCGTCATACCCCGCTTTTCGAGAAAACGCGGTTCAAAGGGGGCTTAATACACTGGTATTCGGATGAATTTGCCCAAGCCCGCCAAAGCGTGTAGAGTGAAATTATGAGGTTGATCGCCCGAATCATGCTCCTGCTTTTTGCTGTTGTGACCGTTAGCGGTCACGGCGCGGCGCGGCCTCTTGTCTATCACGCCCAAGACCATCACCAGACGGACGCTCATGGGATGGATGGGCACGACCATGAAGCGGGCGTGATGATCCCGATTGAAAGCAGCTCCACTTCTACGGTGGATTTCTGCGCCCAAAATTCCTGTGAAGCGCCCGAAAGCGACCAATCCGGTGCACACTTCCACATACCGTGCTGCGGGACTTTCATGGCCCTGCTGCCCGCTGAATTCGGGGTCAAGGCTATGGCCGTTGATGCCGTGGAGCAGGCCATTGGCCACTCAAGCTTGGCTCTCGGCGAACTCAAATATCCTCTCTTGCGCCCTCCCCGTCCGTTGGTCTGACGCGCTTTGACCTCGCCCGCTTTGGCGGATGAGCGTTTAGCGACTGGATTCGGCCAGCGGCTTTTCCACTGATCCCAAGCCACTCAAGCACCTCTGCGATATGCGGGGAGCGCAAGAGTTGCGAAGGACGTGATGCCCCCGGCCGATCCAAGGTTTCCCTTGCAACAGATCGGCTTGAGCTATGTTTCGTACCACCATCACACTCTTCGCAATTTTCGTTTTGACCATCAGCGCCGCATGGGCCGGGCCGGGGCACGACCACGGCGATGAAGGCCCCGCGCCCGTCACCAATGCTGCCCCACGGCTGGAAAGCGTCGGCTCCACCATGGAGCTGGTGGCGATATCTGAGGGTCATCGCCTCATCATGTATCTGGATCACCCGGATACCAGCGAGCCAATCGAGGGGGCCTCGATTGAAGTCTCGGGCGAGGGCATTCCTGTAGCACTCGCCAAGCCCGTTGAGCCCGGAACATACGAACTGGAGGCCGACTGGGTTGATCAGCCGGGTGCAAAGGCTTTGGTCTTCACGATCACGACCAAAACCGATGCCGATCTGCTGAACGGAACATGGAGCGTTCCTGAAGCGGGTCATGCCGCACCATCGGACGGCGCGGCTACACCCCTTGTCCAAATTCTTACGCGACCTGACA
This sequence comes from Hyphomicrobium sp., assembly GCA_022841965.1. GTDB lineage: Bacteria > Pseudomonadota > Alphaproteobacteria > Rhizobiales > Hyphomicrobiaceae > JAGVSR01. The sequence continues at coordinate 110,995 of JALHQM010000001.1, read as the reverse complement.
TATTGACCATGCTGGCTGGCGCGTTAGCCCTTGGCTTCGTGCTCGCCTTCGCATTGCGCGCACGGTCGCGGCAGAAAATCGGGCGCGACGACGATGATGCCCCCACCACAAAAGCTTCAGCGACCAAATCGATCCACCTCAGAAGCGCGGCAGAGCTTATTCTCATCGCGGCTTTGGTCGGGTTTGCAATTGCATCCCCCGCTTTGGCAGGCCCCGGACACGATCATGGCGATGGCGGCCATGATGAGGCTCCAGCGGCGGCTGGCGGGATTACACCCCGCAAGCTTCCGGGTGGCGGCGTTTTTGTTCCCAAATCAACCCAGCGGTTACTCGGTCTGCGTACCACGCCCGCTGCGACCGCATCGTCAGCACGCACGCGAGAGCTGATTGGCACGGTTGTGCCTGATCCATCGTCCTTCGGGCAGGTTCAAGCGCCGATGGATGGGCAGATTGAAGTCAGCGAGCGCGGCATTTCCTATGCCGGGCAGAAAGTGCAGGCAGGAGAAGTGCTTGCACTGTTGTCCCCTTCCATTCCGGTGGCTGATCTTGGCACCATGCAGCAGCTCCGCGCCGAAGTGGATGGCAAGCTGATCATTGCGGAGCAAAAGCTGGACCGGCTTACACGCATCGCCAGCGTGGTCGCCAAAAGCCAGATTGACGATACGAAGGCCGAGCTGGCCGCCTTGCGCGAGCAAAAGCGGGTTCTCGAACCAAAAGACACCCAGAAAATCGCACTGAAGGCTCCGGTTAGCGGCATTATCTCGGTGGCCAATGTGCGGGCCGGGCAGGTTGTCACGGCGCGCGACACGCTTTTTGAAATCGTCGATCCCGAGAAATTATGGGTGGAGGGCATTGGTGATGCGGGTCACGGTGAAGGGGCGATCATGGCGGCCCAGGCGCTGGATGGCGAGGGCCATTCTCTGAAGCTTTCGTATGTCGGGCGCTCTCCGACGCTGCGTCAACAGGCAACTCCGTTTCTTTTCCGTATCGAGGACTCCCATCCCGAGCTTGTCATCGGATCGCCGGTCAAAGTTTTTGCTCAATCCGACAGCACAACCCAAGGCATCGAGTTGCCTTTGGCCGCTGTGGTGCGCGGCAATAATGGCATCCCGCAGGTCTGGATCAAGGAAAGCCCGGAGCGGTTTCGTCCGGCGGAGGTAAAAACCCAGCCGCTCGATGGGGAACGCCTGTTGGTTCTAGCGGGCATCAAGCCCGGTGACCGCGTTGTGACCAGCGCGGCCGAACTCATCAATCAGATTCGGTGAGGGAGGCAACTCATGTTCAATACTATTGTCCGCGCCAGCCTTGCCAATCGCCTGTTCGTCCTGATCGGCGGCATCGCCATCATGCTCTATGGCCTCGCCACGCTCAGAACGCTTCCGGTGGATGTCTTCCCCGATCTCAACCGCCCGACGGTCACGCTGCTTGCCGAATCCGATGGCCTTGCGCCGGAGGAAGTCGAACTGCTGGTCACCTTCCCGATTGAAACCGCCATGAACGGTATGCCCGGCGTGAACCGCGTGCGCTCCGTCTCCGGCGTCGGGCTTTCCATTGTCTATATCGAGTTTGACTGGTCGACGGAGATCTATCGGGCACGCCAGCAAGTGGCTGAACGATTGCAGCTCGTGCGCGAGCAGCTCCCGAGCAACGTCCATGCGCAGATGGGGCCCATCTCATCCATCATGGGCGAGATCATGCTGATCGCCATGTCGGGCGACACGTCCGATCCCATGGTGCTGCGCGAGATCGCCGATTTTACGGTGCGCCCGCAGCTTCTGACTGTACCGGGTGTTTCGCAGGTGGTCCCGATTGGCGGCGAGGTGCGGCAGTACCGGGTCATCCCCGATCCCCGGCGTATGGCCAGCCTCGATGTCAGCTTTGAAGCCATCGAAAAGGCGATCCAGCAGTTCGGGGCTAATACGGGCGGCGGCTTTGTCGATCAAAAGGCTAGAGAATATCTGATCCGCAACATCGCCCGTACCACGAAGATTGATGATCTTAAGAATCTGGTGGTGGCCTTCCGCGAGGGGCAATCCGTCTTCCTCAGTCAGGTCGCCGATGTTGATTTCGCGGCAAGAACCAAGCGCGGCGATGCAGGGTATCAGGGTAAGCCCGCTGTTATTCTGGCTGTCCAGAAGCAGCCCAACGCCGACACGGTCGGCATCACACGCCAGATCGAAGCTATGCTGCCTGAACTTCAGCGCGTGATGCCGGAAGGCGTGCGTGTGACGGATATTCAATTTCGGCAGGCAACCTTCATCGAAACCTCCATAGAAAACGTCCTGCGCGTCCTTGTTGAGGCGCTGATCGTGGTGGCCATCGTTTTGTTTGCCTTCCTGCTCAACTGGCAGACCACCTTCATCTCCCTGATCGCAATCCCGCTGTCGGTGCTGACCACAGTGATCGTGTTCCAGTTCATGGGCCTCTCGATCAACACCATGACGCTCGGCGGCCTTGCGATTGCTATCGGCGCGCTGGTGGATGATGCGGTGGTGGATGTTGAGAATATCTACCGAAGGCTTGGCTTGCACAGGGCGGCAGGTGGCCGGGATCGCCGCAGCATTGAAACGGTGGTGGCTGATGCCTCCATCGAAGTGCGCTCCGGCATTTTGTACGCCACCGCCATCATCGTGTTGGTGTTCCTCCCCCTCTTTGCCCTCTCGGGCATTGAAGGCCGTTTGTTCTCACCGCTCGGCATTGCCTTCATCGTCTCGATTCTGGCCAGCCTTGTTGTGTCCATGACCGTGACGCCTGTGCTGGCCTACTGGCTGTTGCCGCGCATGAAGCATGTGTCAGAGCATGAAACGTGGCTGGTGCACACCCTCAAGGCTTTGCAAAAGCGCGGCCTTGAATGGGCCTTCGACCGCCCCGGCTTTGTCATCGGCGTTCCGGCTTTGGCTGTGATCCTGGCACTCGGTGCGGGATTATTGCTGCCGCGCGCGTTCCTGCCGAGTTTTAACGAAGGCACCGTTCTGGTCAGTGTGATTTTGCAGCCCGGCATCAGCCTTGCGGAATCTGACCGTATTGGCGGGCTTGCCGAGAAAATCGTTGCGGAAGTGCCGGAGGTTAAATCCGTGGGACGGCGCACCGGGCGAGCTGAGCTGGATGAACATGCCGAAGGCGTTCACAACAGCGAACTGGATATAGACCTCGAAAAATCCGAGCGCAGCCGCGAGGCGGTCCTCGCCGATATCCGCCAGCGCCTGACCGTTCTTCCCGCCAGCATTGCGGTGGGGCAGCCCATCGCGCACCGCCTCGATCATATGCTCTCCGGCGTTCGCGCCCAGATCGCGCTCAAGATTTATGGCGATGATTACGACACGCTGCGGGGCCTTGCCGCCGATCTCGAAACGCGCCTCAAGCGCATCCCGGGCATTACCGATCTGCAAACCGAGAAGCAGGTGCGTATCCCGCAGCTTCAGGTGCAGATCGATTACGACAAAGCCAAACGCTACGGCCTTAATCCGAACGATATCACCAAAGCGTTGGAGACGCTTTCCAATGGCCGCATCGTCTCGCAGATCGTCGATCAATCCAAGCGCTTCGATGTTGTCTTGCGCCTGAGCGATTCCGACCGCAGCACCTACGCCTTGGGCGAGATGCTGATCGAAAGCCCAGCCGGGCGCATCCCGCTTAAATCTGTGGCGGATGTCGTCGAGACGGACGGGCCCAACCAGATCCTGCGCGAGAACGGCCGCCGGCGCATCGCGGTGCTGGCCAATACCGATGGCTCTGATCTGGCGCGCATCGTGGAGGATATCCGCAAGGAAGTGCAGACAGCGAAACTCCCTCAAGGCTATTTCACCAGCCTTGAAGGGCAGTTTCAGGCACAGGAAGAAGCCTCGCAGCTTATCGCTCTGCTCTCGCTCGTCTCATTGGGCCTGATCTTTGTGGTTCTCTACTCACGCTATCAATCAGCGGTGCTGGCGCTCATCATTATGGGCAACGTGCCGTTGGCTTTGATCGGCAGCGTGGCAGCGCTCTGGATTGCCGGGCAGAGCTTTTCCGTGGCCAGCGCCATCGGCTTCATCACACTGGCTGGAATCGCCACGCGCAATGGCATCCTCAAAATCAGTCACTACATCAATCTGGTGCTGTTCGAGGGGGAAACCTTCGGACGCAAGATGATCATCCGGGGAACGCTCGAACGCCTCACGCCCGTCCTCATGACGGCTTTAGCCGCCGGTATTGCGCTCGTGCCGCTCATGATCGGCGCTGATGAACCGGGCAAGGAAATCCTGAACCCGGTCGCGGTGACGATTTTCGGGGGGCTGGTGTCGGCAACATTGCTGGATGCGTTCTTGACCCCGGTGCTGTTCCTGCTGTTCGGCAAAAAGCCGCTCGAAAAACTTGCCTCTGCCGAGGGGGAGAAAACCCATGCCGAGGCTTTCTAATTCTCAACCCGAACTAACGAGGAGACTCAAAACTATGAAAAAATACACAGCCCTCATCCTCGGCACTGTCCTCGCCTTGGCCTCACCGGCGTTCGCGGAAGGCGAGCATTCGCATGCCGGCAAGCATGGCGGCAAAATTGTTGAGACGGGTCATCACCACATGGAGATCGTGGCCAAGGACGGCAGCCTCGAAGTGTATTTGGCGCATGAGGACGGTGACGCCGAAGACGTTAAGGATGCCAAGGCTAAAGCTACGATTTTGTCTGAAGGCCAAAAGCAAGAAATCGAACTTGTTCCCGACCCAGCCAATTTTTTGAAAGGCACGGGAACGTTCAAAGCAGCCAAAGGCACCACCATCGTCGTCACGCTCACGATGCCGGGGCATAAGCCTGAGCAAGCGCGCATCAAGCTGGATTGAGTGCGATCGTGATGGCCATGCGACCCAGCATCAATCTCAGTATGGCAGCCGCGATTGTCGCGGCTGCCCCTGCCATATCTGCGGAGCCTGGTGCTATCCCGCACCCGCAGCACAGCACGCGGCAGATAGCCGATGTACGGACCTATCGGCATTGTCACAACACGCCTCGGCGGACGTACTGCCATACGCGGGAGCACCTCCCCATCACCATTCGCCCTCATTTGCCTGTGCCGAAGGACCCTCATCGTGACTGACAGCTGCGAGACATCGGCAAGCTGCGGCTGCGGGACCAATCCCCGGTTCGACGGGCTCGATTCTCGCTACAAGCGCATCCTGTGGGTGGTGATCGCCATCAACGCTGTGATGTTTGTCGTCGAAATGGCGGCAGGCCGCCTCGCGGGGTCACAGGCCTTGCAAGCCGACGCTCTCGATTTTCTGGGGGATACACTCACCTACGGGCTCAGCCTTGCGGTCATCGGCACTTCCATCAAGACGCGGGCCACGGCGGCGTTTCTCAAGGGCACAAGTTTGATGCTGATGGGCCTGTGGGTCTTTGGCTCAACCGCCTATCAAGTCCTGATCCTCGGCCTTCCTCAGGCCGAGATCATGGCTGGCATTGGATTTCTGGCATTGGCTGCCAATGTTACGAGCGTACTTCTTTTGCTCCGTTACAAAGATGGCGATGCCAATGTTCGCTCGGTATGGCTCTGTTCGCGCAACGATGCCATCGGTAACGTGGCGGTGATGGTGGCAGCCATCGCTGTCTGGGCGTTCGGCTCCGCATGGCCCGACTTGATCGTGGCCGCGGCGATGGCTCTTCTGTTCCTCAATTCGTCTTTTCTGATTTTGCGGCAGGCCCGCGAAGAATATCGCCATGACGATTTGCGTGCTGAGAGCCGTCTGTGAGCTGGGGGGATGGAACGGGGGGCAGCATGCCCCCCTTTCCCGAGCCGGGCGGAAGACCGCCGAGCAAGATGTGCTGTCATACAGCACACATGTGGCGGAACACCTTAAGGCGGGTTTCGGAAGACTATTTCGTGGTTGCGTGGGGGTTCGATTTGGTAGCGGGTTCCGAGCAGAAGAACAAAAAAGTGCGAGGTAGGCACGATATGGTTAAAGTTGATCTAGCCGGTTGCGCACTTGGAAAAAACGAGCGCGGCTTAGTTATCTGCACGCAAATAGATACGAAGGTTTATGATCGCAGGCCCGTCCATCCAAGCGTCCTTCGCATGATGGCATTATTCTTTGACCGGATCGATTTACCCACCGACTTGACCGATTGTGTCAGCAGAAGCGCTGACGAAGAGTTTCTAATTCAGACGGGAGTGCTAGTCCGCTCTCTCCGTCACCACGGCGCTGGATTGCCCTATGCTCATGGCCACTACGATGGCTTTGACATTCTGCAAAATCGGGAACTGGCTGAGCCAGGTCGCTGGGCAATAGCCAACCGTTCGGGTGGTAGACCATCAGTCCGGCCGGAGGCTCTGAGCCAAAGTCGTGCTTTGATGATAGAACTATTTGATGCTCTACCAATTCCTGAGAAAGACGTTCACTTAGAGGACTGCCTTCGCTTCAAGGATCGATACACGGCAGAGCTATGGGCACTGCGGGCAGCCTTGGGCGAGGCGTATTTGAAAGTACAGGCCTCAGAAGATGCGCACTTCGCGCTTGAGAATGAAGTCACACGAATACGGTCTGGCATAAATGACTATTTCGCGGCTATGCAGAACAGCGGCATTAAATTCCAGCCGGTAAATTTTGCGTTTGACATTTCTCTCGCTGGAACAATGGCAACGCTACTTACATCTGAAACTATAACTAAGGCAATTCCGCCAGAGCAGATTGTTGTTGGCGGCGCTCTTCTCAAAATAGCGAATTGCTTTTCTCTCAAGACCCCGCCGACGTCGCCCTATAGCTATTTGTGGTCGATGCGATCGCGCGTGTGACTAAGTATACTCGTTGGAGTCTGGAGGAGGCATGAGATTATGGCCACGTGAATCCCGCACTTCCCGCTCTTCCCGTAAAGCTGCAGCTCCCCGTACGACAAGGCGGTAAAAATTGACTGCGCAGACCGCTGCTCCCAAGGCGCCTGAGGCTGAAGCAAATTCGCTTGAAATGTCGGTTGCTTCAGAAATCTGATAGAACCCATCGTAAGTCGGAAAGGACGTTAGTATTGCAACTAAAAGACCATGCGTTCTATCGCTCAGCGTTATTGCGTTTTTGTGAGGCATATTATCCTTCGGCATCAATTCCAAGTTATTATTGAACATGGTTCAAATAAACTGACCTCTAATTTCAATGCAAGAAGAATCTTTGCTATTTTTTGAATAAGAGAGCGAATAGCGTAATCTAGAAGTTAAGAATGGACTCAATTAATGCCACACCCTAGGCTTAGTTGTCGGCGGGCCAAAATTTAAGCTTCGGGCTTTGGTGGGTTTAGAAAATCAATAGCTTTTGCTGTTGCTTTCCTTGTGAACCCTGCCGCCCCGAAAATAGCAGGGGCGCCCAGAACGCCAATTGCTAAAGATGCGCTGAGTGGATAAATAACAACAGCCCCAAAAAATGCAGCAGTAAGAAATGTTCTTTGAGAAGCAATATTATAGCAAGTCTCACTGGCGGTCTTAAATCGTTAAGAAATATTAGACAAAAACATTTTCTCCTTTAAAATAATACGATTACAGATGATATATCGCTGTCAAGACTATGGTGGGCAAGTTTATCGTGCCATTCTGCGAGTTCGCGAGCCACTGCGTTCAAACATTCTCCCGTCAAGCCCGCCTTTTTCTGGTTTTATAATGGATAAGGATCGCGCGATTAGCTTTTCCAGCTATACTATCAAGCGAAACGGTTGCGGGCGCTCTGAACAGCAAGGCATTGCTCCGGTAGCGACTTACCTGGGAAATTAGCATCCATCAGCCCCGCGAGAGGATGACGAGCTGGTCGCCCTTTGTTGCGCTGTCATGAAAATTCGTGCATCGTCGACGAGGCAGGAGTTGATATTTTGTCCTTGATCCGACTTTTACTGGCCTTGGCCATCACACTGTCGCTTGCGACGGCACCGCTCGGTGCGGCCGTGGCGCAGAGTGATCCGCATGTGGCGGCGCCAGCCAACGGCGAGATGGACGATTGTGCCAAGATGATGGGCCATGCGAGCGATCAGACAGGCAGCAAAGATGAATGTCCGTGCTGCGATACCAAAGCGGCTTGTCCGCCGGAACAGTGTCTCACGAAATGCTTCAAAGTGTTCTCCGTTACGCCGGTGCCGGATGCTGTTCGATCTCTGGTCGCGATCGTTTTGAGCCCGGCCAAACCATTGCGGCCCCCTGACTGGTCTTCCGGGCCGCAGCCACCGCCACCCCGAGCCTGATCCATTGATGAGGTGTCCGCGTCAGTGGGCAGTGATGTTTGGCATTTTGCCGGGCAGAGATTGCGCAGATGCTTGATGCGGCGCGCGCAAAACTGACATCAATCAAGGATCAGACTAATGAATCTTCCTAATTTCGTTCTCGCCGCCCTTGCCGGGCTGGTGATGACAACCGCATTCGACGACGCCTTCGCGGGTGCAGCCGACTACAGCTTCGAGCCGATGGACGTCGAGGTTAAAAACGGCGCCGCGAGCGAGCTTGGCGTCCGCCTCGTTCACAAGCCATCCGGTAAGCCCGTTGAGGGTGCGGTGCTCTTCCGGACACGGCTCGACATGGCCCCGGACGGCATGGCCGAGATGCAAGCACAGCACGCTGCCATGCCCTCAGAGCAACCTGGTGTTTATCGCTTCAAGGCCGACCTGACCATGGCCGGCGGCTGGGCCTTTCGGATCATGGCGAAGGTGCCGGGCGAGAAGGACACGGTCGAAGGCGTCGTCATTTTCCAGGCCAAGGACTGAGGAGCAGACCATGAACAAGCTCCTCTTCGGGGGGATCGCCATCGCGGCGATCCTCGCCTCGACTGCGGCTGGCTATCGCTTTGGGACCGGGAATTGGCCTGCGCCGGGTGGTTGGTTATCACCACCACCCCAAGAAGCGGCCACCCAGCCAGCGGCCTCGCAAAAGGAACGCCGGGTGCTGTACTGGAAGCATCCGGACAACGAGACGGATTTTGCCGCCCAGCCTAAGCAGACCGGCGATGGTCGTGAGTTCGTCGCCGTTTATGACGACGAGGAGGCAGATTTTGCGCAAGCGCAACCGAAGGAGGCGCCGCAAGGAACAGACGGTTCAGCAAAGAAACTGCTCTACTACCGCAATCCTATGGGCCTGCCCGACACCTCTCCAGTGCCGAAAAAGGACTGGATGGGCATGGATTATATCCCCGTCTACGAAGGCGAGGCGGAGGATGGCGGTACGGTTAAGGTCAGCGTCGCCAAGCTGCAACGCTCTGGTGTTCGCAGCGAACCAGTAAGCATGCGCCGCCTCGTGCGGCCCATCCGGGCGCCCGGCGTCGCCAAACCCGACGAGCGCTCACTGCTGACCGTCGCTTTGCGCGCCGACAGCTTCATCGAAACGCTCTACGTCAACGAAACCGGGCGTCATGTGACCAAGGGCGAGCCGCTGTTTCGCATCTACAGCCCCGAGATGGTCAAGGTGCAAGTGGACTACCGGATCGCGACCAATGCATCGGGCGAGCGCGACGACAAGGGCTCGCTGCAACGACTTAAAAACTTGCAAATTCCCGATGCCGTGCTGGACGAACTCAAGCGCACACGCGAGCCCGTGATCTCGTTCGACTGGCCTTCGCCGGTCTCCGGGGTCGTCATGCAAAAGCCGGCCATCGAAGGCATGATGATGAAGGCGGGCGACGAGATGATGCGCCTTGCCGATCTCTCCTCGATCTGGGTCATCGCTGACGTGGCCGAGCAGGATATCGGTCAGGTTCAGGTGGGCTCGACGGCGAAAGTAAGCTTCCGCGCCTTTCCGGGCGAGGTCTTTACGGGCACGGTCACCTTCGTGCTGCACGAACTCGAGATGGCCACGCGCACGGCCAAGGTACGTATCGAAGTCGCCAATCCCGATCACCGCATCAAGCATGAAATGTTTGCCGACGTCGAAATCAACGCCGGCGAAGGGGAGGCCGCGCGTCTCGTCGTACCGGTTTCCGCCTTGATCGACAGCGGCAATCGCCAAGTCGTCCTGGTCGATCGCAGCGAGGGTCGATTTGAGCCGCGGCCCGTAAAAGTCGGCCTTCGCGGTGATGGTTACGTGGAGATTCTGGATGGCCTCAAATCTGGCGACAACGTCGTCGTTGCTGCAAACTTCCTGATTGACGCTGAGAGCAACCTGAAGGCAGCGCTCTCCGGCTTCACGACTGAAGCACCAAGGGCCGAACCGCCCGCAACAGCTGCGCGGGAGGTGCAGCCATGATCGCTCGCATTATCCGCTGGTCGGCCACCAACCTGACCCTGATCCTGATTGCGATGATCTTTGTAACAGGCGCTGGCCTTTACGCACTCACCAAAGTACCGCTCGACGCAATCCCGGACCTGTCCGACACGCAGGTTATCGTCTTTACAGAGTTCCCAGGCCAAGCACCGCAGGTGATTGAGGATCAGGTCACCTTCCCGGTGTCCACCGCCATGCTGTCGGTGCCCCGCTCGAAGGTCGTGCGCGGCTTCTCCTTCTTCGGCGTCTCGTTCGTCTACGTCATCTTTGACGAAGGCACTGACATCTATTGGGCGCGCAGCCGTGTTCTCGAATTTTTGTCGAGCGTTACGCGGACATTGCCCCAAGGAGTCGTGCCGTCACTGGGTCCTGACGCGACCGGCGTTGGCTGGGTTTACCAATATGCCGTCATGGCAGAAAAACGAAACCTTGCCGAGCTGCGCACCACCCAGGACTGGCAAGTGCGGTTTGCCGTCGCCAAGGCCGAGGGTGTGGCCGAGGTCGCGAGCGTGGGCGGCTTTGTGCGCCAGTATTCGGTCGTGGTCGATCCGCGGCGCCTGCGCGCTTTCGACATTCCCTTGTCAAAGGTCAGCGGTGCCATTCGCGAGTCCAACATGGATGTCGGCGGCCGGGTGGTCGAGTTGACCGAAACCGAGTTTATGGTGCGCGGTCGCGGCTATCTCAAGAGTATCGGCGACATCGAGAACATCGTCCTCAAGGCGCAGGGCGGTACGCCGGTGCTGATTAAGGACGTGGCCACCGTGGAACTCGCGCCCGACGAGCGCCGCGGTGTCACCGAGCTTAACGGCGAAGGCGAGGTCGTTTCCGGCATTGCCATCCAGCGTTATGGGCAGAATGCAATGTCGGTGATCGGCAGTATCAAGGAGCGATTGGCCGAGATCACGGGCAGCCTGCCGGACGGCACGTCCATAGTGCCGGTCTATGACCGCTCCGATCTTATCCACCGGGCGATTGCAACACTAAAGACGACGCTGGTCGAGGAAAGCCTGATCGTCGCGCTTGTCTGCTTCGTGTTCCTTCTGCATGCGCGCAGCGCGCTCGTTGCCATCATCACGCTGCCCCTTGGCATCCTCATCGCTTATATCTGCATGTGGGCCCTTGGTATTTCATCGAACATCATGAGTCTCGGCGGCATCGCCATCGCCATCGGGGCCATGATCGATGCGGCCATCGTTATGATTGAGAACGCCCACAAGCATCTGGAACGCGCGCCTCCCGAAGCGTCCCGCACCGAAGTGCTGATCGAGGCGGCAAGCGAGGTCGGCCCGTCGCTCTTTTTCTCGCTGCTCATCATCACCGTCTCCTTCCTGCCTATCTTTGCGTTGGAGGCCCAAGAAGGCTTGATGTTCAAGCCGCTCGCCTGGACCAAGACCTTCGCGATGGCTGCTGCAGCGCTGCTGTCCATCACCGTCGTTCCCGCGCTGATGGTTCTCTTCGTGAGGGGGCGCATCATTCCGGAGCGGCAGAACCCCCTCAACCGTTTCCTGATCTGGCTCTATCGGCCGATCATTCGCGGCGTGCTCAAAGCCAAGGGACTCACGATCGCGGTTGCACTGATCGTTCTGGCCGCCAGCGTCTGGCCCGCAACGAAACTCGGCTCCGAGTTCATGCCAAGCCTCAACGAAGGCACGATCATGTACATGCCGACGACACTGCCCGGCCTATCCATCACAAAGTCGGCGGAACTGCTGCAAACCCAGAATCGGATCATCAAGACAATTCCCGAAGTCGCGAGCGTTTTTAGCAAGGCAGGGCGGGCCGTGACCGCCACGGATCCCGCGCCCACAGAGATGTTCGAGACGATCATCAACCTGAAGCCTGAAGCCGACTGGCGTCCTGGAGTCACCGTCGACAGCCTGATCCAGGAGATGGACAAGGCGCTCCAGTTCCCCGGCGTCTCCAATGCCTGGACCATGCCGATCAAGGCACGCATCGATATGCTGGCAACCGGCATCCGCACACCCGTCGGGGTCAAAGTCATCGGGCAAGACCTTGCCGTTATCGAAAAGCTCGCGCGCGAAATAGAGACGGCGATCAAGACAGTGCCCGGCACATCGAGTGCCTTCGCAGAACGCATCATCGGGGGCTACTATCTCGACATCGAGCCGGATCGGGGCGAACTGGCCCGCTATCGCCTGATGATGGGCGACGTGCAGCAGGTTGTGTCGTCGGCTCTCGGTGCCGAAACGGTGACCACAACCGTGGAGGGCCGCGAACGATACGGCGTCTCGGTGCGCTATCCGCGCGATGTGCGCTCGGACCCGCAGGCCATCGCGCGCGAGGTGCTCGTTCCGCTCCCTAACGGAGCTTCGATCCCATTAGGGCAAGTCGCAAAAGTCTCCCTCGTGCGCGGGCCGGGCTCCATCCGCACCGAGAATGCGCAACTCGCCGCCTATATCTTTGTCGACGCCCGCGAGCGCGATCTCGGCAGCTTCGTTGCCGACGCTAAGAAGGCTGTAGCGGCCTCAGTGACATTCCCGCCCGGCTATTATGCCGTCTGGAGCGGCCAGTTCGAATTCTACGAACGCGCCAAGAAGCGTCTCGCGGTCGTTGTACCGCTGACGCTGTTGATTATCCTCTTGCTGCTCTACCTCAACTTCCGGCGCATGACGGAGACACTGATCGTCATGCTGTCTCTTCCGTTCGCACTGGTCGGCGGCCTCTGGCTGATGTGGTGGATGGGCTTCAACTTGTCGGTTGCCGTCGCCGTCGGCTTCATCGCGCTCGCCGGCGTGGCCGCCGAGACGGGCGTTATCATGCTCATCTATCTCGACCATGCCTGGGAGGATCAGAAGCGCAAAGCTGTCGCAGAAGGCCGCACCGTCACGCGCGCCGATCTGAGCGCCGCGATCATGGAAGGCGCCGTCGAGCGTGTGCGCCCGAAGATGATGACCGTGATCGCCATCATGGCGGGCCTCGTGCCGATCCTATGGAGTGACGGTACGGGCTCAGAAGTGATGCGGCGCATTGCCGTGCCGATGATTGGCGGCATGGTGTCATCGACCGTTCTGACGCTGGTCGTGATTCCGGCAATCTATGCGATTGTCAAAGGTAGGGGCAGGGCCCTTAGCTCAGGCGATACAAGGCCGTTTGGCCAGAGGACGACCCTCCAAACGACGTGACACTACGAAAGGAGAGGAGCGCAAGTCGCCCAGGGCCTGTCGTCGACAAAGAGCCACTCTGTTACCGAGCGTTACAAATTAGTCGGCTACTTTCCAGAAGATGCTGACCTAAATCAAGTTCAGGTGCATCGTGCTGCACACAAGTACCGAAAGAGCCGGTCAGTGATGGAGCGCGCGTTAGCGTGAGACGCACCATCCTTGTGCCGCCGGAGAACGGGAACGCGGCGCGCTTGTTTCGAAGATGAAGAGAACACTGCTAAAGGAGTTCCAAGAATGCCAGTCGTCAATCTCCACGTTGCGGAGCTTCTTTCACCGCTCGGAGCATTTGGTGTCGAGAAGCAGTTGAGAAAGCTCGATGGGGTGACGGCGGTGGCTGTCAATCTTGTCTCTGGATGTGCCACCGTAACTTATGATGATCACAGGATTGCTGTTGATACGATCAAACAGGCAATTGATCGCTGCGGCCATCATTGTCTTGGGTACCTTGAACCCGAGCACCTGTGCAGCGCGCACGGGCCCCTCGCCGGCGATGCAGCGTCAGCTTCGCAACAGCGGCCGCCGTATCTTGCAGATGTCGAACATGTGGCGCATCACGAAAGCGAACGGTTGCAGCGGCAGCCTGCGTCCGCAAGTGACCTCGCCCAAACACCGACCCAAAATCGCAGCGCTGACAAAGGCAAGATCGACGCCATGTCCCATGAAATGGGACACGGTGCCGGAATGGAAATGCAAGAGATGGTCCGTGATATGCGGAACCGGTTCTTCGTCAGCCTCTTTTTTACGATCCCGATCTTCGCGCTCGCCCCAATGGGAATGGATATTGCACCTTTAGAGCCACCCCTAGGGCTTAGTCTAAACTTCACTTTGTTCCTTCTGGCAAGCGGCGCTATCCTTTATCCAGTTTGGCCTTTCGCCGTTGCTGCTTACCGGGCGCTCAAGAACGGCGTCCTCAACATGGCGGTGCTCGTAATCCTCAGCGTTGGGACCGGATATCTCTTCTCAGTCGGAGCCACATTCTTCTTCGACGGCGAGCAGTTCTACGAAGCCTCAGCCGTCCTTCTTGTCTTCATACTTCTTGGTCATTGGCTGGAGATGCGCGCCCGCGCGGGCGCCTCAGCCGCCATTCGTGCACTCCTGGATCTCGCACCACCCAAGGCAAACGTCGTCCGAGGCGGCCGCGAAGTGGAAGTGGCCACGGCTGAAGTCGTGGTCGACGACATCGTCGTGATACGACCCGGAAACAAGATTCCTGTAGACGGTAGAGTGCTCGAAGGAAAATCGACTGTCGATGAGTCGATGCTTACGGGAGAATCGATGCCGGTCGACAAGAAGCCAGGAGACACCGTCATCGGAGCCACAATCAACAAGAGCGGCACATTCCGCTACTCTGCAACGAAAGTTGGTGCTGATACGGCGCTGGCCCAGATCGTCAAGCTCGTGCAAGAGGCACAAAACTCGAAGGCTCCTGCGCAACTCCTTGCAGATCGGGCTTCTCAATGGCTTGTTCTGGCTGCAGTCGTCATTGGTCTCCTCACATTCGTGGTCTGGTTTTGGTGGATCGGTTCGCCATTTCTTTTTGCACTCACGCTAACGATTACGGTCTTCGTCATCGCATGTCCCGACGCCCTAGGACTCGCGACGCCAATGGCCGTAATGGTCGGCACGGGGCTCGGCGCGATGAATGGTATTCTTTTCAAGAATGCCGCCGCGCTCGAGGATGCCACCAAGCTGGACGTCATTGTCTTCGATAAGACCGGAACACTCACTTTGGGCAAGCCCGAGGTCGTAGAGATTGTGACCGCAACGGGAGAAAGCACGGAAGGAGTTTTGGCCATTGCCGCTTCTGTTGAGGCCGGCTCAGATCACCCCTTAGCCCAGGCCATTCTGCGCCGGGCCGAGGGCATTGCTGCTGCAAAGGCTGCGGATTTTTCTAATCTGGAAGGCATGGGAGCGAGAGCGATCGTCGCCGGAGCAGAGGTGCTTTTGGGCAATCGCCGGCTGATGGACTCCGAGAGAATTGACGTTGGACCTCTGTTGGCAGACGCCGAGCGATTGCAGGGCGCAGGAAGAACCGTTGTCCATCTTGCTCGCAACAAGAAAATCATAGCCCTGATCGCTATCGCGGACGCTCCACGCCCCACCGCAACTGCGACGATAAAGAAATTGCAGGAGCGCGGTGTGCAGGTTGCCATGTTGACTGGCGACAACAAAGGAACGGCGGAGCGGATTGGCCGCGAACTCGGCATCGACATCATTCTCGCCGACGTACTACCGGGCCAGAAGGCGTCCAAAGTCAAGGAATTGCAGTCCCAAGGCAGGAAAGTCGGAATGGTTGGCGATGGAATCAACGATGCACCGGCTTTGACCCAGGCCGATGTCGGATTTGCGATCGGCGCAGGCACCGACGTCGCGATGGAAAGCGCCGACGTGGTTCTCATGAAAAGCGATCCGTACGACGTCGTCGGTGCGATCGAGCTTTCACGAGCGACCTTGCGCAAGATGCATCAGAACCTTTGGTGGGCCGTCGGTTACAATGTCATCGCCTTCCCCCTTGCGGCGGGCGTGCTCTATCCAATCCTGTTAAGTCCAGAGGTTGCAGCCCTTGCCATGTCTGGCAGCTCGGCGCTCGTCGCGATTAACGCACTCATGTTGAAGTGGACAAAACTGCCGGGCATCACGTTCGGAAGCAGCAGTCCCATGGCCCGGCCGACGTTGGAGGAAGCCCTCGCATGAAGGTTACGCCAAAGGAGACCCACCGGTTCCGGGGCGAAGCAATGACCGCCGCGCTCCCTTCGGTTTCCACAGTGTCGGCTGTGAATAAGCGCTCCAATCTCACCCGAATGCTCCAGGCAATCGGCGCCGAGCACGATTTCAGCATTATCACGCCGTACCAGCCTACAAGCACGCGTGCATGCGTCATACTCGCATCGATCTGGGGCAACCGTTGCGATCTCCATTCGCGGCGACGTTCATGCACGACTGCTTTCACCCCCTCTCTGATCAAGCGGAGCTTTTAGATGCCGGACTCAAACGTCGTGCTTTGTGCTCCCGTTCGCACCGCAATTGGAACGTATGGAGGATCACTGAAACGTTTAACTGCCCCCGAACTTGGCGCAGCAGTGATCAAGGCGACACTCAAACAGGCGAAACTCCAGGGAACCGACGTCGATTCCGTTGTTATGGGACAGGTCGTGCAAGCTGGCGCCAAAATGAACCCGGCACGACAAGCCATGCGCGCAGCCGATTTGCCGGTCGAGGTGCACGCAATGACTGTAAACCGCGTCTGCGGCTCGGGCGCCCAAGCTATCGCTTCGGCCGCACAAGAGATCATGCTTGGCCACGCATCGTGTGTCGTGGCTGGAGGCATGGAAAACATGGACCAAGCCCCTTACCTGATGGCTGGCGGCCGCTGGGGATACCGTATGGGCGACGCACAGCTCTTCGACAGCATGCTTCGCGACGGCCTGAATGATGCCTTCTCCGGCCAGCATTCCGGATGGCATTCGGAGGACCTCATTGCGAAATATCAAGTCACGCGCGAGTCCCAGGACACCTGGGCGCTTGCAACGCAAAAGCGTTTTGGGGAGGCCCAAGCCGCAGGAAAGTTTGTGCAGGAAATCGTTGCGCTAGACATTGCTGAAGGAAAGAAACCGTCCGTTTTTGACAAGGATGAACACAATCGGCCTGATACGACGGCCGAGTCGCTTGCCAAACTCAAGCCCGTGTTCCGCAAGGATGGTACCATTACAGCAGGAAACGCCCCCGGCTTGAACAGCGGCGCGGCCGCCATGATCCTAGCTGATGAAAAATGGGCAGAAAAACATGGCCTCGAACCGTTCGCGAGATTAGTGTCCTATGGGGTGGGTGCCGTTGATCCGGGTATGTTCGGTCTTGGACCGGTCCCTGCGGTTCGCCAAGCACTCAAGCGGGCCGGCTGGCGCCTCGCCGATATCGAGCGCGCCGAAGTGAATGAGGCCTTCGCCGCCGTCGTGCTCGCTCTGATCAAAGAGATTGGACTGCCCGAGGACATCGTAAATGTCGAAGGTGGCGCAATTGCTCACGGGCATCCGATCGGCGCAACCGGAGCGATCCTGACTACGCGTCTGCTGCACGCGATGCAGCGCGATAAGATCAAACGGGGTCTCGTCACGCTGTGCATTGGCGGGGGCCAGGGAATAGCACTCGTGCTGGAGCGAACCTAGCTCGTATCACCAGGACAATGAAATGCGCCTCAGGCTGATGAAACGGTTTCTTCCCCTTCTTGTTGTAGCGTTGCTGGCCGCAGCCCACGTCCACAAACCTGCCAACGCTGCGGGCGATGCATTGTACCAAAAGGCATCGGGTGTCGAGGCGTACCTCGGTATCGTCCCCGCACAGATCACCAAAGACCACAAGCCTACTGGGCCTGAGGGCCCGATGCACGGCAGCGTACCGGAGGGGGCCAATCAGTACCATCTCGTGGCTGCAATCTTTGACGCCATGTCGGGCGAACGGATTACAGACGCCATCGTGACCGGGCAAGTTTCAGCACGAGGTAAGACAGGTGGCAAGCAGAGACTGGACCTGATGTCGATCGAGGGTACGCAGACTTACGGCGGTTATTTCACCTTCGCCGGTCCTGGTCCCTACACGATCGTTCTAACCATCAGCCGCCAAGGCGCCGCCAAAGTCATCACTCTCAGTTTTCCCTACGAGCACAGACCTAGGTAGAATGTGGGGTAGTCGTCTCTCCCGTCTGCTATCGAACGATCGGAGTTTAAGACAATGAACAGGGCGCCCACTGACCGCGTGGACGACTACGAAGCGGCATTCCACAACGCTCAGATAGAACTCGTGAAGTTCCAAAAACACGTCATCAAAAACGGCAAGAAAGTCGTCTTGATCTTCGAGGGACGCGACGCCGCCGGTAAGGACGGAACGATCAAGCGTATCGTCGAGCATCTGAGCCCGCGTGAAACCCGCGTTGTTGCGCTAGGTGTACCCTCCGACCGCGACCGCAAAGCTTGGTATTTTCAGCGCTATGTCGAGCATCTGCCGATCGCCGGAGAAATCGTTCTTTTCAATCGCAGCTGGTACAATCGAGCCGGTGTTGAACGCGTGATGGGATACTGCACAGAGCACGAATACGAGGAGTTCATGAAAACAGTGCCAATGTTTGAACAGATGCTGGTCCATTGCGGATTCACGATCCTCAAGTACTACCTCGATATCAGCCGCGAAGAACAAACGCGGCGTTTAAGGCGCCGGCGCAAGGATCCGCTGCGGCAGTGGAAGTTGAGCCCTATCGACGCAAAGGCGCCGAAGCATTGGGAACACTATTCGGAAGCACGCAATGCGATGCTAGTGAGAACCCACGGTATATTATCTCCCTGGATTATCGTGCGCGCCGACGACAAACGACTAGCACGGCTTAATGTCATTCGCGACCTGCTTTCACGATGCGAATTCCACGGCAAGAGCCGGCATAGCGAAATACCTGATACCAAACTCGTATTTCCCTTCAACGAGAGCAACCTTAAGAACGGCATGATCGCAGAGTGAGCAGCCGCAAAATTTAGATTCGAACGCGAACCGCCGCTCATATGAAAAACAAACTGTAAGGCAAGTTCTGATGTGCTTTTCGGCAGAAGCGAGTTTTACAGCCGCAGCCGCGCTTCTATCCATGGGTAGCTTCGCGGTCCGGAAGGCTTACAAGACAAATCGCAACTTGGTCCCACTCGCAACGTTGCCGATGCTCTTCGGTTTTCAGCAGTTATTCGAGGGCCTCGTGTGGACTGGTGGCGCAGTGTCAAGCGCCGCAATGGTCGAACGGTATTCTCTGGCCTATATGTTTTTTTCCTGGCTCGCGTGGCCGATCTGGGTACCATTCTCCGTCTATTTTCTTGAACCTTGCCGACGGCGCCACGTCTATCTGTTGTTCGCAATACTCGGCGGCATAGTCGGCGCGATGCAGTATTTTCCCTATTTTGCACACGACGGCTGGCTGGTTACCAAATTCCTTTCCAATTCGATCAGCTATCAGGGAACGGTACTTTTTGACTACATTATGCAGCGAGAATATACTTACATGATTTACCTCTTCGTCATAATCGCCCCGCTTCTGACGTCGTCGAACCGGCGTGCTCAGATTTTTGGTATCTTGATCTCTTTCGTCGCAGCGACGACATACCTTTTTTTTCAGTTTGCTTACATATCTGTCTTCTGTTTTGGCGGAGCATTGATGTCGCTCTATATTATTTACATGATATTAAGTGAGCCGGACCCGGCTCTGAGCGCGAATGCCTCTATCTGACAGTTCGAAACCGCTTACGGTCACACTGCTTGGCGTTCACCGCCATTTAGTCGCCCTCCCCGATTTGAAGTCATCAAACTCTGCTTATCCTTAAACCCGTCGATGTTTCAGCCCGGCGAGCGATTGGAATAGTAAAACGGCCCTAAGGGCGTCACAAGGCCTGTTCTAATTATCGATGCATCCGTCTTGTTCCGAACTCCTCCAAGATTGGGCACTCAGGGCGGTCGTCGCCACGACAGGACTCTATCAATCGCGTGAGCACGTCGATAATCTCCCGATGTGCCTCCATTCGAGAGGCGATCGCCTGCCTATGATTCTCAGCGAGCGCGCGTACCTTGCGGCTGGGTCGCCTCGTGTCGCGCCAAAGGCTGAGTAACTCGGCGATTTGCTTGATCGGAAATCCGAGGGCGCGAGCGCGTTTGATAAAGCGAAGCTCGTACACGTTGCGATCATCAAAATCCCGGTATCCATTTTTATCGCGCCCTGCCGGGCTCAATAAGCCTTCGTTCTCGTAGTATCGGATCAGCTTCGCCGAAACCCCAGATAACAGAGCTGCCTCGCCTATGCGCATCGCCTTCGGAACCTCAAATTTCTCTTGACCTTCCAGTGATTGGAAACTCCAGCATCGCACAATGGCCCCGAGCAGGCACCACAGGCACTTCAGCTGTTACAAGCCGTTACCAATTAGAGGGATTATCAGACCGGTCTGAGTGACCTAGATCAAGTGCAGGCAACGGCCCGGCGCTCACTTTGAAGTTAATGCTTGGAGACCTCTGCAATGACCGTCGTAAGGAAGACATCTGTGTCGACCAATCCGCTTACTGGAGGCGGCCGAGCGACCGCTCCACTATTGGTTCCACCGCGTCCGACGGCCAAGGTTTCGCAGCAAGCGGAACAACCCAAGCAACGCCCGAGCAACGAAAAATCGGTTCCAGACCCGTCATCGTCGACTCTCACTCTCCCGTCACCCTTCGAAGTATTTGAGTATCAAAGAGACGTTCTCGAGCGAACGATACTGTTCTTCGATACCTTGCGCCGCCGCGCGAACAACATGCTTGAACACGAAGATGCAGGACTGCCGCCCCTTCTCAACTTCAAGTACGAAATGCTGCTCGATGCGCGTCTCTTCGAGCGCCCGGCGAACTACGCGCTTCTGCGGATCACTGAAGTTGGTGAGGATTGCTGGGACGACTGCGTCGACTTAAACAAGCCGCCTGTCATTGTGCTTGATCCGCGAGCGGGACATGGCCCGGGTATCGGCGGGTTTAAGCGCGATTCGGAAGTGGGCGTCGCACTTCACACGGGCCATCCTGTCTATTTCGTCGTCTTTTTCCCCGAGCCCTGCCCACATCAAACGCTTGTCGACGTCCTCGCAGCCCTGCGGCGCTTCGCGGAAGCGGTAGCTGCGCGACATAGCGGAAGAGCGCCAGTGCTCTATGGCAACTGTCAAGCCGGCTGGGCAGCAACACTCCTAGCGGCTCATTGCCCTGACAAAATCGGGCCGACGGTCTTGAACGGCTCGCCACTCTCTTATTGGGAGGGCGAACCTGGGGCAAACCCACTGCGGCTCATGGGTGGGTTCGTCGGCGGCGTTTGGCTGACGCATTTCTTGGCGGATCTAAACAGAAACCGCTTTGACGGCGCTTGGCTCGTTCAAAACTTTGAAACCCTCAAGCCCGGCAATGCCGTCTGGGACAAATACGCAAACCTGTTCACCAAAATCGATAGCGAAAGTGATCGGTTCCTGGATTTCGAACGCTGGTGGAATGGTTTTTACCGGCTTTCCGGCGAAGAGATCGTCTCTATCGTCGAGGATCTGTTCGTGGGCAACAGGCTCGAACAAGGTGAAATCCGGATAGATGAGCACTGCACTATCGATCTCAAAAAAATAACTTGTCCCCTTATTATATTTGCCTCCTATGGCGACAACATCACACCACCACACCAAGCGCTTGGTTGGGTTCCGGCCATCTACAAAAGCACCGAAGCTCTCAAGAAGGCGGGGCAACGCATCGTCTATTTAACCAATCCCCATATCGGACATCTGGGGATCTTTGTTTCGGCCAGCGTTGCGCGTTTTGAACACCGGGCGATTATCGAGAACCTGCAAGAGATCGAGGCGCTTGTGCCAGGTCTCTACGAAATGAAAATCGACAATCCGACGGGTAATCCGGAGTGCGAACGGGATCAGTATTCAGTGCGCTTCGAACCACGCAACGTCGAGGACTTGCATTTCGACTATCCGCGCGCCGCCTTCCAGCGGGTCCAGAAGGTCTCTGAGTTTAACGAAGCCATCTATCGCTCATTCGTGAGCCCTTGGGTCAAGGCGATCGCCAACCCTTGGCTTTCAGAAGCGATGCAATGGTTGCATCCGATGCGCACGAAAACCTATCTCTGGTCGGAGCGCTTCGTGCCCTGGATGGGCGCCTTCGCCGTACTCGCTGATGCCGTCAGCAAGGACCGGCACGCCATTCGCGATGATCACCCGCTGATGGCACAGGAGCGCAAGTTGATTGCCGAAATTTCCGGTTTCTGGGAATCAGCGCGGAAGCTGCGTGATGCGGCGCAGGAACGAGCTTTCACGAACATGTACGGAGAGTAGAATGCTTACGGTGCTGCGCACATTTTTGCATAGGATTGTGAGAGAAGGTGCGCTCGACGTCGAGACCGCGACAGGGCAACAGTTTGCATTTGGCGACGGAACCGGCGCTCGCGTCGGGATTCGCTTTGCGGACCCGGCCGTCGAACGTCAGCTGGTTATAAATCCATCGCTTGCGTTCGGCGAACTCTTCACGGATGGACGTCTCCTCGTCACGCGCGGCTCAATTTATGACGTGCTGGCGCTCGTATCTCGCAACTTGGGCCTGCAGGAGCCTCCCGGGATTGCAAAGGCGTTGACCAGACTCCGTACTGCGGTGCGATCATTTCAGCAAAGAAACAGCTCGATAAGTGCGACGCGAAACGTCGCCCACCACTATGATCTCGATGGCCGCCTGTATGATCTTTTCCTGGATTCCGACCGCCAGTATTCTTGCGCATACTTCGATGAGCCCGGTCTTAGTCTTGACGAGGCGCAACTTGCGAAGAAGCGTCACATCGCTGCAAAGCTTCTCATCAGACCTGGCCAGCACGTTCTTGATATTGGTTCGGGGTGGGGCGGACTGGCGCTTTATCTGGCCAAGTCGTGCGGAGCGGAAGTCACCGGCATTACCCTCTCCAAAGAGCAAATCAGCGTCGCGCGACAACGCGCACAGCAGGAAGATCTCGGGGGGCGAGTCAAGTTCCGTTTGCAAGACTATCGGTCGGTTTCGGAACCATTTGATCGAATCGTATCTGTTGGCATGTTCGAGCATGTTGGAGTTAATTATTACTGTGCCTTCTTCGATAAGGCCGCGCAACTTCTGGCCAACGACGGAGTGATGTTACTCCACTCGATAGGGCGGATGGACGGCCCTGGCGCGACCAATCCCTGGATGGCCAAGTACATATTCCCGGGCGGTTATGCGCCGGCACTTTCCGAAGTCTTCCCTGCAATCGAGCGGGCGGGGCTGGTGGTCACCGATGTCGAGATTCTGCGCCTCCATTACGCAGACACTCTGCGAGCGTGGCGGGAGCGCTTTATCGCGCGGCGCGATGAGGCGAAGGGGCTTTACGACGACCGCTTCTGCCGCATGTGGGAGTTTTACTTGGCGGCGTGCGAAAGCGCGTTCCGGTACTCGGGCCTGATGGTCTTTCAGATCCAGATTGCCAAACGGCAGGACGCTGTTCCGTTGACCCGCGACTACATCGGCCAACGTGAAGTTGAACTTAGATCCAAAGAGGGTTGCCAGCAGGACTTGCCGATTGCAGCCGAGTGACATTTTACTTTTTCGGAAGAGGAACACGAAGATGGAATGGCTTGCAAGTAATTGGCTCTGGATCGCTATTCTGATCGGGTTCGTTGCACTGCATTGGTTCGGACACGGCGGGCATGGGCATGGAAGCCGACACCGCCGCCACTCTGGCAGCACCGAAAGCCGCGATACCAAACCGCCCCAGGTCACAACAACGATGCTATCTCCGGTCGCGGGAGCGACCACTCATTCGTTACACACGAACGTGCCCTCCACTGGTACCCATCAAAGCACAGATAACCGCCACGGTTGCTGATCTTAACTCTATTGAAGCGCAGAACCAGAACACGAGGAGAGTTGATATGTCAAAGATCACCAGTCCAAACGAACACACTTCGAATGACCAAAAGAGCCACGGCTGCTGCGGCGAGACGAAGGCCAAGGACCAGAAGGCGGTTGGCAGCCAAAAACCACAGGCTCCAGCATCCGCCAACCATGAGCACCAGGACACAGCGAAGTCGGGCGGCTGTTGCGGTGGCTCAAAAGTTCAAAAATAGACGAGAGTTAGAAATTTGGAGGTCATGCGCCATGACGACAAGAGCAAGTTCGGAAACCTTAGCGGTGATTTTTGGGCTGATTTTAGCTTCGACAGAAGGTGTGTCCGCTGCGTCTTCGCACGACGGCCCCCCTCTGGCCGCGGCGCCAACAGGCCAGCTTGACCGATCGAGCCCGTCGGAAACAGTACGTAGAGTGGGGGATCGCATAGCAGACATGGGTGAAATGGGAGGAATGGGAGGAACCGGGGCAACGGGAGGAATGACGAGCGGGGATCAGATGCCCATGATGAAGATGATGCAGGAGATGCATAACAAGATGATAGGCGGCGGCATGGCCATTCAGCCAGAGGGTGACACAGGGCCATCAAGCCAAGCATTCAACAGTCTTATTGCAAAGATGGCCCGGGAAATGACAATGCCGTTTACCGGCGACCCCGATGTCGACTTTGTCAAACGCATGATCCCGCATCATCAAGCCGCGATCGATATGGCAAGAACGGCGCTCGCATTCGGCAAAGATCCCGAAACCCGAAAAATGGCCGAAAGCATCATTAAGGCTCAAGAAGCTGAAATCGGCTTGCTCACGGAGTGGCTGAAGATGAAAGGGCAAAGATAGGTATCCTAGCCTTTTCAGTCCGCAGTACCGCGCGTTCTGGATGGTTCTGACCAGGACTAAACTGGCATGACAAGCATAACGTGTTGCGTCGCAATGGTTCTACCGCTTGCGCGGTCGTTGACGTTGATGAAGCTGCGACCAACAAAGAGCTACAGCAAAAGAGCTACAGAAAAAGTGAAAACGCCCTCGTCATCCGGCACCGCGATCCTGGTGATCAACAGCGGTTCATCTAGCGTCAAATTCGCCCTGTTCGCGACGGAACGTAAGATGCCGCGGCTCTTTTCAGGCGCCCTCGAACGTATCGGGCTGCCGCAGGGACGAATGCGTGTGAAGGACTCGACTGGGAAGGTCTTGGTTGAAACACCAGTTTCGCTCGCAAGCCACCGCGAGGCGCTCGCCCTTCTGCTTAACACGCTAAAAAATCGACCCGCTACCCCAACGCTTGTCGCTGTTGGCCATAGGGTTGTGCATGGTGGATCAGACTGCGACTGTCCGCTCCCCGTGACACGAGAGCTTGAGGCAAGATTGAAACGGCTGATCCCGCTGGCTCCCCTGCATCAGCCTCATAACCTTGCCGGAATCTCGGCCATACGGGAGATTGATGGAAGCCTTCTTCAAGTCGCGTGTTTTGACACCGCCTTTCATCACACCCTACCCCGGCTTGCGCGGCTCACAGGGTTACCCCGCGCGATTCAAGATGGCGGAATTCGGAGGTACGGATTTCATGGCCTGTCATACGAGTACGTCGTCGGGACACTGCGCGAACAGGGCGTGAATGTCGAGCAGGAGCGAATCATCGTCGCGCATTTGGGAAACGGTGCTTCCATGTGTGCGCTCCGAAATGGTCGGAGCGTCGAGACGACAATGGGGTTCAGCACGCTTGCAGGCCTGATGATGGGGACGAGGTCCGGTGACCTTGATCCTGGCGCAGTCCTCTACCTTATGACGGCAATGGGACTGGATGCCGGCGCGGTGCAGAACCTGCTGTACAAAAAGTCGGGACTTCTCGGGGTTTCCGGTATTTCCAGCGATATGCGCGAACTATTAAATCGCCGTGACGACCCGCCAGCGAAGGAGGCGATCGAACTTTTCTGCTATCGGGCGCGACATCACTTGGCGGCGCTTACCGCGTCTCTCGGGGGCATTGACCGGTTCGTATTCACGGGTGGCATTGGCGCATACGCTTCCGAAATACGCGAGAACATCTGCCAAGGGCTCGCCTATCTCGGCCTCAGGATCGACATCGCAGCAAATCAGGCAAACGCTGCTACGATCTCGGCACATGGGGCTGCCGTGACCGTACAAACACTTGTCTCGGACGAGGAACACATGATCGCGCGACACGTCTTGCGGCTCAGTGCCAATCCAGCACTCGGACAGGAGGCGAGCCGCTCATGACCCTTGAACAACGCAAGTTCAATGACCTCATTGAAAGGAGCAGAGGTTTGGCGCCCATTCGAGTCGCTGTCGTGAATGCGGCCCAGAAGGTCGTCCTCGAGACCTTGCGCGATGCCGGAGATCTCGGCCTGACCGAACCAACCCTTATTGGCGATTCCCGTGTCATCCGCGACCTTGCCGCATCAGTTGGGCTCCGCGTTAGCGCGGATCACGTTATCGAAGCAAAGAGCGACGAGAGTGCGGCCGCCGCGGCAGTCAAGCTTGTGCGCGACCAAAAGGCCGACGTACTCATGAAGGGCCAAATTCACACCGATGCTTTGATGCACGCAATCTTAGACTCCGAACGTGGCCTCCGCCTTCCGGGTCGGAGGGTAAGCCACGTTTTCCTGTGTGATATCCCCTCGTACTCAAAGCTGCTTTTCATCACGGATGCCGCGATCAACATCGCTCCGGACGTCAATGCCAAAGCGCAAATCCTTCAGAACGCGATTGAACTGTGCCATTTGCTCGGCGTCGAAAATCCACGGGTGGCTGCGTTGTCTGCCATCGAAACGGTCAATCCAGCGATCCCCTCTACAATCGACGCAGCCTGCCTGGCGCTGATGGGCCAGCGTGGCCAAATCACTGGCGCGGTTATCGATGGTCCCCTTGCCTTCGATAATGCGATCTCGCTCCGTGCAGCAGACGAAAAAGGCATTGCATCAAAGGTTGCAGGTCAATGCGACATCCTGCTGGTACCTGATTTGGTCTCCGGCAACATTCTAGCGAAAAATCTGGAATACCTTGCCGATGCGGTTGCGGCCGGAATAGTGCTCGGTGTGTCAGCGCCCGTCGTCTTGAGTTCTCGTGCCGACCAGTCCCGGGCCCGGCTTACGGCCCTAGCGCTCGCCGCACTTATCCATCACGAAAGCGCCAAGCTCGCCCGTCCAACAAATATTCCCGGCGATCGGCCTCTTGAATGCGCACCTCAACCCGAGACGGCGTGCTGTCCATTGCCTGGGTGAGGTCATGCAAATCGAGCTGGCTGAAAAAGCTGCACAGTATTGGATCGAACGAATACCAGCGAACGCCGAACTGACAAGCGGTTTGTGCCTATGGGGATCCATGTTCGTCAGTAATGTTCAATAGTCGTGGAAGACAAGTCAGTCGCTGACGATCGAAAATCGAGAAAACAATGACAAAGGAAACTATCGACCTTAAAGGACGGAAGGCCCTCATTGTTGGTGTGGCGAACGCGGACAGTTTGGCCTGGTGGGCGGCGAAGCACATCAGAAATGCTGGCGCAGACGTCGCAATGACCTACTTGAACGACAAGGCCAAGCCGCACGTTGCGCCTCTTGCGACGGAACTCGGCGCCGAAATTCTGGTGCCGTGCGATGTCGCAGCCCCAGGTCAGCTCGAAACCGTGTTCGATGCGCTCAAAGAGAAGTGGGGGACGGTTGATGTTATCTTCCATGCTGTTGCCTTTGCACGAAAGGAGGACCTTCGCGGGCGCCTGACGGATTGCTCCGCAGAAGGTTTTACCCAGTCAATGTTGATCTCCTGTCATTCTTTTATTCACATGGCGCGGCTCGCCGAGCCGCTAATGCAGCAAGGAGGGACCCTCATTACGCTCAGTTACTACGGTGCAGAGAAGGTTGTCGATCACTACAACGTCATGGGACCAGTGAAGGCAGCGCTGGAGGCGACGGTTCGCTATCTCGCGCACGAACTCGGACCGAAGGGCATTCGTGTCAATGCAATATCGGCTGGCCCCGTCAAAACCCGTGCCGCCTCTGGCATCGAACATTTCGACGAACTGCTTCTCGAAGCCGCGGCCAAGGCTCCGCTGAGAAGGACTGTTGATGCCTGCGAGATCGGCCGTGTCTCGGTCCTTCTCGCCAGTGACTATGGTGCCTCGATCACGGGGGAGGTTCTTCATGCCGACGCGGGATTTCATGTCGCCGGAATGGTGTTCCATTGAAGGAGTGTCGAGATGATTGGCGTCAAAGATCCTGTGTACGGAAAAGTGTTCGAACTTTGCAATGCCCTATGCCACGAGAATTTTCGCGGCTTGGCTTATGCTTTCTACTGCGAGCGATGCCACCACTTTGGCATGCCGCGAAGACTTCGCTAGCATTTGGCAAATCGTCAAAGCAGCCCTTATCTCTGCATCTCTGGCGCCAGAACTCAAAAGGCACCCAATTGATGAATTTAGGTAGTCCAGGCTGTCATAGGGCCGTTGAACTGGTCCAGCGGTCCAGCTTGAACATCGAACTCGTGGCCAACAAAAGGAGTTTTCTATGAATAGAATAGATCCTTTGCCGGCTGGCATAGCCACCGCAATCACACTTTCCGTTCTGAATACTGTTTGCGCGGCTGCGGTCGCCATTTGGCCGGACGGCGTGATGACATTCTTCAACTCGTTCGCTCACGGCCTCGACCTGGCGCCGCTGAAATCGACACAGCCCTTCAGTCTCTACTTGTTTGTGTTTGGTTTGGCCGGCTTGGCGCTGGTTGGCTTTGCTTTGGGTGCAGTCTTCGCCTTCGCGTATAATTCGGCAACCAGACAATGATCTATGCCTCAGTAGAAAGGAGAGTCGGCCCCTGTCCGAGCGATCACGCAGCGTGCGACTGCACATAAACTGCGACCTATGAAGATCGCGGCAATCACCGCACAACACGGAGAACCGTCGAATGGAAAACTACGAACACGCGCGTCATCAAACAGGAGGCGGTGGCGGCTTCTGGACCTCGCGTAGCGGTTTCATTCTGTGGGCATTTCTGGCTATGGGAGGAGCACTGCTCTTCACCGAGCACAGGGCGCATGTCTTGGGGATTCTGCCTTTCCTGTTTCTTCTCGCCTGCCCACTGCTTCACATGTTCGGGCACGGGGACCACAGTGGACATAGACAACACAGCGATCAAGACAACTCTGGCGCTCAAGAGGCGACCGAAAATCAAGTGGAAACGGAAAGAGGCAAGTCATGAACGAGCCAGTGTCTGCCTATGGGTTGTGGAGCCTGGTCCTCATCAACTCGATAGTGTTCATCGTGTTTGCATACACATTCTTCAAACCGAAAACCGCCCGCGACTGGCGATCGTTCGGCGCGTTCAGCGCCTTCCTTGTGGCACTGTTCACAGAGATGTACGGATTTCCGTTGACCATATATTTCATGTCTGGCTGGTTACAGAGCCGATACCCGACCGTGGATTGGCTGTCTCACGATGCCGGACATTTGCTCGAGATGATTTTCGGCTGGAAAGCAAACCCACATTTCGGGCCCTTCCATATTCTTAGCTTTGTCTTCATTGCGGGTGGATTCATGCTGATTTCAAATGCTTGGTACGTCCTGTATAGAGCACAGCGCGAAAGGTCGCTCGCGACCACCGGTCCTTATTCCTATGTCCGGCATCCCCAGTATATAGGCTTTATCATGGTTATGTTTGGCTTTCTTCTGCAGTGGCCAACAATTCTCACACTGCTCATGTTTCCCGTCCTCGTGTGGATGTATATTCGATTGGCACACCAAGAAGAGCGCGAGGCTTTCACCGAATTCGGTGATGTCTATCGAAAGTACACCGCTCGGGTTCCCGGCTTTTTTCCTCGCATCTCGAGATTAACCGGGGCTCCGACCTGAGCTGAGTATTGATCTTCACTGCAAACAATCAGTTCATGAGGCGGTCGTGATATGAAGAGTTCTCATCAGGAAGCCGGCGGAGCGCCGATTAAACATAGCAGTGGACTCGGTCTCCTTGCGTTCCTGCTCAATCACGGCGCGCCGCTCATCCTTTCTACCCTGCTTTTGTACGTTCTGTGGTGGGGACATTCACCAGAGCTACCGGACGTTGACGAGGCGATGAGGCACGTATCCTGGGTCGGTGTCATTGCATTGCTTTACGTAGCTTGGCAGGCGAGATCCGTTCTGGCCCAGCCGCGCGGTGGCGCGATGCACACCATGATCGAGATCCTGTTCTCCCTGCTCCCCCTCTTCGTCGTCATTTACGCGTTCGTCGATTGGATGCGGGGGACCAACGCACTATCAATATTTGAGGTGATTGTGATGGTGCAGGCCACATTGGCAACGCTGATTGATGTTGTCATCTTCAGTTGGTTCTCGGTCAGTTTGACGCGACTTTCGGCACATACGATCGACATACAGTGACGAGATGGCGGACCTTGGGAACGTGCGAGACGTGATGACAAATCGCTCCATGATGTGGAGCATGGGGCTCAGCGGGTGGCTTTTGACACTTGTTTCCGTGCTGATTGCGGCCGTGCTCATCAACTACATCTTCTTCAGCTTATTTCTCGAGGCTCGATCGCCGGAAGTGACATGAGATCGAGCGAATTCCCTCCGCCGCACCCCGCGCCGCCAGATTGGCTCCGTGCTATTAGCACATATATGGCTGTGATAATGGTTGCGAATCTCATCTGGGAGATTTTGCAACTTCCACTCTACACCATCTGGACGATCGGGACGGCACGCGAAATAGCCTTTGCCGTTGTTCATTGCACTTTTGGCGATGCGTTGATTGCTCTCGCCGCGCTCATCATCGCCCTCATCTTTGCTGGCACAAAGAACTGGCCGGGCGAACGGCACAATTCTGTCCTTGTTCTTACCCTCTGCTTGGGTGTTGGCTATACGATTTTCAGCGAGTGGCTCAATATTGTAGTTAGGGAAAGCTGGGCATATTCTTCTCTCATGCCCGTGGTCCCTATAATTGGGACCGGATTATCTCCACTTATGCAATGGATCGTGATCCCTACAATTGCCTTGACTGCCGCCAGAAAAGTCGCAGTCGCCGTAGCATTGATCGTCTGCTTAACTCCCATCAAGGCGCTGGCGCTCGATCCCCACGCGGCGCATCATGGAAATCAATCGCCCGTCCCCGCCGACGCCCCCTCCGTCGCAACGCCGCTTCAAGTCCCGTCCGCCGCTCCTCCAGCCCCGCGCGGCATGCAAGACATGATGGGAGGTACGATGGGCGGGACGTACAGCAAACAGCTCTATCCCCAACTGATGGAGCTCCCGGCCATGACGCCGGAAGCGCGCGCCAGAATCGAGGCCGACGCACGCGACCGTATCGGTGCGGGCAATACCTCGCTCGTCCAAGCCTACGGTGACTACCAACTGGCGATAATGAACAACGACACAGCAGCAGCGACTGCAGCTGTTTCGCGCCTGCGCGCTGCGCTTGCGGTTGTGGAAAGTGGAACTGCAGGCTTGCGCGCCCTAGCAGGAGGCCAAGCTCCGCGCCAGATAGCCCTGACCTACTTCCGCGACCAAATGAATCTCTGGCCTGCCGAAGTATCAGCCGAGGGCTCAGCAGGTTTGTTTGGGCTGAACTGGCTCCACATCATGTCCATGGTGGCGGTTTCTTTATTCACGCTAACCCTAGCAGCAATGGCCGTAGGCCGTCACCGCCGGTCAGTTGCTCTAGTAAACCGCCTGACAAGCGCTTCGGCAGCGGCCCAACGTGCGCAAGTACCGTCAATTCCCGCGCCGCCGCCGGCGCAGTTCGAAGCTGCTGAAGTTACCTCACTCGCCCAAACTGTGAAGCCAAAAAGCAGTACTTGGTCGGGTGCAATGCGCGTCACCGCCATCCACCGCGAGACACCTCATGTGAAGACATTCCGGCTCGTGGCCCCAGGATTTGAGCGCATACCTTTCACCTTCGTGCCCGGGCAGTTTCTGACCATGTCGGCGACAGTGGATGGCAAGACCATCCGCCGTGCTTACAGCATTGCGTCCCCGCCGACACGCACGTCCTTTGTCGAGATTACTGTCAAGCGTGAGGACGAGGGCGAATTTTCGCGCTACCTGCACGACGTAGTGTCCGCCGGAGATACGATACAGGTCAAAGGCCCATCAGGTGCCTTTACATTCGACGGCGGCAACGCGGACAGCATCGTACTGATCGCCGGCGGCGTAGGCATCACGCCCATGATGTGCATTATCAGATATCTCACGGACGTGACATGGCCCGGCGAGATATTTCTGGTTTTTGCGCTTCGCAACCTAGAAGAGTTTATCTTCCGCGAAGAACTCGAGTATCTCCAACGTCGATGGCCAAAACTTCATGTCGCGGCTGCTGTCGCTATGCGGTCCGATGGTACTGCTTGGATGGGCTTGGAAGGCCCACTCAGCAAAGATGCCATCATGCGCGCGGTTCCCGGCATTGAGACGCGGCGGGTCCACCTCTGCGGACCGCCGCCAATGATGGACGCTATTCGCCGTATCCTGGCCGAGCTTGGTGTGCCGCCCGACCAGATCAAGACCGAAGCGTTCGGCCCTGCCAAAGGCGCTGTCCCAGCATCTCAACCTTCGCCTGCGCCGCCACCGCCAACGGCAATCATCGAGTTGCTACAGAACATCGAGCACAACGAAGATACGCCCGGAGTTCCACTCCCCTACAACGCCGATCCGGGCCCTGCAGTGGCAACGCTGTCATTTGCGAGGTCCGCCAAGACGGTGCCGTTTCCTCCAGACAGGACAGTGCTGGAAGTAGCCGAGTCGATTGGCGTGCCGATCGACTACTCCTGCCGTGTTGGGACCTGCGGCATCTGCAAAACCAGACTCCTGGCCGGCCAGGTGGTCATGGAGGTCCAGGATGCACTAACCGACGAAGACAAAGCATCCAGCATGATCCTTGCCTGCCAGGCGCGCTCAATGGGCAACGTTACGGTTGACGCCTGAGCTAAACCACGAGACGTGACATGAACGACCAAGAAAAGGTGATCGTGCTGGCCCTGGGGACGCTGCTGCTACTGTTGGCACCCGGTTATATACTCCATGCCTCGCCGAGATTCCCTGGCAGCCTAGCCGGAGGCGCATTGGGCATTACGGCGGCAATTCTTTTCCTGCTGGTTCTCCTATATCCGGCGATTAAATACATCCCGTGGGTGAAGGCCCGCGTCACGCAGCATATCTCACTAGGGCGCCTTCTTAGCTTTCACATCTACGGCGGATTGCTAGCGGCTCTGTTTGCGATCCTGCATTCCGGCCATAGTTATCGCAGTGTACTCGGGATTGCTCTCATGCTCGACATTCTGGTGGTCGTGGGTACAGGCTTTGTCGGGCGCTACTACCTCAGTCACATTGCCGGCGAGGTGCGTCAACGACAGGCGCTGCTCGGCACCTTGCGATCCGCTTACGACCGTATCTTGCCACGCCTAGGCCCAGCGTCTGAGCGCTCAACAGCAGTACCAGCCGTGCCAATCCTGGGCCTCGTCGACGCCATTGCGGATGCCGAGTATTCGCTGACCCTCAGCGAGGCAGCAAAGCGGATCACTGGACGCTGGATGGTAGTGCATAGCATCGCCTCGATTATCTTTTGCGGGCTCTTGCTGCTGCACATCAGCAGCGGCCTCTACTACGGGCTTCGGTGGCTTCCATGAACCGGAAGATGCTCACCTACCTCGTTTTGATTACGGCAACGATGACAGGCGCCGCGGCGGTCATTAGCACGGTCTACAACCACGGATCCTCAGCGGTGCCGCAATGGTCGAATTTTGTGAGCCCGGGCGAGCTTTCTGCGAGACACGCTTTCTTGGCTGAGAAATGCGAGACCTGCCACACTCCACTCCGCGGAGTAAGCGCGAGCGCCTGTATCGCATGCCATGCCACAAACACCGTCACCTTAGCGCGCCAATCGACGGCTTTTCATGCAACTGTGGGATCGTGTACTGCTTGCCACATTGAGCACCAGAATGAGGTGCGGCCTACTCAGATGCAGCACGACGCGCTAATTGCCATTGGTCGCGAAAAACACCAAGAAGTAGCCAGCCCGCCTGATGCTGCGCACGCGTCCAACAGGTCACAGCTCTATTGCTTTGAATGCCATAGCAATAAGAGCCCACATCGCGATCTCTTCGGGGTCGAATGTGCGGCCTGCCATGTGACATCGACATGGCAGATTTCCAGCTTTCAGCATCCGTCTCAGAATTCAACCGACTGCGCTCAATGTCACCAAGCGCCGCCAAGCCACTACATGGGCCACTTCGAAATGGTTTCAAAGATCGTCGCTGGACAGGAGCATGCGCGCGTTGAGCAATGCCACCTCTGTCATCAAACCGATTCTTGGAACGAAATTCGTGGCGTAGGCTGGTACAAACACCATTGATTCTCAAAGGTTCTGATTGACAGACGCCGTCAGCGAAGTTCATCCCTTATGATGGACCAATAAATACATGTTATAATAGTCGGCAAATCCATCTGCGGAACTTAGGGAATTGGGCGGCTCAAACGGAACGATATTGATGATCGCCGTCGGCAGCAACCCTGAGGGCCATTCGCTCACCGTTCCTCATAGTCGCTGTTCGTGCCATCGACGGCCACTGTCCGGGACTGAGAAGGAGAGCCTCAGCGGGCCTAAACCCTCGTTTTTGATCCCAAGGCGCCCATGGATTAGGGTGAGTGAGTGGCTTGTTCCGGCGCAGTGGGGTCACTTGACCCCAATCCTTGCGGCAATTCTCTCCATCTGCTCGATCTCCTCGCGCTGGGCCTTAGCGATCTCGCCACACAGCGACACGAGTTCAGGATCGGAGAGGATCGCTTCCCTGCACATCAGAATCGCCCCGGAGTGATGGGGAATCATTGATGCGATGAACTGGCGATCTTCGATCACGAACTGGGTGCGGGTCGCCCAGAATGACCCGGCCGTTAGCACGGTGAAAAAAACGCAGAGCGCCAGGTTGGCCTTTCTGTTCGGGTACATGCCCTGCATCGTCACCAGCATTAAGATGCCCATGGGGGCCCACATGGTCACCGCCATGTAGAGCATGTTCAGGTTGTTCCTGAAGTCGCGGAAGCCGTCGATCATGCTGAACATGACAACGTACATCGCGACAAGTCCAAGGGCCATGTTCACCCAAAACATCAGGTAGGAACGGCCGTGCAAACCGTGCTCTTCCTCGCCGTGCACATGGCGAGTCTGGTATTGGTGAAACATCATATCTCCCTCGTCAGGGCCCCATGGCCATTGCCATGGGCTTCAGAACCATCCGCACCGCCATTTCCGACCATCATCAGGTTCTCTGTCAGTGAGACGAAGCCAAGCGGTACGTTGCATTCGCCGCCGACACAGGCGCGTATCAATTCCCGCCTTTCGATGTATACGGCCATAATGACGGATGCCGCCTCAAACGGTCGAGTGCTTTTAGGCCCAGGGCCACATGTGCGGCGGGCCGATCATCCGATAAAGTTTGGCCTTCTGAGCGGCTGCCATTCCAGAAATCCTCTAGCACAAAGAACTGCTCTGTGCCGCGAAGGTTCCGGGTAGAAGGGTTACTTAGCCGTTCAGATGACAAACCAAGAATGGAAATCCCATGGCAACGGCGGCTTACGACCGATTCAGTTGCAGATCTGGCTTGAGAGGGCGGGCAAACCGTATTTCCGTCTCGGTGAGGCGGCCAACGACGGAGCAGTTCCATGATGGAGAAGAGCACAGTGAGCAGGACTGGCTGTCCTATGCATTCGATCTTAAGGCCATCGCACCAGACGATCACCAGGTCCGGCCGATCGCGGCACTTCTCGACCTGACTTGGGTTCGCACCGAAATGGCGCCGCACGACTCGAGGCAGGTCTGCTCGACAGCATCTTTTGCAGAACTCGAAGAGTAAAACTTCGGGACGAACGAACCGGCGCGCGAGTAGCGGTATACCTAATGTAACGTCAAAAAATCGGAGGATTTTTGTAGATCGCAGTAGGTCTACCAGCGAGACTTTGTTGACTAGGCCAGAAGAACGTTGACTAGGCCAGAGAAACTATCGCCGCCGCATAGGGCGTAACCCCTCGTCACGTCGATTGATAATCCACCTAAACCGACAAAAGCACTGTCGAGGCATCGCCGCGTGGCGATGCCTCGACGAAAGCCGCGTCTCAAATCGACGACAGCTACTTCTGTTCGTGCTTGGAGCCTTCCTTATGCCCATGGGCCGGCTGTGCAAGAATTTCCTTACACCGAACATGCTCTGACGTCATCGCGTTCGGTGCTCCGGTTTTATCCTTGCCGTGGTCGTGCGGGGCCGGGGCTCCCATTTTTTCCACCATCGCCTTACATCTTGCGACCTCCTCGGGCGACGCCGCCATGGCACTTGGCGCAAACCCGGCTACCAGACCTAAAGCGGCAAGCGCAACAACGGCCTTCCTTTGCTTAGCAACTCTCATGTTCAACTCCTTATCTGCTCCTTGAACTTACCAGGGCCGTAGTGGAGCAAAATCACGGCCGAGGGTTCGTTTCTTTGCAAATCTAATCAGACAGCCCGACCTCGTATTTTATAGCGTCGAGTGCCGACCGGATGTGCGCCTGCCTTCAAGGATGGTAAGGCGGCTTATGGCTCGCAATCGTCAGTTGCCCACTCGTGGTACTTACCCGGTCGCGACGTTTGTTTCCTCGGCGCTTCGGCTTGGGAGATTCTGATCGTGGTCCCGCATGAGACATGGCGAACGGTGCCCCCTTGTACGGGAAGTGCCACACGGTTGATGCCTGTACCGGCCCCGCGATCATGCCGGCGGCCAGGGCGACGACAGCAATTCTCGAAATATTCAACATACTGAAAAACTCCCTTTTTCTGTCACCACGCCGTCTCCCAGAGTCGGAGCACGGCCGCTTGGTGATTTGCGTCGGATCGCTTTTTGAGGGAGCATCGCTACATGGAGTTTGCGGGATTGTTTCAAATGATTGCGTGCATCCTAGATGCCGTCCCAGCTGACATCGAAGCGCTTCCGCTGTTGCGGAAAAACGTTGCGCACTTGGCCGGCAAGAAATGACCAGCCACCGATGCCATGACGAGGCCTGCGATGCTGCGCTCCTCGGCTTCGCATCGAGCTTCTCTCGCAACCCCTCGAGCAGCAGTCGCGGTCGTGTTGGTCCAGCAACGTCCGCTTGCCGCCCATCGGCTTGGCGGCGGCCCGTGTCCCATGAACCGAACTCGCTGCGACCGCTTTGAGCAACTTGCAAAGCTGTAGGTGGCTTGCAGTGAACACAGTACTTTATCTTGGACTGGATACAGTTCTACTTTGGAAGATGAATTGAAACCCTAAGTCCGCCCTCGGGGCGATTGCCTAGGGTGATCTCGCCACCTATGCTTTTTACCAAGCTGCGCGCCGCTGTTAGGCCAAGGCCGGTCCCCTGCGTCCCATTCTCTTCTTGCTGGAGGCGCCGAAATGGCTCGAAGACCTCTGTGAGCATAGCCTCCGGTATCCCTGGACCATCATCATCGATTATAAGTTCGAAAGACTGATTGTGTTCAACAATCGCCACACGAGCGCGTTTGCCATATTTTACCGCGTTTTCGATTACGTTGGAGAGTATCCTGTGCAGTGCCATTGGCTTGGTTCGAGTGACACCGTGCGCTGGCCCATCGACGACCACATCCCCGCCGACATCAGCTTGGGAGTCACACACGCGTTGGACCAAAGACGTCAAATCGACAATCTCGGTTTTCTCAGCAGTGAGATCCATGCGAGCAAAGGACAGTGTCTCGATAATCATACGGCGCAATTGACTGAGTTCGCCAAGAATAAGTTCCCGTGTCTCGACATCAGCAATCTCTTGGGCGCGCAAGCAAAGCCGCGTCACCGGCGTGCCAAGGTCATGAGCAATTGCGGCACCGATTGCGATGCGATCCTGGACAAGCTGCCGGATTCGCTCTTGCATAATGTTGAAGGCATGCGCGGTAGTTCGAACTTCCAAGAGTCCGTCCTCACTCAAGGGCGGAGCATGAATATCTCTTCCCAAGCGTTCCGCCGCTAACGCAAGAACCGTCAGGGGCGCGGTCCAGCGAGAGAGTATCCAAATCGCTAGCGGCAAAATCATGATCAGCATGATGGCCAGCGATCCGCCAATCTTCCAAAGTGAAAAGGGTCTAACGCCAAGCAATGGCGCCGCTGCATGAAGCACCACACCATTACGGAGCTTGATATGTATTTCCGCAATTCCTGTTGAGCGAATCTCTGCAAGCGCCGCGGCCGGCAAATGATGTATTTCTTCGTGGACAGAGTTGTTAATGGTGCTGAGGAGTGCGGCTGTTCCGGCCAACTCGCCCGATGACGAAAACATCATCTGAATATCGTCATGTGACGGCTGATTGAGGAACACGCTCAACAAGTGCTCGAGCAAGTGAGCTCGCGAGCCCTCGGGTAGCTTATCACCGGCGACAGCCTCATTCGGAAGCGAAAAGCCAACGACGGCACTGCTCAATACGTCCAATAGCGCCGGGACATCAGAAGGGGGTGATTTCTCCACGAGCTTGGAGACGAGTGAAATACGATCTGCGAGAAGAGCATCGTGCAGGAGATTTGTCGACGCATCACTTTGCTGAACGTAGAGCCAAAGCCCGGCGAGGTGCGAAATCGATGCGAATAACAGAACGATAAAGAGGAGCCTGCCTCGGACACTGTCGAGAACCTTATACATTCGCCTGCTCAAACACCTTCGGGGTAAACACATACCCCTTGTTGCGGATTGTCTTGATGAACTCAGGCTCTGCGGGATCGGCTTCGATCTTTCTCCTCAGGCGCGTTATCTGCATGTCAATCCCGCGGTCAAATGCGGCGGCCTCGCGTCCCCGGGCCAGATCGAGAAGTTGATCACGAGACAATGGGACTTGGGGATGCTCGGCGAATGCAACCAACAGGTCGAATTCCCCATCCGTTAGCGCAACCTTAGCGCCAGCTGGCGTCAGGAGGCGACGTTGGCCCAGATCCAGCGTCCATCCAGCGAACCTGAGCACAGCGTCCTTTTTCAGAGCCGCCTGCAGGGGAAGTTCGTTGGCGCGCCGCAAGACAGCCCTGATGCGAGCCAAGAGTTCCTCGGGATTGAACGGCTTCTGCACATAGTCGTCGGCGCCCATCTGCAAGCCCGATATTCGATCCGTGTCCGCCCCGAGAAGCGTCAGCATAATGATCGGAACGCGACTATGACTTCTTAAATCGCGGCAGAGCGTCAGCCCATCTTCACCCGGCATGACCCGATCAAGGACCACCAAGTCTATCTTGGATTCGCTCAGTCGAGATTCCATTTCACGGCCATTGGCCGCCACGTCAACGCGCAAGCCGTTCTTCCGCAGATACCGTGACAGAAGCTCTCGTATCCCACGATCATCATCAACAACGAGAACGTGTGGCTCGAACCCCATTGACTGCCTCCAAATAAGCAAAAATCAGACCCAATCCTCGCGGCGTGCTCTGCGGGTCAACAATCGCGCGGTTCCCGCCGTTCGCCCCCAGCGGGAATTGCAGCCGAGCGGAACGACTGCCGAAGGAGCCTCAATCCGACCATTTACTCCGCTGACCCGGGCACTTCAACAAAACCCACAGTACGATGTTGCGAGAATGCCGCTGAAACAAACCGTAACAATTTCACAACACATGGTAGCGCCGTCCATCCTACTGTTCGATAGAATCTGATTCCGGCTCGACACTGACGATGCAGATTGGAGGTACTCTGTGCTCCAACGGACAACCATCTTGGCGGCTTTAAGCGTCCTCTTGACTGGGTGGGGAAGCAGCGCACCTGACTGGCCCAATTCGGGTCCAATGCCGGACGAACCCATTGAAGTTCCGAGCAGCGGCTACGGATCGGTAGTCACAGGTGTCAAGAGTTACCGACCCGTCGAACCTTTGCCTTGGGGCGACATCAACCGGCGTGTCTCACCTCTAGAGGCCGCACCCGTCGAACCGCAACAGCAGCAGCCACAAGCGCCGCCGGCACCGCCGCCTGAGCCGCCTGCAATGGCACCGATGCCGGGCATGCAGCACTAGATTTAATGCCGGCTGCCGTGACCGCTGAGGCAAGCACGGCAGGTCTGAGCAGACCGGGGGGGGGGGACGAGCTGATGATTTCAAGCCGACGTTGTACAATGCGTACGAGGTTCCGCGTGATATCGCCGTCACTGACATCTATTCTCCTCCTTAGCGGTTGTGCAAACTTCTCGCCTGATGGGGGCATGAGTATCGTCAACGCTTTCACGACGGGCGCGATTGGCGAACACGTTACCAAAATACGGAGCAAGGACGAGGCCGCCGCCGCTCAGGCAAAGGTTGCCGACCTGTTGTCGCGCACGATGACCGCAGACGCCGCCGTCAGGATTGCTCTTCTGAACAATCGCGCCCTTCAAGCCGCGTATAACGAGTTGGGCGTATCCGAAGCCGTGATGGTCGAGGCCAGTTTGCCACCGTCACCGGTTGTTACATTGTCGCGGCTCGTGCAGCCGTCCTCGATCGAACTCGAAGCGCAGATTTTACAAAACGTACTGAGCCTGCTCACGCTGCCGCGGCGGCGCGAAATTGCCGAGGATCGCTTCCTCCAGGCGCAACAGCGTGCGGCCGAGGCGACGCTCAGGATCGCAGCTGACGCAAGGCGCGCTTACTATCGCGCGGTCGCAGCAAACGAACTCGTAAAGCTGCTCGATCAGGCGCTCATGTCGGCCGAGACCGTATCAGATTTTGCCAAGAAACTAGGCGAGACCGGCGGCATGGCCAAGCTCGATCAGGCGCGAGAGCATGCTTTCACGGCCGAAGTGGGTGGCCAGCTGGCGCAAGCACGTCTCAGTCAGCGTCTCGAGCGCGAACGCCTGAACCAGGCGCTTGGGCTTTGGGGCGCGCAGATCAAGTACAAGCTGCCGGACAAGCTCCCCGCCCTGCCGCCAAAACCGAAAGTCGACAATGATATCGAGACCGAGGCGATCTTGTGTCGAGTTGACCTAGAGATTGCCCGCATGGAGGTGGCGATCCTGGCAAAGGAATTCGGTTTGACGCACACAACGCGCTTTGTCGACGTCCTGGATGTGCGCGGCATTCGCCGGCTTGAAAAAGCCGATGTGACTGATGTCGATTACACGCTCGCGCCGGGTCCCAGCCTCACTAAGACGACGGCCCGGCGAACCGAAAAAATCCGCTGGCGCGGTCTTGATGTCGATTTTCAAATCCCGATCTATGATTTCGGGGAAGTGCGCATGCGCCGGGCAGAGGAAATTTACATGGGCGCTGTCAACCGCGTTATTGATAAGGCCGTCAACGTCCGCTCCGAAGCCCGTCAAGCCTATCAGGCCTACCGCGGAAACTACGACGTGGTGCGTCACTACGAACGTGAAATCTTACCGTTACGCCAAATCATCAGCGAACAGACGCTTCTCAATTACAATGGCATGCTTGTCGATGTGTTTGCGCTGCTGACTGACGCAAGAGCGCGCATCGATGCGAACATACTGGCGGTCAATGCCCGGCGGGATTTCTGGTTGGCCAAGGTTGATCTCCACACCGCAGTGGTCGGTGGACGAGAGACAGCGTCAGCTCAAGCCATAGCGCCCGGCGCCGGTGGTGGATAATGACGAAAGGACCCAAGATATGCTTGTTACGCGCAGAGATATGATGGCGGCCACTGGCGGTCTTGCGCTGCTGGGGGCTGCCAAAGTGACCGGCCGCCCGGCTCACGCAGCTGTTCCCGAAGCACAGTTCCAGACATCTGCGGCAACCCAACCGCCGGTCGCTCCAACGACCGGACATGATTATCAGCCTGTCGTGACGCTAAACGGCTGGACGCTGGCGCCGAGGATCAATGGCGAATGGAAAGAGTTCCATCTCGTCGCCGAACCCGTCGTGCGCGAAATGGCGCCGGGCATGAAAGCGCATTTGTGGGGCTACAATGGGCAATCACCCGGCCCGACGATTGAGGTTGTCGAAGGCGACAAGGTTCGCATCTTTGTCACCAACAATCTACCCGAGCATACGACAATCCACTGGCACGGACAGATCTTGCCAAGCGGCATGGACGGTGTTGGCGGGCTCAACCAGCCGCACATCAAGCCTGGAGAAACGTACGTTTACGAGTGGCAGATCGCCAAGTCCGGCACCTTCATGTACCACCCACACGCCGATGAAATGGTCCAGATGGCGATGGGCATGATGGGCTTTTTCGTCGTTCATCCTAAAGACCCTAAGTTCATGCGCGTCGATCGCGACTTCGTGTTTCTGCTCAACGCCTATGATATCGATCCAGGCTCATACGTCCCGCGCATCGCGCAGATGTTGAACTTCAACTTGTGGAGTTGGAACAGTCGCGTGTTTCCTGGCATTGATCCGCTGGTCGTGGGCAAGGGCGATCGGGTACGCGTACGTTTCGGAAACCTGACGATGACAAATCATCCAATCCACATGCACGGCTATCACTTCGAGGTGACATGCACGGACGGCGGATGGACACGGCCTGAATCGCGCTGGCCTGAGGTCACGATCGACTGCGCGGTCGGGCAGATGCGCGCCTATGAATTCGACGCCATCTATGAGGGGGATTGGGCGATACACTGCCACAAGTCACATCACACGATGAATACCATGGGGCACGATTTGAGAACGTTTATCGGCGTCGATCAATCTGAGCTGAAGAAGCGCATGAGCGGAATGGTCAAAGGCTACATGCCGATGGGCGGGGCAGGCATGGCGGACATGGGCGAAATGGAAATGCCGCTGCCTGACAACACACTACCAATGATGACCGGATTCGCACAGTTCGGCCCAGTCGAAATGGGCGGAATGTTTTCGGTTGTCAAAGTCCGCGACGGGCTCGATCGCAACGATTACAGAGATCCAGGGTGGTACAAAAATCCGGAAGGAACCGTGGCCTACAAGTGGACCGGCGATCCGGCGAAGCTCGCCGACCCAGTTCGTGCACCCGCGGCACCGGCATCCGCCTCGCCACCGACCGAAATTGAGGTCAAAGCGATCAAGCCGAGTGGACATTCCGGCCACTAGAGCCTTTCTGACTCAGATTGAAGCGTAACCGCTGTTGCGGAAGTAGTTGGCGCATTCGTTGGGCGTGAAGCATCCGAGGAGGGCTCCGATCCTCTTCCACACGGCCTCCATGGTGCGTTCGTCAGCCTTTCGCAGCAGGGTCTTCAGCTTGGCGAAGACCTGCTCGATGGGGTTCAAGTCGGGCGAGTAGGGCGGAAGGTAGAAGAGGCGCGCGCCGGCAGCCCTGATCGCCTTTCGGATTGCACCGCTCTTGTGTGAACCGAGATTGTCCATGACGACGATGTCGCCGCGCCTGAGTGTGGGGACAAGAAGCTGCTCGACGTAGGCGCGGAAGCTCTCGCCGTTGATGGGGCCGTCGAACACGCAGGGCGCGGTAATTCCATCGCACCTGAGCGCGGCAAGGAAGGTCATCGTCCGCCAGTGGCCGTGCGGAACATGGGCTCTGAGCGGTGTCCCGCGCCTCCACCAGCCATGCGTGCGCGCCATGTTGGTCTTGGCCCAGGTCTCGTCGATAAAGACGAGGCGGCCAGGGTCAATTTTCGACTGGTGCCGCTTCCACCACGCGCGGCGGCGCGCGATGTCAGGACGGTTCTGCTCGGCCGCGAAGACGGTTTTTTTTGAAGCTGATGCCCTCGCGCTTCAAGAAGCGCCAGAGCGTGTCGCACGAGACCTCGACGCCCCGGCCCGCGAGTTCGGCCAGAAGCGCGTGAAGCGTTAGATCGGGCTTCTCGCTGAGCCGTCCCAGCAGCCAGTCGCGCTGGCCCTCGAGCAGATACGGGCGCTTGCCGCCCATCGGCTTGGCCGCAGCACTTCCCGTCGCCCGGGCCCGCTGCGACCACTTCACAACGCTGGCCACAGACACATCG
This sequence comes from Hyphomicrobium sp., assembly GCA_022841965.1. Classification (GTDB taxonomy): domain Bacteria; phylum Pseudomonadota; class Alphaproteobacteria; order Rhizobiales; family Hyphomicrobiaceae; genus JAGVSR01. The sequence continues at coordinate 67,370 of JALHQM010000001.1, read as the reverse complement.
AACAGTTCTGCAACCGCCCGGCAGGGTTGACCGCCCGCTACCGTCGCCACCACACGCTCACGCAGGTCGATTGAGTAAGGTCGAGCCATGCATGCTGGCCTCCGTATCCAGCATGCAGTTTGAATCAGATCGCGACCGATTTGGGAATCCCCCGTGATTCAATTCAAGTCGGAAAGACTCTAGGCATTACTCGGTTCACAAGGGCAGGCGCGAATCGCGCTGGACAGCTCCGCACGCCGTCGGAGGAGCAGCAGATCTCGCGACTGCACGACCGCGACCAATAGTGTTTGCTTCGTTTGAACACGCGCTCTGAAAAAACTTGTAACAATTGCGCAATGATTCCGAAGGTGTGGGCGCCTAATGATCAATCCTTATGCGCAGGGTAGTCTGCGCTTAGTGAGGGTGCTCCCATGACGAGTGTATTCGTTCAACGAGGTACAGCGTATTTGCTCGCCTCTGGTCTTTTAACCGGACTGCTTGTCGCCCGGGCCTCGGCCGAACCCGGCATGAACGGTCACACCCACCGGGTATTTGCCGCCGGAGAACCCGGTGATGCTACCAAGCCGTTTCGGGTCATTGATGTCGCGATGACAGAGGGTGACGGCACGATGGCCTACGATCCTGCCTCCATTAGCGTAAAAGTTGGCGATCAAGTGAAGTTCATTCTTCTGAACAAGGGCGCACTTGACCACGAGTTCATGCTCGACAGCGTTGAGAAAAACGCGAAGCATAGCGAGGCCATGAAGCAGAATCCTGAGATGGAGCACGATGAGCCGAACGGCCGTCGCGTGAACCCAGCGGAAACAAGCGAAATCTTATGGAGATTCTCGAAGACGGGAACCTTTGAGTTTGCCTGCCTCATACCAGGTCACTCGGAAGCCGGAATGAAGGGTGTCGTCACCGTCACAGCCAAGTAGCTGGCACAATCATTGCTGATATTACTAGGAGTAATGGAGCATGAATCGTACATTTGCCGTTTCGACCGCGGCGCTGACGCTAACTTTTCTGAGCAGCGTGGCCATGGCGGGCGCCGCATCGGATAAGCCGATGGAGCCCGCCACGCAAGGTGGGGCCGCACAAGAGGCCGGCGAGAAGGACGCTGCGACGCTGCCATCCGTGAGCGGGACAGTAACCAAAGTCGACGAAGCGGCTGGCAAGATCAGCATTGATCACCAGGCGATCCCGAACCTGTCTATGGATGCGATGACGATGGTATTCAAGGCGGCCGATCCAGCATTGCTGAAAGCGGCCAAGCCAGGTGACTCCGTGACCTTCACGGCCGACAAAGTGAACGGTCAGTTGACGGTCATGACGCTTAAGAAGGGCAAATGAGCCCCACAAATCTGGCTGCGTTAACGTGAAGGGCGACGTAGGCAGAACTTTGCGCTAACCAACTTCAATGTCAGCCCAGCATCGGCTCCCATGTCCGCATCCGCCGTCGACCCCCACGCAGAACGCGAGAGCGGCAGTCCCCCGCCATCGAGTACGGATGCGCACATACTGATCGTGGATGATGACGGTCAGCTGCGCCAGCTCGTCGCAAAATTTCTCCGGGGGCAAGGCTACCGGGTAACGGGTGCGCGCGACGGCCGTGAGATGAATGACACACTAAAACTCGTCGTGTTTGACTTGATCATTCTAGACGTCATGCTACCAGGGCCGTCAGGCCTGGACCTCTGCCGCGAGTTGCGCAAAACATCCTCGACGCCGATCATGATGCTGACCGCCAAGGGCGATGAAACGGATCGCGTCGTCGGATTGGAGATGGGCGCTGACGACTATCTCCTCAAGCCCTTTAGCACGCGCGAACTTCTTGCTCGCGTCCGCGCGCTGTTGCGCCGCGCTGCGCTTTCGCCAAATCTGGTCCAGCCGCTAAGCGGCAACGCATATCAGTTTGAAAATTGGGTACTCAACACTCGCAAGCGCGAACTTTCAAATCCTGACGGCGTCGTCATAGACCTCAGCACAGGCGAATACGACATGTTGTTGGCTTTTGTCGAAAGCCCGCAGCGCGTACTGACGCGAGAACAGTTGCTTGATCTCTCTCGCAATCGCGTGGCGACCGGTTTCGACCGAAGTATCGATGTCCAGATCAGTCGCCTTCGGCGAAAGCTTGAAAGCGACGGCCAAAACGCGATGATTAAAACGGTGCGAGGAGCCGGCTACATGTTTGTGCCAACCGTCAGGCGGGTATGACCAATCCCACCGATGAGGCCGTACTGACAACTTACTGGGTACCCGCTACTCTCCCAAGCAATGTCATACCCGAAGTGAGGCAGTATGAGGCTGATTCCAGATACAATCGCTGGACGTACGGTCGCGATCCTTGTTGGGGGGCTCATCGCTCTGCACTTGGCGAGCATCTGGGCCTACCAGTTTGGGCTCAATTCCGAAGTCAATCTCACCAATGCCGCACGCACGGCAGAACGACTTATGGCAATTGAATCAACACTTAGTCGATTGCCGCCAGCCGACCGGGAGGCCGCTGCACATACTCTCTCTGGTGGCGCGCTCGAAGTTCACTACAGTTTAGTGCCTCTGGCCGTTGCACCGGCTGTTTTGGAAGGTTTGCCCTTCGATCTCCGCTCTGAGCTCGTCAAGCGAATAAATGACCGAAGGGAAGGGGAGGTGATCGTTGGCGCACCACCAGAAGGGTCGGCCAAGCGGGCCGACCCTCATCTGACGCTTGTGTCGATTAAACTCGCCGACGGTGGTTGGGTGAATACCAACATCGCACTATTCGAAGGGCCGCATTCATCGTTGCGCGCAATTGTTATTTCGACGGGATTCATGGCTGTTGGTGTCTTAGGCATCGCGTTCGGCATGGCCAGCAGCGTCACCCGACCGATTAGAAATTGTGCCGATAAGGCCAAGTTAGTCTATGCAGCAAGCGAGTCGCAGCCATTGCCGGTCGCGGGGCCAAAAGAAGTCCGTGAACTTGCAACCGCGTTTAATGAAATGCAGCAGCGCGTGAAGAAACTCGTCGATGAACGCACGCTGATGTTAGCGGCCGTATCCCATGACCTAAAATCACCCTTGGCTCGACTACGGCTCCGGATCGAGGAGTTGGAGAGCGACGACCGGCGCCGCGACCTTGAAGCCGATCTCGATGAAATGCTTCAGATGATCGACTCGTCACTCGAGTTCCTACGGAGCGACCATACCGGAGAAAAGAAGCAGCGCCTCGATATCGGCGCCATCATCGACACAATCTGCGATGACTTTAGTGATCGTGGTTTCACTGTTTCAGTAGAGCGCCAAGGAAAGGCGGTGTTCAGTGGCCGGCGACTAGCCCTTAAACGCGCCCTCACAAATCTAATCGGCAACGCCATCAAGTATGGCAATTTGGCCAGAGTAAGAGTGGTTGCCACCGAAAACAGCATCACAATTTCCATCGAAGATGAAGGTCCGGGCATCCCGGAGCACAAACTCCATCAGGTCTACGCCCCATTCTACCGCATCGAGACATCTCGCAGCCGCGAGACAGGGGGGTCTGGACTTGGCTTAACAATTGCTCAGAGCATCATAACGAGCCATGGAGGATCGCTACGGCTTGCCAACCGACCGAATGGTGGATTGTCGGCTACAATTCTGTTTCCCACGTGACGAGAGCATTGCGACCTCCCCCGTACTCATGTGGCGCTTGAACCATGTGACGCTCGAACACTTGCGTCGCCAGAGCAAGAACCCCGAATGGACCCGCACACCTGTAGCATCAGCCTTGAAACAGTTTCAGAAATTGCGCATCGTGGGAGCCGTCCACAGCGCTTTTCATGTAAAGTTGCACCATGTACCCCACGAAGAGCGGGTCAGCGCCAGCCCCACGCTAGATCGATGTTTACACCTGACACGGCAAATCCTGATCGGCGCCTGGAAGTTGCGTGCGGATTCCGGCGTCCAGCTGGGCTCGCCTTCCGATCATCAGTTTTCACCGAGAAGTCTGCGGCCGTGTATCATTCGCACGGTCGTAGTGCCGCTCTCTGGAGAGAAATAAATGGATGCGTTGACGTCACAGGTGGGCCTGTGGATGAGCCAATAGCGGATGGAGGTGCCAGGGGTCTTCTCGATGGGCCTCTCCAGCTTTCGCCGAAATAGACTCTCAAAAGCCTTTTGAAAGTCATTTAGCATACCTGGCAATACGAGACTGGTTGTCATCGAGCAGATAAATCGCCCAGGGGCGCCCTTCGCCTTGGAGTGCGAGACCGTAACGGCGCCAGTCGCATGACTAAACAACCAAGCATTCACAGAGTTCGTGTCAGCCACCAAGCTTCTGTTATGTGCGTCACCAACCACAGCAGACCATTTGCTCACGGCTGCAAAATCCTCCAGAGCTTGCTCATCGTCTCCCCTATCGAAGCAAGCATCTGCGGCGATTTGCGCAAGGCTTTCAACTAGGTCCTGATTAGAGATCTTGGTTTTGATCGAGCTCTCATCCAATGACGCTCCTGCCGCCTGTTGTGATGGCTCACTCGCCAATTCACGCAGCCTCTGGGCCGCATGCGTTTGCGACGAATCCAATTTGACGGCCATTCTGTAATCGCGACGCGCACTCTCAAAATCCCGCTGCTGAAAGTACACATTGCCGCGTGAAGTGTAAGACGGAGCGTCGCGAGCGTTGAGCCGGATAGCTTCAGTGAAATCTCCGATTGCCCGAACGTCGTTCCCCGAACGAAAGAAGGCTATGCCGCGGTTGTAGAAGATCAAGAAATCATCAGGCTTGAGGGCAATTGCGCGATCGTAATCAGATATCGCGTCCGTAAAAAGTCTCTTTTGCGAGTAGATATTGGCTCTGTTCATCAAAGCCAAATACAAACCTGGAGAAATTTTCAGTGCTGCGTTGAAATCAGCCAATGCCTTGTCCAGTTCCTTCAATCGAGTATGCGCATTGCCTCTGTTGTAATACGCGCGCGAATCCTCTGGCATGAGCTTGATGAGGGCACTGTAGCTTGCAACCGCCATGTCGTAGCGTCCAGCGAGATAGGCAGATCGACCCGCATCAGCAAGTTGCTGCGCTTCGGCATTTTTTTCGTTGCGACCCGGCACCATCGTCCTGTTGGCTATGAAGTCTTCGGTGGCAGCCACCGCCACTCCTGAATAAGCAGCCTCAACGCTCTGCGCGCTGATAAACGATACGCAGACCACCAATATTTGCCGAAAAAATGCCTTCATTTTTCCACGGCCCGCGGTGGAGCTACAAACAAGTCTGGTCATTGCTTGGTCTCCTAGTTGTTTTACTTGCTAAGCCTCCTGCTGCCTGCGTACGCGAACACTGCAGCGACGCCTAAAGCCGATGCTACCAAATAGAGTTCCACAGCATAGGCATTATGAACTATGCGCGATTAAGCGAACTCCCCCTTGTCAAAATATCCAACCTTTGACGGCTCCACTAAAATTTGATCCGCGCGCACCGCGGGCAATTATGGAGTTTCAAATCGTGCCAGCAAGCTGTGACCATCTGCTAGTGTTCCGGTCATGACGACTCTTGCTTCTGTTGATAACGGTGCAGGGAGCTTGCCGATCAGTTTATTTGGCTCGACGGCCAAAAGATCGATTTGCGCTGTTTTGCCATTATTCTGAACGATCGCCTTTACCTTCGCGCCGGCTGAAGCGATCGGTGCATCCTTTTCACCCGTTAGATAGAACGTCAGTTCTTCGGCCGACGGCACGAACTCGACATGATGGCCTTCGACATCGACCAAGGTGCCCCCATTTGGCCCTTTGGTGGCCTCATGCGCCACCGCGCCGAGTGGGACTGCAATAGCTAGTGCTGCAGCAAATACTAGTCGTTTGAGTTTTGATTTCGTCGTCATGTCTTTTCTCCTGGTTTGGTTAGAATGCTTCAACGGTCTGACCGCTCGCCACCGGCGGACGGCTATCGGCGAGCCGCTTCACTGCGGGCGCGCCAAATTTCAGGAACAGGATCGGAGTGAGGATCGTATCGAGCAGCGTCGCGCTGATGAGCCCGCCGAAGATCGTCACTGCCACCGGATGCAGGATTTCCTTGCCCGGTGCGTCCGCCCCATAGAGCAACGGAACGAGCGCCATTCCGGCCGAAAGTGCCGTCATTAATACAGGAGTGAGGCGCTCCAAGCTGCCGCGCACAACGAGCTTCTCCCCGAAACTCTCGTTCTCGTGCAGCACCAGATTGATGTAGTGGCTGATCTTCAGGATGCCGTTGCGCGCGCTGATGCCGGTCAGCGTGATGAACCCGATCATCGAGGCGACCGACAGCGGCTGACCCGCCAGCCACAGCGCAATCACACTACCTATAAAGGCCAGCGGAACGTTGCCCATGATGATGAGCGCAAGCACGCCCGAGCGATAGCGGCTGTAAAGCACGATGAAGATCGAGGCGAGCGAGATCAGCGACAGGCCCAGGATCAACCGCGCTGCTTCTTCCTGCGCCTGGAACGTGCCTTCGAGACTTGTCGAATACCCGCTTGGCAAGGGCGTGGCTCTGACAACGTCGCGAATCCGCTCGACAACACCCGCCATATCTAAGCCGTCGGTATTGGCGAGCACCACGATTCGCCGCCGGCCGTTCTCGCGCGCGATCTGGTTCGGACCTTCCGTCTCTTCGACGGTCGCAATGCGGTTCAGCGGCACGCGACCCTTGGGCGTTTCAATCAAGAGTTCGCTCAGGCCAGCTGTGGTCCGGTCGGCTTCTGAGAGCCGCATGACGACGTCGAAACGCTTGGCCCCGTCGATGACAGTTGAAACCGTCCGTCCATTGGAGAGGCTTTCGAGTGCCTCGGTCACAGCTGCGGGCGTAACGCCGAACAGTGCCGCTCGGTCGGGATCGACGCGGATTTCCAGTTGCGGGATCAGAACCTGCTTTTCAGTCTGCAGGTCAACGAGCCCCTGAACACTCGACAGCTTAGACCTCAAAGTCTCCGCAAGACTGCGCAGGGTATCGAGGTCGTCGCCGTAGATCTTGAGCGCGATTTCAGCCCGGACCCCCGAAAGCAGATGGTCGAGACGGTGCGAAATCGGCTGGCCGACATTGATCGTCGCCGGCAGCACGGCGAGCTTGGCGCGGACATCGGCAAGGATGTCTTCGCGCGTCCGGTCCGACTTTTCCAAGTCGACGTCGATTTCACTCGAATGCACACCTTCTGCATGCTCGTCGAGTTCGGCGCGGCCCGTGCGCCGCCCGGCGGTTTTGACTTCAGGCACCTCGGTCAACAGTTTCTCTGCGATGAGCCCAATCCGGTCGCTCTCCTCAAGCGAAATGCCAGGATTGAAGGTCATGCTGATCGTAAGCGTGCCTTCGTTGAACGACGGCAAGAATGCACGCGGCAAGGCGGTTGCCGCAATGCCGGCAATTGCGATAGCGACCGCAATCACCGCGATGATCGCCCTGGAATGTCGAAAGGCCCAATGCAATAGACGCTCGTTTCCGAGCTTGAGCACACGCACCATCACCCCGTCGTGATGGTCCAGCTGCTTGGCATTGCCCAGAAGATAGGACGCGAGCACCGGCGTCACGGTGATCGACACGAGCAGGCTTGCAAGGATGGAGACGATATAGGCGATCCCAAGCGGTGCAAACAGACGCCCCTCGATGCCCGACAAGGCGAACAACGGGATGAACACCAGCACAATGATAAAGGTCGCATAGACGATGCCGGAGCGGACCTCGATGCTGGCGTCGGCGACAACCTGGAGCAGGGGTCTAGGATTGGTCTTGGCCCGGTTCTCTCTCAGCCGCCGGAAGATGTTCTCGACATCGACAACCGCGTCGTCGACCAGTTCGCCGATGGCAATGGCCAAGCCACCGAGCGTCATCGTGTTGATCGATAGACCGAAAGCTTTGAAGATGAGAACCGTAACCAGAAGTGAAAGCGGGATAGCCGTCAGCGAGATCAACGTCGTCCTGACATTTAGCAAGAACATGAACAGGATGACGGCAACAACGACGGCCGCTTCCATGAGAACGTTTTTGACATTGCCTATCGATGTCGAGATGAAATCCGCCTGCCGGAACAGGACTTGATCGACCTTGACGCCATTGGTGAGGTTTTTGCCAAGTTCGGCAAGCGCCGCCTCGACCTCTCCTGTCAGTTTGACAGTGTCAGCACCAGGCTGCTTTTGGACCGAAATAATCACGGCCGGCGTGCCATTGAAGCCAGCATCGCCGCGCTTGACGCGGGCAGCGTAAGCGACTTCCGCCACCTGGCGCAGGAATACGGGCTGTTCAAGCTTCGTCGCGACAACCACGTTGCGCAGATCTTCGAGGTCGGTCGTGCGGCCGAGATTGCGGATTAGATATTCGCGGTCGTGCTGATCGACGAATCCGCCGCCTGTGTTGGCGCCGAAAGCACGGATGGCACGCTCGATGTCCTCGACACCGACGCCGAGCGACGCCAGCGCGGCAATGTTGGGCGTGACGCGGAATTGTCTGACTTGACCGCCGATTGGAATGACCTGACTGATGCCGGAAATCGATAGAAGTCGCGGCCGGATGACGAAGTCCGCGGTCTCGCGCACCGTCATCGCGTCAGCTTTGTCACCGCCCGTCACGGCGATCAGCATAATCTCGCCCATGATCGAGGACACCGGGCCCATTTGCGGAGTGATGCTGGCCGGAAGCTGCGCAGCGATACTCGCCAGCCGTTCAGCAACCTGCTGGCGGTTTCGGTAGATGTCGGTGCCCCAATCGAACTCGGCATAGACGATGGAAAGCCCAATCCCTGCGACCGATCGCACGCGCGTGACGCCAGGAATGCCGTTAAGCGCCGTCTCAATCGGATAGCCGACGAGCTGCTCCACTTCAGGCGGCGCAAGACCTTCGGCTTCAGTCATGATCGTGACCGTCGGCTTGTTAAGATCGGGAAACACATCGACCGGCAGCGTGCGCAGCGCGAGCGAACCCCAAACAACAAGTAGTGCCGCTGCCGCCAGCACGATGAGCCGGTTGTTGAGGCTGGATCTGACGAGGAAATTGAACATGTTTAAATCCTCACCGGACCTGATTGATGAGTTCGGCGCCGCGCGTCACAACGCGCGTTCCAGGATCAATACCCGCCGTAACGCCCAGCCGCTCGGCATCGATCGGCGAGGTCTTGACGACCCGCGCCTCAAACCGCTCTGCCTCGACGTGGGCCCAAACCACCGGCTGGCCGTTTGATGACCGCACAACACTTGCGCGCGGGAGCGTGATGGCTTCGACAGGTTCATCGGTCGCGGCATGAACGGTTACGGACTCACCAACGTTAAGTGCCGGGCCGTCACGCTTGATCTGAAAACGCAACGGCACGGCCTGCTGGCGGAGCGACGGTGAACGCCCGGCAAACGACACTGCCACCTTGCGTCCGTCCGCCGTCTGGGCGAGAGCATCCTTTCCCGATTGAGCAATGCGATCCGCGGAGGCTGCGTCGAAGGCCAGAGCCTCAATCCAGAGATTGGCCGGGTCGACGATCTGAAACAGAATGGACTGCGCCTCGACGACCTGCCCGGCCGTGACATTGGCCTGCGCCAAAACCCCATCGGCCGGTGCGCGCAAATCTTCGCGGTCCTTCAACACCGGCTTGATGACCGCGCGCCGCTTGCGCAGGATGTCGAGTTCAATCTTCGTATCTGTTATCTGGCCGGCCGGTACTGCAGCACCACTTAACGGCTCGATGCGCTTCAATCTCGCTTCAAGCAGAGCGATCTGCTTATCTAGATCACCCTGCGTCTGGGCGATGTCGCTTTGGTCAACAACGGCGACAGCAGGAACCAGATAGCCCAGCACGTCGCCTTTTTTCACCGTTGCGCCGATCGCCGGAAAGCCTCCTTCGGGCGGTTCAATACGTCCCGCCAGCAACGACTGCACGACACCGCTCTTGTTCGGGTCCGCGATGACCTGGCCAATAAGCCGGATGGTCTTCTGAACGGTCGCCGCCTTGGCGCTTTCGACCGTCGCAATACCCAGCAACCGCTGCGTCGGCTTTGGAACGAACACCGCCCCGTCCTCAAGTCGCCGCGACGTCTCGGGCAAATCCAGGACGGCTCGACCCATCACCGCCATCTCTTCAGCTTCCCGCGCGCCGTTGCTCAGCACGACAGCAGCCATGGCGACGGTACTGAGACCCGATACAGCCGCGGCCAAAACGAATGCCGTGCGAACAGCGCGAGGGCCCTTGATCGCCAACAGCGACAGCAGCACGGCAAGACCCAAAGTGCCGGCGAGCATCCAAACAGGCACACGGGGCAGTGCCGTTCCGTGCGGGATGATGTGATCCCAAAGGCTGTCGTGAGCCGGTTCGGCCGGAAGCGGCGCCGGAATATCAAGACGACCGATCAAGAGATCTGACTGATCACCTGCCGTAATCGAGAATGTCAGATCGTAATGGCCCGGCGTTGTGACCCAGGGAGCCTTGACCGCATACACACCCTTGGCTTCCGTCGCCGCAACCGTTTGATCGCCGCGCGTCAGCTCGATCGCAGCCCCGGTTACGGCCTCGTTCGACCAGAATTTATTCAAGTAGACAACGAGCTTCCCGCCATCTTGCGCGCTCGGAATCCCGACCAGTTCAAAATCCTTCGAATGAGCATCGATGCGCGGCCCAGATGATGAGGTTACAGTAGGCTTCTCATCGCCGTGATCCTCGCCGCCATGCGCCAACGCGACGGACGGAGCGAAGGATACAGCCGCAACGAGCCACGCTGCGGCCAGTGCTTTTAGTGCACGGCGACCGAGCGTGCGAATGTTCAGGTGTTTCATCATGGCCGTATCCTCGCTCTCGCCCTTCCGCGTTATTTCTGACGCTTCGCGAGCCAGTCCTTCATCAAGGCGATCTCGCTCTCCTGTGCCTTGATGATGTCCTCGGCAAGCTTCCGGGTGACCGGGTCCTTGCCGTATTTCAGAAGCACGTTGGCCATGTCGATCGCGCCCTGATGGTGCGGGATCATGCCCATCATGAAATCGATATCGGCATCGCCAGTCATCTCCATAGTCATGTCCTTGTGCATCTTGGCGTTTACGGCTTCGAACGCTGCAGCGGCTTCGTTCTTCGGTGCGGCTGCAGGCTTCATGTCATGCATGTCGTGCATGCCCTTCATATCGCCCATGTCATGCTTGCCTTTGCCGTCGTCGGCATGGGTGAGGCCAGGCATGAACAGCAGGGCCGCAGCAAGGAAAAGAGTTGTCGTTTTCATCATAGTGTCCTTTCGAGATAGGGTTAAGTTGAGTTATTGCTGTTACCGGCGTTGCGTGCTTGCGGAGCACGCACTGGGTTTGCGTCTCAGCCCTGTGCACAGCACGACGGTCTCTCGCCCGTTGATGGCGAGATGGCCGTGCGGAACGGTTGGACTGAAATCTGTCCGCCTGAGGCACGGTCCTTTGCCGCAGGTTCCAAAGCCCGTCTGCCGCGAGACTCCATCACACCACGGCATGACGTGAGCCGAGGCCTGAGTGGCGGTCAGCGATCGCAATCGCCACGCCGGGGGTTTAACTTGGAGAAAGACAGCGCACCAGGAGCCGCTGACAGCGGCTTACACGGCGCCTAATCTCTGCCGCAGCAGAGCAGTGATCAGGCCTTGGGCGGCCGATCGAGACAGTTGACGATGTCGGGATAAGCCCAGCCTAGGCGCGCCATATGATAGCGCACGTGATTGCTGAGATCCGAGGTCCAGTTGGCCTGATCGGGCATCATGGAAGCGCAACAATGAGCGCCCATCCCGCACGAGGAGGAAGTCTGGCAGCAGCACGCGCCAAGCTGACAGATTGTCCCTTTGGTGTGCGCTGGTTCGGGTTGCGCCAACAGATCGAAATCACGAAGGTGGAGCTGGATGGATGAACGTTTCGAACTTGCGGTTGATGAAACATCCGCTCTGATCATCAAAACTGCCGGGCCTGTAGTCGACGCGACCCGTCCAGCTAAGATTTGCCCGTGAGCGTGGCCGGCATGGGCAAAGGCATTCGACGTGATGCCGAAGAAAACGGCGATCACAACAATAAATCCCTTAATTGCCTGGCTCAGGCCCACAGATCGTCCCTTCAATTTATGCCCACACTGACTTTGTGTAGTACTTTTTCGTGTCTACTTATGCACAGTATCGCAATTCCTCTTTGAGCTTGCCAGAACCAACATTAGCTCAGCAACACCTTTTTTGCGCTGTCCGGGCCGCTACCACTAAGTGACGGTTTCATGACAATGCCTCCGATTTTTTGCATAATGCTGCCCGGACGTCAGGATCCACATTACAACATCAATGCTGTAGCGCTCGTTCTCACCACGCGGGCAGAACCGCGGAACCGATTTTTCGTCTAGTCAAGCTGTGAAGCAAAAAGCTCTCGCCCTCTCATTACACACTCACTGTGTACCCGTACCGGGTTTAGGTGTCAAGCAACATGCCTCCAGGGGGTGTTTTGTAAGGTTGCCATGACATTGCCCGCGACAACGCACCGAGGCCAAGACGCTGTTCTAGAAAAAAGCACCAGCACTCGATTTCGACAACTCTGAACCGTTACCACTCACCGGCCGAGCAGGCCGTCCTTGATCGAGAGCGCCGTTTACACGTGCCCGAGGCCCCCGAGAACGGCCAAGCAAGCCCCGCATATATATGCGGCACAACACTCGAACCGGGAATTGGGAGTTCTGGTAGCGCGCCCATTCCTCGGCTAGGCGACATAACGCACCACACTCATCGGCCTGATGTCGGATAATGTATCTTATGGAAAATAGTATGTTGGAGATGCCCTAGACATCCGCATTATCTGCAAACTCTGTCGCACGCTTAATCAACCGAACGTCATCTTCGACCCGCTCCATGCGGCGCTCTAACAGATTTATATCATGTTGTTGAGCTTGGAGAGCCGCCCGCACCGAAGCAAAGCCTTCACGCATATCGTCACGCAAGAAGCGTATCTCGCGTGTATGCTCGCCGCTTCGCCTTTGCAAATCTTTCATTATCTCCAGCACAATGTTTTCAACGTCGGAATTCATCCTTCCATTGCAAACGGGACCCGTTTTGATCCGTCGCAATGGTAAGGATTTGGCTGTCATAATGTCTCCGGAGCTCTACAAGCGCCTGAGGGCGTTGTAGCCCGAATAAATCCAGGTGGCCGCTTTCAGCCGCCACGGATGGATCGCGGGAGACTATCACACAGCTTCAGCCTCTCTGGACCGACCAGGGACGCGACCCAATCATGATGCGTTGCGAGCACCTGCATACGAGCCTCTTGCAAAGCCCTGAAAACCACCTCGGCAATATCGTCGCCCAGCGCTTTTCGCACACGCGGATGACCAAAGAGATCGATACTCCCCACGAGCGGGACGGCCGGAGCCGTTAGTACCGCAAGTCTCCGACCTTTCGTCTCGTCGATGACAGCCACTCCCCCAATTTCCAGCGCCAATCCTATAGAAGCCGCCTCACCGTCCTCCAGCGTTTCGGCCGATGACCCGATGGTCAAGCGCTCGAAAATCTGCAAACCGACTTGCCCCAGGGCCCGGCGGCCTACAAAGCCTGCCGCTATCAAATCGTGGAGCAAATCGGCATCACGACGCCCATTCGCAATGCCGCGTTCCAGCTCTCCAATCACGTCGTCAGCAACGACGACAGGTCCCTCCAAGGCCTCCAAGATAACTTGCGCCGCGCCAGAGCCGTTCAAATTGATGACGGCGCTTGCGTCTAGAATGAGAGGACCGTCTACATCAGGCCAGGAGCTCGGGGGCGTCATTGCCGGTGCTCCCTTCTGCGTCCCCGTCCTGCAGCAGGCGGCGTAGTTCCACGCGATCAATCTTAAGCAATTCGGCTAACTGCCCCTCACTGAGCAGGCCCTGTTTCCAGGCAGCCGACGCCAACAAGGCGAGTCGGACCGTCGTGGGCTGGCGCGCACTTTCCCCATCGTCGTCCAGAGGGAGCCGGTCTCCCAAGACTTCTCGCTCCTGCTCGTCGGTAATACTCCCGTTCTTTTCAAACCAATCCCAGGCGCCTGCCCGAACGAGCTGGAGCTCCTCCAGCCGCCGCACCGCGAATTCCCGCGAGACCCCGAAGAGATGCGCCAACTCAATGACATGCCGTCTGGTCAAATTCTTCGCGCCGGCGGTCAATTCCTTGAACTGCTCCATGGCCGTTCGCGCCGGCATCAAAAAGCTGCGCGAGAAGGCATGGGCGTAGCGTTCTTCCCGGACATCGTCATTGGTGGTCTTGTCGAAGACCTCGGCGGTCTGGCGCGTCACCAAATGCGCCAATTCATGCGCCGCCGTTGCGTTGCGCCGCGTGCGCCGGTGAGCGGCATTGATCAGCATGCAGGCGCCCATCGCCTCATCATACGCGAATAATCCAGAGACCTCTGAGGGCAATGGCCGGATATAAACCCGCATGCCAATCTGCATCTCCAGGATCGCGACTACATCCCGGATCGGTCCCATCCCCAAACCGAGCCATTGGCGTAATTCCAACGCGTCCTGCTCCGCCTGGATACGGACATCGCCCGGCAGGATCATGCGCTCCGGAGGATAGTTCTGGGTTCTCTTCAAACCGAGCACGTTCTCGAGTTCGCACTCGCCCTGTGCCAGATGATTCAGCAAAGCAGCCGCCCGATCGACAGCCTCTGGATAGCTTCTCCCAAGTTTCCGAAACCGCGGAAGCAAGTCGGCATGCACCGCTTCCTGCCGCAGCAGGGCATTGACGCTCGTACGATAGATTTGCGCCAGGGCGCGCACTTCCTCCAGCTTCACTTTGCGCTGCCCCTGCTCGATCGCCACCAGCGTCGTCCGGGCGACACCAATCGCGTCGGCAGCTTGCTGCTGTTTCAGTTTCACCGCTTCACGAGCGATCCTGAGGCGTTCCCCCACGTGCTGGGGGCTCAGCGTATCGAGCACCGAAGTCATGCCGTCACCATGCTTCGCTGCCGAATAAACGACGAGGTCGGCAGCGAGCCAAGGAACGCGCTCCACTCGGCAGCATGCCGCTCAAGCATTGCTCCGGTCCGATGTTGTACATCAGCCTCGTCAGCGTCCAACGCGCGGGCGAGCTCACGCATCAGCCGTCTATAGCTGCGGGGCTTCTCGCGCCTGTGCGCGATCTCCGCCAAGTGGTCCAAATGCAGGGGGCCCGCAACCGCATAATTCTGCTGGGCGGCACCCAATTTGCTCAGTCCATACTCAGATGGCACGCCAGCGGCGAGCGAGGCGGCTGAGAGATCTTCCAGCATATAGGTCCCGACCTCTTCGCATTCGCCAGCCGCATGCACACTGAGCCGGCGCAGCATGCAAGCCGCACAAAACCCGCATTGCCGACGCTCTTTGTCCAATGACATCTGCGTGCTCGGTTGCCAGCACGAACGGGTCTTCCGCCAGGGCGTCTCAGGGGCGGCCGCAATCGCAGCCTGCAACGTCTGCCCTTTGGTGAACCACAGCCGCGGGAATTCATAGGAGACGTCCCAGTGCAGCAGAGCGCGCACGAAACGCTCCATCTTGCGCAGGAACACGGGATGCGATCGATAATCCCCTCCAGCGTGATGCGGCACCAAAACCGGACCCAAAGCACCCTGGCCGCTTTCGGGGACCACGATGCGCTTGGCCCGGGACAAATACGCCGCGAGTGCGCTGACCGTCGCGAACTTAAAGCCACGCGAACGCCCGCTCGTCTCAGGAAAATCCCGACCTGGAACCTTGTAGGGGACGGTGGTGAAAGCGAGACGGCGCCTTCCAATCTTCGGACGATCAATCTGTTTAACGCCAAGCCGCACGAGAACCAGCGGCTCATTCTGCATCAGCGTTGCGACTGCGCGCGAATCCATACCGTCGCTAAAGGGCATGATGATCGAGGATGGCTGTGGCCACTGCAGATTGGTTTGACCAAGCTCTGGATACGGCGTTCGCCGCGCGATGAAGGTCATCATCCAGCGATCACCGGTCAGCGTTCGGAGCGCATCCATAAGCGCCGATTTTACGGATGGATCTTCCCAACGCCGGGGATCATCGACGGGAATGATAACATCGAATGCGCGGCCCCACCCGCGCGCTGGACGCTTGCACATACGGTCGCAATATTCTGCGATGGCCGAAACCAATAACGCATCGTACAGAACCGGCTCCCAGCTTCCCGCACAGTACGACGCCAAACCGCGCGGATCGAGCGCCACGTCCTCCCCGATCGCACAGGGTTCAAAACCCTCCCGCGGCTGAAGACTGACCTCCACCGCCTCCACAAATCTTAACGGCAAAATGGCTTCCTCAGTCATCGTTCTCGCCCCCGATCGGCGGCCCCCCCTTATCCAATTCGCGATGTTTTGGGACCGAGCGTGCAACGGGTTCGTCCGAAAGCTTCCAGAGACTGCGCGCCAGAGCATCCAGATCCGATAATGAGAGTGCACAGTCCGCCAGACGCTGCCGCAGAGTCTGCGTGATAGCCTCCTCCAGACGGTCCCGCTGAGCATGCTCTTCAATCGCGCGTGCATTGTCGGCGTAGCATTGCTCCAGTAGGACTGCCGTCGCGTCGATCAGTGCGTCTGAGCCGCGCAATCCCCGGCCTAGCGCATCTTCAATGCAATCCACAGCCAGCATTCCCTGGCTGTGACCGGCCGCTTCCTCGCGCAAGCATTCCAACTCGCCCGTCTCCCGCGGGTCCAGAAAACCGTCCTCACCGCCCGCCAGGAAGACACGCTCCAATGCACGCTTCAGCCCAGTCGGCAGCGACCCAAATTCGCCGGCAAGGGCGACCGGGACAACCACCCGCACCTCCTCAGCGGAGAAATTGTCATTTACGGCCCGGTCAGCGACAGGCTGCCAACATCTTTTAGTCAAAGGGCTTTTGAACGGTCCATCGCTCATCATCAATCTCCATGTCGCACAATTGAACAAAAACGTCTGACAATGTCAAATTAGAACAGCAGCGGGGGAAAGGGTGAGGGCGGGAGGAGCCCGGGCGAGGTCGCCGAAGGCGCGCGAGTGCCAGCGACTCATTCCCTTCAACGTCTCTTCCCCCGAGGTTCCGATGCGCATCACAGCCAGCACACAGCCCTATCCACCTTCCTCCTCCTCTCTCAAACCTCACCCGTGCGCGGGTGACAAAGCCGATCGGCTTGTCCAGGCCGTGCGGCTTAAGGGGGAAAAGCGCCATGCATGACGACATTACAGACCTCTCGGCGCGGCTTGCGGACCGCGCGGAGGATTTCTGCCGCGTGTATATAGGCAACGGCCAACGCAAAGGGGCCTACTGGGTGGTCGGCGATGTACGTGGCACACCGGGCCGCAGCCTGTATGTGAAGATTTTCGGCGCCCAAAGCGGACTGGGCGCACGCGGCCGCTGGAGCGATGCGGCCACCGGCGAGCATGGCGACCTGCTCGATCTTTTGGCGCTCAACCAGGCCCATCACTCGATGGCTCAAACGCTGGCCGAAGCGCGGCGTTTCCTCTCTGAGACATACTCTCAATTTCCTAAACGATGCGACACGTATCGGAATATGGAGCAGCGCATAACGGCCGCGCAGCGTTTGTTTGCGGCCAGCGTTCCGTATGAGGGGGCACTGGCGCAGACTTATTTCGCGACGCGCAATATCGAATTGCAGGAGTGTGAACCATCCCTGCGGTTTCATGCTCGATGCCATCTTAAATTGGAGGACCCATCGGCCCCTACACGATGCCCGGCGGTTATTGCAGCCGTCACGGATCTCACAGGCACGATCACGGGCGTGCAGCGAATTTATCTAGCCTCCGATGGTTCCGGTAAAGCACCGACCCACGACCCGAAACGGGCGCTTGGTCTCATTCATGGACATGGCGTCTGGCTCGGCTCGCGCCGTTCGGAGACCATCATCGTTGGTGAGGGCCTTGAAACCATGCTGGCGCTTCGCACGGTTCTTCCCACCATTCCTTGTGTCGCCACGCTCGCCGCAAGCCACCTCCCCGCTTTTAACCTGCCGACCTCCTTCACCCGCCTCATCATCGCGGCCGATCACGATGAGCCCGGCCTCAGAGCGGCACTCAAGCTTCTGATGAGGGCCCACGCGCAAAACCTCTCCGCTACCATCTGGATCCCGGAGACCAAGGACTGGAACACCGAGCTTGCGGCGGTCGGGGCGGAGGCTTTGCGCGCGCGGCTCACAGGCTGGCTCGCACAGAGCTGATGGAGCGCAGGTCAGCAGGGCTTGCGATAGGCGCCGCACCATTTCCGCATCATCGCCGGCCAGCGTGAGACGGCGCCTGTCTGATCCGTCCTTTCTTCGCATTACCGCGCCCGCCAGGGCCTTATGCGTGCGATCAGGCCAGAGTCCGGCCCGGTCCGCAACGGCTTCGAGGCCGCTATTTTCCGCCGCGGCTCAAAGAGGAGCCGCTTTGCATCGCGAAACAAAATAGCGGCTCTGCGCCGTCCTTCGCTTTCGCTACGGCCGCCTCCGGCCAAGAGGGCCTCTGGCGGTGCAGGCCCAGCCCGGACCCTGGCAAGGGGATCGCCATAAAGGCCGCGGCGGGTCGCGGCTGAAACCCTCGAAAGGAGATCCCTATGTCACACGCACACTCACACGCAGAAGCCGCCAACTCTGAAACCAGCCTCAGCGGCGGCGCGCATTCATCCACCGCCCGTGTCCTCGAAGAGCTGGAGCTCTACGGCTATCACCCCCATGACGATGAGCCGGATCCGCGCGGTCTGCCCGAAGCCTCGGCCCTCGACAACGCCATCGAAGCGCTGTTTGAGACCTTGGCCGAAACACTCCAGGATACGCGCCTCGAGCCGGACCTTTCCGATCTGCTATGGTCCCTCACCAATGTGTTTCATCGCAAAGCCGAGCGCGTCCAGACTCAGCTCGATCAAAACGAGCAGCGTCAGCGCGCCGCGCAGGACGATCAGGATGGGTCGGAAGTCCGCTCTGTCGAACTCGAAAAGCTGATCTTGCAGGGCGGTACGATCCTGGAACGCCGTGCCGCCTTCGAGATGCTGCGGGACCGCGCCGCTGAGCACTACGAAGCCCATACGGGTTCAGCCTGGCGTCCTAAGACCGGCTCCATGGTCAATCACAAGACCATGACCGCCGCTATGATCGACAGCCGCGATTTCATTGCGGCCAAGCGCAAAGCGGAGACTGAGATTCATCTGCCGCCCGGCCCGAAGGTCCTCTTCAGCGGCGGCCTGGAGTGCAACGATCACGCCGCGATCTGGAAGCAGCTCGATGGAGTTCATACGCGTCACCCCACCATGGTGCTCGTCCATGGCGGCAGCCCGCGGGGCGCGGAGAAGATCGCCTCTTGCTGGGCCGATAGCCGCAAGGTTCCACAGATTGCTTTCAAGCCGGAATGGACTCGCGATGGCAAAGCGGCCCCCTTCAAGCGCAATGACCGTATGCTCGAGATCATGCCGATTGGCGTCATGGTCTTCCCCGGCTCAGGCATCACCGATAATCTTGCCGACAAAGCCCGCAAGATGCGTCTCCCGGTCTCAGATTTCCGGAAACCCAAAGCGCCCCAGCGCTGAGGTTACCAGCCAGCCATCCTGTCGGATGGCCGGCATTTTTCTATGTTTCTGGGAGTGATTTCGAGCACGCTGCAATGGGTGCAAAGATGCCGAGAATACAATTACACTGAATTTTCTAGTTTATTAAGATTGAACATTTTATACTGGTATATTATGGCCACCGACGCTATTGCCCGCAAGATCCGGCTCGGACACCGGATCGCCCGCTTGTATGATCCCACGATCACTGTAACCGAGGTTCTGCGGCTTTGCCCCAGCCTGCCGACCTACAGCATGGATAGTTTGCTTATCCGCTGGCTCATCGCGCGCCTGCGAGCTTCCACTTGGACGTGGAATAGCCTTATCCAAACTTCTACGGCCAACGCGCTTTCAGCTCTGCGGTCTTACGCGATAAACCTCCCGGCAGATTCGCCGGAGCGCGAAAAGCTGGCCCGGCTGGTCCAGCGCCGCATGGATCGCGATCTTTTTGCTGCGCGTGAGGGGACACAATAGCGATAGCGCCCCAGCGAAACACAGGCATCATCGCCTAATCGTGCGCCAGAGCATCACAGCGTTCGCCCATAACAAACCCGCTGTGATGACGATCGGCAAAAGGGCCCAGCGGGGATCTGCCCTAGCTCCTTCGAACAGGCCCGGCATCGGCACCCAGATATTGAGAATCTTGAGCCCGATATAGGCGGCCGCACTGCCGTAGATGAAGCTGGACGCGACAGACTTCAGAATATCACCCGACTCATCCAGCAGCGTGCGCATGCTGCCCTGCTTGGGGTGGGGGATCGCAATTCTCGGCGCATTCGGATCGGCTTTGTGAATGAGCCATGTTCTGGGAACCTTGCGCAGCATTTCATAGGGGCTGCGCGTGCCGTTCGCATAGGCCTCGGCACGCGGATCGATGGCGATGCCCGCCGCGCGGTCTTTCTCAACCCATGACCCGACATAAGAGCGGCCCCATCGGGAGAGAAAGCGCGGCAATTCCATGCCATGCTCGCGGAAAGCTTGATGCGCATAGCTTTCGGCCTCCAGCTCCATGACATGGCTGGGCAGGGTGATTCCTGGCGGGGCATTGTGCAGGAAGATGTGCCCGCATTCATGCGCCACTGTATAGAGCTGGCGCATGTTCTGGCCTTCGGGCGAGAGAGAATCTTGCCCGTGCCGATATAGGCAAGGCCGCCAAAATTCTCCCCGTTGATTTCATGGCCGGTGACGCCGGCCTCTTGCTTCATGGCTTCGGCGATAGCGAGGCGCTTAAGGCGGTTGGCTTCAATGCGCGCGCGGATTTCATCGCCCTTGCGCGGCGCGGGGGATGGCGGTTCTTGATGGGCGAGAACGGCGCTCATGTAATTGTTGGCCCCCGAGATGATATGCCCGGCTCTGTCTAATGGGCTTCGCAATTGACATCTAGTGCGGACAAGTGCGGTTGAGCGGGTTTCTCAACAGATGCCTGTGTGCGGAGGACACAAAAATCTAGCGCAACCCATTCGGTAAAACTGGCTTTGCTGATTTGAAATGCGCGCCCAAACTGCTGCCAAGCGAGAAATGCGGACGGTCGTAGCAGAGTTTGTCATCGATGACGGGCTGTAGCGCACGTCCATCGGAAGATGTCATCGTCAATCGCAGCGGCAGCTCCAAAAACCTCAGCTTTGCGAGTTCGGTATCGGGATTGCAGTACCAGTCGGTCATGACGCTCTGGAAGCCGCTTGCGGCATTATCGAAGGCCTCGCCCGCCAGTGGATAGTTGACTGTGAGGACTATCGCACTGTCATCAAATCGCATGTAATCGCCTTTCTTGTTGGTGACCGCGCCGAACTCGGTATTAGCTCGCTTGATGACCTGCGCCGCAAGGCGCTCGCGGTTATGCTTGGCGACCGATGCCCTCATGAAGTCGGTCGCGCAGTCGGCCTTTCGCGCCAGATGGAACTGGTATTCCTCAAGGGCAAAGGTGGTGGAAATCACGACGAAGGCGAAGGTCACCACGGCACCGATCAGATTGAGCCAATAATTGGCCCCATACCGTGCCTTCATCATGCGTGCGAACAGATGGGCAAAGGGGATGATGATTACAAATTGCGCAAGTTCGCCCCACTGGCGCAGTGTTCGGGCGTGTTCAGCCTCCGGGGGTTCGTAGAGGAATTCCAGCTCGCCGCGAACGAGCCAATACATAAACGATTTTGAGGCGAGGCATCGTTCCCACTCAGTCGCGATAATGTCGATCTCATCGACCTTGCCGGGGTATGTGAAGAAGCCAAGCGCAATGCCGACGGCCGTGACGAAGATCAGGAAGACGGCATCGATATAGAGCACACCTTGCAGAATACCGGGCATCGTGGGCCGCTTGGCAGCCGCTTGCAGGCGATTGAGCAGCCATAGAACGGGGATGGCGAGGCCGACTTGGACGGCGAGCAAGGCAATCTGCCGAACCTCAGATGCGCCCGAGTAGTAGTAGAAATGCGATGTCACCGCCGTTGCGATGAAGAGAACGCCGAAGACGTTGACGTAGAAGACCAGCGCCCGCCGTGTGCTGGCGGGTGAGCTTTCAATGCGTGCCAACGCGAAGGCTGAAGGCTTTGTCAGAATATCCAAAATCGCACCGAGGATGCGGCGCGGCACATTCAGCAAGACCTTTGTCAACCGGCTCCCTTCGGCAAGCATCGCCGACCCATCCCCCGCAACCACTACTTAGTATGAGCTTGAGAGTATCAATTGAAGCCGAGGTGTCCAGAGGGCGACATTCTTCAAAGCTTTCAAACGTATTCCTCCACGCATGCGGGTTACCGATCAGAGGCAGAGGGCTGGAAGGGAAGGGAGGACACGCGCCTCCAAAGTGAGAGTGGGTCCATCAACCTCCACGTCTGAAAGGACCTCCCCTCATGAAACTTCTAACCAAAGCGCAACACGAAACCCTACTCGCCAATGGCCAGCGTCAGGAGGCCGTTCGCGGCACCGATGCCGAAATTGATTTTCCGCCCGTCGTGAAACTCTTCTATCCGGCTGGCGCGGCCACGTGGCTCCTCACAGAGCTTGATCCCGAGGATCCTGATATCGCCTGGGGTCTGTGCGATCTCGGCATGGGCTGCGCTGAATTCGGCACCGTGCGACTCTCGGAACTGGCGTCGTTCCGCGGCCGCTTCGGCCTCGGGATTGAGCGCGACCGTCACTGGACCGCCCATGGTCCGATTTCGGCTTATATCGCGGCCGCTGATGACGCGGGCCGCATTGTCGATCTACCGCGCCACGCGGCGACCTCCCAGCCCGACTTCCAGCGCGCCTGTCACGGCCGGCCATAGAGCAAGAGGGTGGCTTCGCGCCCTGTGGCGCTTGGCGAGGGGCAGTGAGAGCCATCGTGGCCAAATGCTGCAAAAGCGCGCCTCGTTGTGGGGCCACCCACTCTGACCGATGCAAACTCAAACCTCTTTGAAAGGAGCCAGCTCATGGCTAAATCCTCCAAACCCAAATCATCCCGCAAATCCCCTGCCCCCACTCTCAATCTGGCCGCCGCGACCAGCATTCCGCTCAGCCGGCTCGCCTTAAGCCCTGCCAATGTGCGCCAGACCAAGGCCGCGCTCTCCATCGAAGCCTTAGCCGATAGCATCGCGCGGCGCTCTTTGCTGCAATCGCTAAGCGTGCGGCCTGTTCTGGACGAGTCGGGTGCTGAGAGCGGCCGCTACGAGATCCAGGCGGGCGGAAGGCGCTACCGCGCGTTGCAGCTCCTTGTAGCGCAGAAGCGTCTCGATCCTGATGCCCCCATTCCCTGCATCATCAAGACCAGCGGCCTCGCTGAAGATGACAGTCTCGCCGAGAATACTGACCGAGAAGCTTTGCACCCGCTCGATCAGTTCCGCGCTTTTCAGGTGCTGCGGGAGCGCGGCCTCTCCGAAGACGAGATTGCCGCCGCCTATGCCGTGACACCGGCCGTGGTGCGGCAGCGCCTGCGGCTCGCCGCCGCCAGTCCCGTTCTGCTCGAGGCCTATGCCCAGGACGCACTGCGTTTGGAGGCCTTGATGGCCTTTTGTTTGAGCGAGGATCATGCTCGCCAGGAGCAGCTCTGGGGCATGATCCAGGCCGGGCAGCTCGGCGTTCAGCCTTATGCCATCAAGCGCCTGCTCACCGAGGACAAGGTGGAGGCGGATGACAAACGCGCGCTGTTCGTGGGCCAGGAGGCTTATATCGCGGCCGGCGGCACCATCTCCCGTGATCTCTTCGATGAGGA
Organism: Hyphomicrobium sp.; assembly: GCA_022841965.1. Lineage (GTDB taxonomy): Bacteria > Pseudomonadota > Alphaproteobacteria > Rhizobiales > Hyphomicrobiaceae > JAGVSR01. The sequence goes on along the minus strand of JALHQM010000001.1, from coordinate 43,762 downwards.
GGATGGGGGATATTTTGATGACCCGGCGCTGCTGAATGCCCTTGCCTCTGAAAAGCTGGCGGCTGCCTGTTCCGCGCTTCTCTCTGAGGGCTGGAAATGGGCCGAGAGCACACTGGAATCCCCCTATGCTATCCGGTCTCGATTGCGCCGGCTCCCCGCCGAACAGCCGCCTCTGGCGGAAGACGAGCAGACAGCCTATGATGTGCTCAGCGCGCAGTACGACGCCCTAATCGAAGACTTCGATGAAGATGCCGAGAATGGCGATGAGCAGCGCGGGCAGCTGGAGTCTGTTGAAGCGCAGATTGCGGCCATCGATGACCGCCGTCCCCTGTTTGACGAGGCCGATAAAGCCCGCGCGGGCGTGCTGCTCTCCATCAGTCATGAGGGCAGGCTCTCGATTGATTACGGGCTTCTGAGGCCCGAAGACGACACTGCGACTGAAGATGAGAGCGCCGACTCGGAGCATGAGGGCGGCAACGGAATGTGTGACAGCCGGGAGGAGAACATAGACTCAAACGGCTCCTCATCCCCTGCCCCGGACGAGGATGACCGCGTCTCTCCCAAATTGATCCATGACCTGACAGCCTACCGCACAACGGCCCTGCAACAGCGCCTCTCCGAGGAGCCCGAGATTGCGCTCGTCGCTGTGCTTCACGCCATGGTGCTCTCCGTCTTCTATTCCGGACGCGGCGCTACCTGCCTGCAACTGAGCATCACGCCGTACACCAGCCGTCTGGTGCCGGGGCTCGATGATTGGAAACCGACATCCGCCCTCCAAACCGCGCATGATGCGTTTGAAGCCCAGCTTCCGGATCACCCTGCCAAGCTCTGGAGCCATCTTCTCACGACCACGGCGGATGATCGCGCGGCGCTCTTGGCCTATTGCGCGGCCCGCAGCATCAAAGCCGTGCGGGAGCCCCACGCCTATGGTGCGCAGCGTTCTCTGATGCAGGCCGACCAACTGGCCTCGACCCTGACTCTCGACATGGGCGCCGCCGGGTTTGAGCCGACGGTTGAGAATTACTTTGGGCGCATCACCAAGGCCCAGATCATCGAGAGTGTCCGTGAAGCGCGGGGCTCCAGCACGGCCCAGCTCATTGATCATCTGAAGAAGCCGGATATGGCCAAGGAAGCTGCACGGCTTGTGCAGGGAACTGGCTGGCTACCGCCGATCCTGCGCGGTGAGACTGAGCCTCACCCTGAGAGTTCCTCTGAACCCGAGACGCCGCCGGCTGCGCTACCGCCCTTCCTGATGGACCCGGCGAGTGAGAGTGCGGCGGCTTGAGGGTAAACGCTTGCGTGTGTGCCTGCGGCCCCTTCGGGGGCCGCACGGCTTTGTAGAACCCCGAACCGATGAGAACATAATGACCGAGCCCCAAAAACTTACGTCCTCTCCTCCCCTTCATTGCGCCCATCTCTTTCGGGTGAAGACGATTTTCTGGACCGAAGCCACACGCTGGGTTTTTGCGCCCAGCCGCGCGGAGGCCATTGAAGCGGCCGAGCGCGAGTATCACGAGCGCGGCCGCGACAATTTTCTGATCACCGGAGAAGGCCTCGATCACAGCGAGGTCACCGACCACATCGAAGTGGGAGGCTGCGCATGAGAACGCGCACGCTTTACGTCGTCACCCGCAATTTCGGCGGTAGCTATACGGTCTGGTTTGCCGGAACGCAGGCAGCCTTCCGGCGCTGGATCCTGGGGCGCACACGCAATCATCCGCCTTTCGCCGCTATCACCCAGCGCACAGCGCAGTTTGAGCGCTGCTTTTAGCCTGTTTCTGCCTCAACCCTATTTCGAAAGGACCAACTTATGACTGACCCTGCCACCGATGATTGGATGGCCCGCTATCGCGCGGATCAAGAGCGCCGCCAACAGGCGCTCACCCACCACAAAGCCGCCCTCCTCCGGGCCCTGCGCAAAGCCTCCATCAAGCGCGTCACCATCACCTATGACGGCGAAGGCGATGGCGGCCAGACCGAGAGCATCGAAGCGATCAATTTTAGCTGCGAAAGCGTCCCGCTCACGCAGGTTGACACGCTTGTCGCCGTTGATGGGACCACCGACAGCGAAGCCAAACCCTTGCGCGAGCACCTCGATGAATTTCTCTGGGAGGTGCTCAATGCCTATCATGACGGCTTCGAGAACAACGACGGCGGCTATGGAACGCTGACTATCAACGTCGCGCCGCAAACCGTCACGCTCGAACACGCCGATCGCTTCATGTCATTCGAATCATCCACCCGAGAGCTGTAGGGAGGCCACTGACCGGCTGCCAGTCCGCAAGACCTTGCCTTGTGCAACCCCCTCCCACACCCTTGAAGCGCGCCCTATCGTGGCGCGTGTTCGAGAGGCGCTACGCGCCCATACCCTTCGACGATGGCTCTTTCATCTGGCCGCTGCATACCGTGCCACGCGACCCCAATATGCGAGAATGGTGGACTGTGCTCGATCCGATGACCGGACGTCTGTACCTGACCGCTGGGTTTAGCTTCGTCAATCGCCTTGGGTATGTTCGCTGTCTTCACCACTGGGACGGCGAGGCCGCCGACCACCCGGAATATGTCTATTGAAAGGCCTCGATTGATAGGCTTAGGTCGCCACATATTATAATTGACGAATGCACTCGATATTTTGACAAATTTTGTCAAAGGACCTATTATTATAAAAGGAGTATTACACATGGCCACTATGAACATCTCACTTCCAGCCCCTTTAAAGAGCTGGGTCATTGCCCAGGAATCGAGCGGTAAGTACAGCAACGCCAGCGACTATGTGCGAGAGCTCATTCGCCGCGATCAAGAACGCGCAACCCGCCTTGCACATTTACAAGCGCTTATCACAGAAGGGCTGCAAAGCGGCTTGAGCGATCTGTCCGTTCAAGACGTCATCGCCCAAGCCGATCAAGCTTATGACAACCAGCAAAGCCTACCGGCTCACTAAAGCCGCAGCGCGGGATCTTGCTGCGATCAGGGTTGAAAGTCGCCGCTTATTCGGCCTCACCCAATCGGACCATTATATCGACGGACTCAACTGGCTCTTCGACATTCTAGCTGAAAACCCCGAACTCGGCCGACTGCGCACGGATATTGAGCCACATGTCCGGGTCCATCCCCATAAATCGCATGTCGTCCTGTATACGCTGGACGAGAGCCGCCGCCCGTTGATCATTCGCATCAGACATGCCCACGAGGCTTGGCAGGACCCAATCGATCTCTCCCACGCCTGAGAATTCTGCATGACAAGAGGCAGAGGGTGGAGGAGTGCCGGGGGCAAAGCCTGCTTGCGCAGAGAAAGGACCCTTCATGGCACATCCCTACCACCACGCCCTCTCCTCCGTCCGGACATGGGGCGGCGTCCCTGACGATTACATCCGGCTGCATCACTGGTTCGATGAATCGAAATCGATCCTGGCCGACTATCGCCACCGCGCGTTGCGCCATCACGCCGAGGGCATCTTCATGCTCGAAACGATCTTCGGCGCGACGCTGACTCTCTCCAGCGGCCGCATCATTCCCACACGCTGGGTCGGCGAGCAGCATGTCCGGGAAGATCTGGGTCGGATCCCCTCCTTCGCAGATTGGGCCCGCGCCATCCGTCCCGAATCCTGGATGGGCCGGGCGGTCCCCCTGCATGACATCGGCGACGCCCCGCCGGCACGCTAAGCGGCACGCCATTTTCCCTCGATTAGACCGGGCCTTCGCAGGCCCGTTTTGTTGTCACAACCGCAAACCGACAGGAGACCATTATGGGCTGGACTTACACTCACAAACCACCAGGCACGAAAGTGCGAGACTTCATGCGCGAGCGCTTTGAGCAGCCTTTTATGGCAGGCGAGAAGGATGGCTTCCGCGTCCTCCACGACACCGCCACGCTCCGCGAGTATTTTGCGATCGTCGAGCGCACGCCCCAAGAGACGAGCTCCCCTCTGCTCTTTTGCCTGGTCTGCCTGACCGATCATGTCCGCGATCACTATAATTTCGGATTCAAGGACATGACCGAAGCCTGCGGGCCCAATGCCATCCCGCCGGAATCCTTCTTTCATGTACTGGAGCGACTGATCCCTGTGCCGGACGGCCAGTATGGGGCCGAATGGCGGGCGCGCTGCCGCGCGGTCTACGCCAAGCGCGCAGCCGCCAAAGCCTTATCACCTGGGGACAGAATTCAGTTTCAAGGCGTCCCGTATAAAATCCTAGCGAAAGTCCCCCGCCGCGGCGCGCGCGTGGAAGACCTCACGACGGGCCAGGTCTATCTGATGACCCGCGCCCAAATCAGCCGCGCTGAACCCGCACCAGAGCGACAGGAGGTCGGGCTGTAAACCTCTGGTCCACACCGCGCGGTTCGACCGCAAGTTAGTGGATCAAATCCATACCAGCGCGCTTAAAACTACGCGTGATGGTAGCCGGGGAAACGTTGTACAGCCGAGCTACAGAACTGATGCTCATCCCTTCCACTGTGACGGCGCGGTGCCCAGCTAAGATTATGTCGGTCGAGAGCAACCGCGGTCGTCCGAGCTCTACGCCGCGCTGCTTGGCAGCTTCTAAACCTAGTGACGTGTTCTCACGAATGATATCGCGCTGGAACTCGGCAAAGGCGGCAAACAGATGATACACAAGCTTGCCGCCTGGCGTTGTCGTGTTGATACCCTCAGCTAGGGAGCAGAAATGGATACCCTCATTCTCAAAATGCACGAGCAGCTCTGACAAATGCTGAACGGATCGCCCTAGCCGGTCGAGCTTGAGGACCACGAGGGCATCACCACGCTTAAGTGTCTTGAGTGCCTTGTCCAGCCCGGGTCTACTGACCTTGCCGCCGCTAATGCCGTGGTCGTTGAAAATCTTGTCGCACTGCGCGGCCTTGAGGCCGTCGAGTTGCATGTGAAGCTTCTGGTCTGCCGTGGAAACCCGCGCGTATCCAATGCGCCGACCGGTCACTTCGATGCTTGGGAAAAAGTAGCTGGTCATGACTCACCCTCGTCAAAATCGATCCTTTCTGACGAGGCGCTGTGAGTGCTAGTGCTAGCGCCGCATATTGGCGGAAACCCTCTGCTTCTTGAAGTGTGCCGTGTCATTCTCGTGCTAGTTTTCCCTCCTGTTCAATAATGATCGTTTATGTTGAGCAGAAAAGCACTAGCGCTTGCAACCCTGACTACCATCGTATGCGCGCAGGCAAGCGTCGCCGAGGAGGCTTTCAAGAGTTCCGATTTTCTGGCGTGGGGGACTGAGAACCAGCGTGGCTACATTACAGCAGCGGCCACGGCAGCAGGCGTTATTGCCAACCTGAACCGCGCGGGTCAGGCCAAGTGCATCGATGATTGGGGAGCTAATTATCGCGAGGGCGGCTATCAACCCGTGATCGAGGCGATGGAAAAGCTCCCGGACTATCACCCGATGGCAGTGACAATCGCGGTTATGCAGAAGGCCTGTGGGAGCTTCGAATACGCGCCTAAATCCGGGGCACTGCAATAGCCGAGGTGAGGGTCACTTTGTCTTCGACCTTGTCCTGCGCGGAGTTGTATAATGGAGAGGATTCTTCAAAGCTGCGCGTCATCCTATCGGCATCAATCGTGATCTGATCGGCGCGTTCCTTCATGCCGTCCAGTTCCTCGCGGCTGGCAGGGCTTTCCCCGTCAGCCGCCCTGTTGTGCATGTCGCCAACCTCCACGCTCCAGCCGCGCAGTTCGGCAAGATCACCTTGAAACTCCGTTTTGCGACCGTTTAGCACCTCATAGGGCTTGAAGGCCTTGATCGGCTGGCCGTCCAATTCGGCGACATCTTCGGCGTTGATTTCAGTGCCTGCCTCATCCCGGTAGGTTCCGTCCTCGTCAATCATGACGTAGCGGCCATCGCTGAGGCGCGCGGTTGACCGCAGATAATCGTCGATCTGCTGGCGAGTCTTATCCAGCGCCTTTTCACCAGCCATGATGGCGCGGTCGATGGCGTTGCCAGCATTTGTGAAGGACGCCAGTGCCCGCTCATGGGATTGCCGGTAGGCACGGTCATTCGCCAGCATCCAGGTGAGCGTTCTGGTGTGCGCATCGCGATCTTTACGATCCCGCTCCGCGAGATCGTCGCGCATAAGGCTAAGCCTTCCGCGCGGATCGATGTCCTGTTCACGCCTTTCCTTGGCCTCCTGAACGATTTCTTTGTGCTTGAGCTTGACCAGCGCCGGATCGAGAGGACCGAACAGTTGACCCTTCACCGCCTCAAAGGCTTCATCCAAATCCGGCAAATTATCGAAAATCGGTCTCACTATACTTCACGCACCTTTTATTATGAATATTATAACGCACTACCGCCTATTCGGTCAAATTGCATGCGCGATCACAAACAAAGAAATCAAAAAATCCACGCATGAGAATATGTTCCTATAAATAATATTTGCAATTAAATACCATTGCAATGCATAAACACCTCATTGTTTTCATAACGCATGAGGTTTTAGATGAAGTTTTCACCACAAGATTATATTGAAGTTCGCATTGCTATGGCCGGCATTAAGCTCGGGCTGATCAACCGGCAGGACGTCTTATTCGCGCGCCTGATGACCGCCGACGAGCGCGCCGGAGCCTTTCCAGGGGGGAGCCCCGGTGTTGATCTGGTCGTCTTCGAGGATGCGCAGGGCAAGGGCCCGCTTATGACGTTGAACACACCCGAAGAGCTCGCAGGCTTCGGCGCGCTTCAGCTCGGCGACCGCTGGGTGTTCGCGGATAACGTCGAACTCAACAGCATAGCGCGGCTGAGCAATGCGGAGAAGTTTCACTACCACTGCGATAACCCTGGCCAACCGACGCCGCACACCCGGTTTGAGCTCAAATGCCGCGATGTGACGTCCCGCACAATGTTTACCCCGATGAAGGACATCGATCTTCTCATCGCGATCGACACGGCCCGGCTCGAAGCCCGTAAGCAGCTCAAAAGACTGTACGGTCCAGAGGCCAGCCAGCATCAGCCCGCCCTCGCCTCTTTCGAGTGAGCGGCGCCGCACAACTGTCAAGGGTTCGTTCCATGCGAAACGCCGCCCCACTGATGGGGCGGCATCTCGCATATTTAGAATTGTGGTCTCGCAAACCACGCCCTTCGACGGTTGGGTCTGATCCTTCCGCAACGCTTCTTTGTGCGGACTTGCCTGTTAGACCGCCAGCCTGGGCGTGCACGGCCGGAAAAGCATCGCTCAGACTCATCTCCGAGAGGATCACGCTGTCAAACCAACAAATTGGGCCACGGCACTGTCAAACAAACGTGGCTCGTAAACGATGCACTCGAAGTTGCCGACGCTCACCGTCAGAGATAGCATATTCGCGTAAATTTCAGTGACGCTTTCATGACGAAGAGTGACTTCGAACACAAGGGGGGGGCTAGCATGCAACAATCAATGCCGCGTTCCATGATGACCCGACGCCAAACCTTTGGCCTCGCAGGTTTGCTATATCCTTTGCTATCCGTGCAGGCCTTTGGCCAACGCAACAGAGATCGTGATCTGATAACGATTGCTCTCGATGAGGTAAGCTTGGTCGAGAAGCGCGCGATTGACGCCGCAATGACCTATCCGGACAACAATATTTTTACGTATCTCTCGTCCGATTTCTATGCACGCCGCAAAACTTTGGAGGCTGCGCGCAGTTCGGAGATTTTCACTACGGTTGAGCGATCTATCACATTTGTGAAAGCGGCCCCGGCGCTTGTCCCCGACTGGCATCGTGCGAGGCTCGATCCAGTGACCGTCGATGTTCAAATCTCGATTATCAAGGAACTTGAGGCAGAAAATTTGCCTGTCACACCGCCTTCTACAGCGGTCACTCCGGCACCAATACCCTCTCTTGTCCCTGGCGTTGTAGAAAGCGACATCGTAGTTCTGGGCGATATAATTTTTGAGATCCTCGGAATAGTCGTCTCTGACAAGAGCCTGATCGTCGAGTTTATGAACCGGGACACCGCTATTCAGGATGCCTTAGAGAAGACGCTATCAGCTATCACCACAAAATCGTGGGATGATCTTGCACCAGCAGTGGAAGATTGCCTAAAGCTCATGGTAGCGTTCTTGGTGACAGCCCGCTCTAAACTTGCCGATACCGCAGCTCGCGGGATGTTACAACGACTGGCAGTCGGTTGCGTTCCGATCATTGGCTGGGGCTATATTGCTGGATGCGTTATCGTTTCCGTCTGGGCCAATTACCACCGCTTTTCATTTGCAAAATAATCCGCAATCTTTATAACTTTCTATATAATAAGAAACGGAGGCAACTATGTATAATGATCTTTTCAATCGCAAAGCGCTTTTTGCAGCCGGTGCGACAGCTGCTGTCGGGGTCGGTGGCTTTGTGTATCTTTCCGGTGGTGGCCAAGACGGTCTGGCAGCACTTGACGCCTCCTATAAGGCCGCCTGGGGCGCCCTTCTGGCCCTGATTGCCTACCGGCTGCTTGACGAGCGGTCAGCTTCGAAGTCGAACCCTGACGCGTCACCCCCATCTGGTCCGTGATTGTATTCAACCGCCCTTTACCGAAACTATGACGCTATTGTCTTTGCTATGGCGAAAGGGAAAGTGAGGCCCCTGCTCGTGGCGAGTAGGGACCTCAGATTTAGAATTTGGGTCTCGCGCTGCGAGTCCGCCAACGGCTGCGTCTGATCGTGCGGCGTCGCCTTTTGGGGCGGCCTTTCTCATCACGCTGCTGGCCCCGTGCGAGTGCAGCCCGGAACGCCTCGGTCAGAGTCATCGGTGGACACTCACGCGGCTAGCTTGTGGCGCGCCGCATCGCCACGGACACGCAAAGGCTGCGTCTCACGCGGCAGCCGCACGCTGATACCGCCTGGGATGGGGGCATCAGGAAGGCGGGCCATCGCCGCTTCCCACCGTTGTTCCATGACCGCTTTGGGAACTTCGCTCATCAGGCACACCGCATAGGGCCGCCCGTGGAGCCAGATCTCTGTGCCCTGCTCGCGCGCATTTTCTGGCGCTTCGCAGATTTCACGGATATTGGCGGCGGGCACAAAGCGCCCTCCTCCCAAATCCACCAAGGGCAGCGATCCCCGCACCAGATCGTGAAGGGTCATGTCCGTGATAAAGCGGCGCTTGCGCGCATCGGCGAAGATGATGACCGCCGCGTGCGGATTGACCGGCTCAAACATGCCGATATCGCCCTCCACCGGCACCACTTCCAAATGGCGCGCCTTGCGGATGTACGTAATGTCCGACCGATGGACATGGAAAACGCGGTCAAAGTTCAGATAGTCTTGATTCATGATAGCTCTCCTTATTCGCTTGCGCGTGGAAGGCGGGCCGCGCTGGCGCGTCCCGCCCACACACGCCCCTAGCCCATCGCCACATCCGGCGCCGTTTCCCCTGACGGGAGAAGCCCCGCACCCTGCTTGGCCTTTTCACAGCGCTGACGAATCTGCTCCGGCGTCGCCGGTGAGAGCACCAAGCCGTTGATCAAGCCGACACTCGACTTCCACGCCCGCTCGACGGCATAGCCCGCCTCAGCGAGAGACGATTTATCGTCCTTGGTGAAAGCCTCAACCTTCTCCGCCACCACATGATCGGCCGGCACATGGCGGTCATAGCCGATATTGACGCTGCGCAAGCTGGCCCGAAGCGCATCCAGCGACCGCACGGACAAGACCGGTGCGAGGCCCCAGGCGAGCGTGATTTTCGAGACGAATTTCTCGGCATCGATCCCCTCTCGCGCGGCTGCCAGTCGCTCCTGGTCTTCCGTCCCAAAGGGCCCCACAAACTTGATGTTACTGGCCACCACAGCCTCACCAGGTCCGCTCTCGACCAGCGCGAGGCCAGCCGCCCGAAACTCCGCCATGCTCACCCGCGCGAGCTTGGCTTTTTCAGAGCCCTGCAAGGAGACCTGCGTGCGGAAGCCGCTGGCATCGCACTCGTATCGCTCCGCAATCTTGCGCCGCTCCTCATCGCTGAGCTCGACGATTTTGCGCATATTCTGGATATGGACGAAGCTTCCATCCCCGAGCCCGATAAAGCGGGTACCGCGTTCATTGAGCTCCGGAATGGTCTTCGTGCCCCAGAACGATCCGAGCTGGCCCGTGAGCACAACCCGGGTGCGGAAGTGATCCACCTTGGCGTTCTTCTGTTCGGCGAAGCGGGTGCGTTCCTCTTCCCCGAGTGGCTCTAACCTCGCAATATTAGGCCGCGGGGCATAGAGACCGCCACCGACATAGACGAGCGGGCAATCGACCGAGCGGAGCTCCTTGATCGATTCCCTGGCATAGAGCGCGTCGCGTTCACCAGCCAGGATCACCTTTGTCTGAAAGCCGCCCGGATGATCGCCCTTGCCGGCGCCGGGAATAATTTTGAGATATTTGATTCCGCTCACCGCTAATTCGCGGCTCTGCCCATCACCCATCGTCACAGTAATATGTTTAGTCATAATGATTTCTCCTTGTTGTTTGCAATATGGAAATATACTGGCGACACGAGGGGGTCTCTCGCAACGCCGGTAAATGCCATCATGCCAACTTCACTGCCGACGCATGTAAGGAGCGCGCTGCCATCCCAGGGAGAGCACTGGCTTTGTGCAAATGTCCGGAATTGCCGTCATGTGAAAATTTCTTCAAACCCCGCTATGTCAATTCGGGGTGGCCGGGGGCCGGTTTGAAATGACGAGGCCATTTCTCGCAACATCGACGGGGACTTTTCGAGCGCCACATACTCTCGCAACCAGAGTGAGAAGCCCCAGCAGAGCCCACATGCGGTCGAAATCCCCCGCAAATCACCCTTTAACGGTCGCTCGGCGTTCTCAGACGTGCCACAGCACACGCGAGCACAGAGCCTCGTCAACCGCGTGATCGACACCGATCCCGGACAGTCGTGGGTGCTGGAGAATGCGCTGAGATTTCCTTTGGGTTGATATTCGCCAAGGCGCGCGCCCGGTTCATCCACTGCTCCGCATAACCCGGCTTATCCCATCCAGCCTTCACCCACGCGCACTCTCATACCCGTTTGGGCCCGGCGGTCTTTGTCCTCGAATATGTCGGACCGCCTGCTGCAATACCGGCCCGCTCCACCCCCGCTCCGGCCAAGGCCTGCGCGGGGCCGTGTTGGGTATTGCAGTCCCGCACTTGGGCATGAGCCAAAAGCGCATGGCTGGATGGTTCAGCCAGGTGCAAAACAGTGAATGAAAGGACATCACATGAGCGAACAACAATCCCAAAAGAAAAAACCCCTCTTCCGCATTATCTTCTGCCCGAAAGTCGGAACAGACCAATACGGCAAAGAAATCCTCGGCCCCGGCCGCGATGTGGGCAGTGTCTGGGAACGTCAGGACCCGAGCAAACCTCCGGTGATCCGCTACGATTTCGACATCGCCAATATGAGCTCCGCCGGCGTCACCTTCCTCCAGCGCTACGAGGAGAAATCGGCTCCCACCGAAGAAGGCCCCGCAGACGCCCCCGACTATGCGGCTCCCGCCTTCTAACCAGGCCGCTCGGCCAGCCCGCCCCTCTCCGAAGGGGCGGGCTTCTCCGAAGATCGCCACCAACCTTTGACAGGACACGCCCATGACCCAACGCCCGCTTGCTGCCGCTCTCTTTACAACCCACCTTCACTGCCTCGAAGACCACCTGGATCAAGCCGTTCACCGCGCCGCAGCCTCCCTCAAGCGTGGAAACGCTGCCGACCCGCACCCGGAGGCCGCCTCCTTGACGGACCTCTTCGAAGATCTGGTTCTCATCCACCAGCAAGCGCGGGCGCTCTGCGCGCACTACCACGCGCATTCATTGGAGAGCGATCTTCTCTACGAGTAATCTCGCCGCCAGTCTGTGAGGCCCAGCGCCTCCCACACCCAATCCGGCACGGGCTCAAAACGCACCCAGGCGCAGGCGCCCAGCCGCGCCTCCCGGCGCGGCTCCAGATCCCAGCCCATATAGCGGCATTGCATCAGCTGGCCCATTTGCGGTCTTTGTTCCACTAGCGGCTGCGGAGTCCCCCAGAACCAGATCATCGCCGCAAAGCCGAGCACGAGGACCAGCCGCACGGGGATATAGCTGAGCACGACCGCGATGGGCGGCGGTGTGGGCGTCGGAATACGGCCCCAGAATTTGAGGAGCAGCGTCCAGAGAACGCGGGGCCAGACCCGCGGCGGCCGCAGCACATGAGTAACTTTGATGGGTTTGACGACGCGGGCCATGCTCAGAGCTCCACCATCACTGTGCCCCGATAGGGCGCGCCGCCATGCACGGGATTGCCCTCCAGACCCGAGCGCAGGGGCTCCACCTCGTGATAGCCGACCCGGCCGCAGAGCAGCGGATTCAAACCTTTGATAAAGACCAATTGCTCATGGTCCTTCATCAGCCGGACCTCGCCCGGGGTCATCAAGTCGCGCGAGACGAATGAGCGGCTTTGATTGCTGACATCTCCAGGGGTTTGGCCAAAATTGAAACCGCCTGTTTCCCAGGTCGCCTTCCCGCACATCTCTGAGAACTTGCGAAGCGATTCCTGCGATTTGATCCCATAGGCTTTGATCATATCCGACTGGCCCAACAGCGTGGCGACTGCGGCATCACCATAAACGCGCCTGATCTCTTCAATCTCCTGGAACACCATGAACACGGAAATGCCGTAGCCGCGCAGCGCCGTGAGGTAGTTCGGTAATTCCAATACCGGAAAGTTGGACGCTTCATCCATCATCACGAGGACGCGGCGCGGCACGCCGCAGCGCTGAAGCTCGATCATCGCCGCCCAGTTGAAGAGCGAAGCGAGCTTTTTGAATTGCTGCATCCGCGTCATGTCAAAATTGACGTAGATGCTCACATTGCCCTGTGTCTTGAGGTCCCGGAAGCGGAAGGTCGAACGAGTCGTCATCGCGGCGAGCCGGCCCGACGGCGCAAACCCGCTCAAGGCTTGCATCGCGCCCGTGCGAAAATCGCCAAACATTTTGGGCGTATCCTCCGCAACGCTCAGAAGCGACTGCGCCAGGGCGGCCACATCGCCGCCCAGAGCGGGATGATTTTTCATGGTCCGGCAGAGCTCGATCAGCACGGGCGTGTCTGTGATGATCTTCTGCACGAGGGGCAGACAGCATTCTTCGGGCGACAGGATCGCCGTGGCTAGAATCGTGAAGCTGACAATCTCGCGCGCACCATTGCGGAAGAACGCATTGGCATCGGATCTGGCCGGCTCCGGATGCAGCTGATAGGCGATGCCCGCAGCATCCAACAGCGCATCCTGCGGATTATGCTGCAGGGCTTCGCGCACCAAATCGCACACATTGTACGCATCGCCGGCATGAGGGGCGCCAACCGGCGGGTTGATCAGCACGATACGGTGCCCAAAGCGCGTCTCACGCCAGCGAGACGTGACCCAGTAGAGCTCGCCTTTCATGTCGGTGATGATCATCGGCATATTGACTGTGCCGAGCTGCATGATGACATCATCAACCGTCTTGCCTGATCCGGCCGATGCAATCACCAACGTGTGGGTTTCATTTTTGTAGCGGAGAATGAGATCGTCATAGACCCCGACCCAAAGCCCCTCCTGCTCCTTATGGAGCCCGGCTTTCATAAGATCGTGGCGATCGGCAAAACGGGCCGAACCATGCACGATGGAGGGCTTGTAAGATTGAATAATCCTGTCCAGCGCGGCCCAGGCCCGCAGGGCAACGCCACTCAGGTACCAGACCAAAACCGCGCCCAGCGCGATAGACGCCCAGATCACATATTGCGCAGCGGGCGCGGGCACAGGGCCCGGGATCCAGCCCTGGCTGGCTGAATAGAACAGCGAGCCCAGCATCACGGCCTGCCAGAACCATCCCCCGATCTGTACGGGCGGAGACTGTTTGTGCTGCTCGACCATGACCTTCTCCTTCAGTCCCGCCGTCGCATGCGACGGCGGGATCTCTCATGCGACAACCGGATCTCTACGGGGAGGGCCACTGGCAATAACCGCGCGCTTCGGCGATGTCGCTGACCGAGAAGCCAGCCTCCTCACGGACGGCCGCCTCAGGATCGGACGCATCGGGAAGCTTGCCGCGCTCCTGCGTGGCCAGCTGGATATGCAAAGGCAAACCGCGCGGCGTCGTGATCGAGACGTAGCACCACGCCTTCGACCAGGCCTGGTCCTTCACGAAGGAGGTGTAGTTGACGCCGCTGGTCACCTCATACTGACGCCAGGTCTTGCGCGTGAAGAGCGTGAAGGTGCTCACCTTGGCCTCCATGCTTCCCAGCTTGTCGAGCTTCTCCTCGAACCCGCGCCGCGCCGTCTCCAGATGGCCTTTCTCTGTTTCAAGGGCGCTGATCTTCTGGACCATCTCCTGCTCGCGCTGCTCATGCGCAGCGTCCTGCTCCTTCAAGGCCCGGTTGAGCTGATCCTGAATGCACGCGCTATCCGTCTGAAGCGGAACACCAAGATAGCAGCGCGCATCGCCCCAAAGTTTGTCATCCGCCGGGATCATCGCGGTCAAAACCGAGTACGCCACGATCACGCCAATCGAACCCACCACAACCGTCCCCATCGCGGCGCTCACCGCAAAGGCCGATACCTGTCCGATCATCTTCAAGCCTGTCATCGATATCTCCTGGCAAAAGCATGTCTGCGATGTCGTGTCTTTGGCAGCCGGGAGCGCCATGGCGCTCCCGGATATCTCTCGTCATGCGCGCGGCGGCGGGCCCTTGGGCTTGCGCGCAGATTTCTCCGCCGAGGCCGCAGGCTCGGCCTTGATCGCTGCCACGGCGGGCATCTCCAGCAGGGCCTGCGTCGGGAGGAGCGTGTTGGCGGCCTCTTCGACCTTGAGCGCCCGCTCGTAGCGGGCCGCCTTGCGGCGCGCGCGGCCTTCCATGCCGTAGACCGCCATCCAGGCCAGCGCGAAGGGCGCGAAGAGCTCGATGCCAAGCGCGATAAGGAGCATCGGAATGAAGTGATGCTTGTAGGTCCAGGCAATCTCCGGCAACGAGCCCGCCATAGAGGGGATATTCGCGCCTTCCGCCGTGACCAGACGCTGCGAGAACGCCTCCAGCCGGCTGGCTACGTCCTCCATGTCCGCGCGAATACGGGCGATGGCGTCGCGCTGACGCAGGCCGAAGGCCGAGCTGCCACCATCGAGCTCAGCCACGCTGGAGCGTACCGCCACCAACGTGGCATCGACGCGCTCCTTCAGACCCGCATCGGCGATGACCGAGAGGATCGAGAGCACTTCGGCGCCCAGCTTGGTGACGGCCTGCTCACGCTCCAGCACCGGACGGCTGCGATCTTCCGCCATCTCACGCATAGCCTGTAGCTTGCCGCGCAGAAGGCCCGCATCCATATCCGCCTTGGCCAAGGCCTCGCGCATGGATGAGGCGCCGGTCGAAAGCACCACAGCCGCCGCCTCCAGAGTCTGCGAGACGAGACCCGATCCCGCCGAGCCGGTGGCACCGCCCTTGGAGACTTCATTGCCCGATTGCGCGCGGAAGCCTTGTGCCTTGGCTTCGAGCGCATCCGGGATGCCGCGCGCAACCTTGATTTCGGCGGTCGCCGCCTTGGCCGCATCCGCCACGCGCGCCACATAGGTCTTGGTGTTCATGGAGACAGCCTGCAGGCCGATCATGCCGCAGAACGAGAACCACGCGCTCGTGGAGACGGTGAAAACGCAGAAGACGAGCGTGAGGAGTGAGGCAAGGCTAGAAGCCGCCCGCGTCTTCATGGTCGGCATCGTCTTCATGATGATGGCGAAGGTCACGAAGATGCAGAAAGTCAGACCCATGGCGTAGCCGAGCGCCGTCAGAGAGGCGCTGAGGCTCGGTCCGTTCTCACGCACAGCATCAAGATTGAGGCCGTGAAAGAGCATCTTGAGTGAGAGCAGCGTCGTGGCAAAGACGGCCATACCGTAGCCGAACTCCGAGGTAACGCGCAGGAACGAGCGCTTCTTGTCTAGCGCCGCTTCCTTGTCCTTATCGGCTGTCGTATTGAAGCTGTGATCGAGGAGCACCAGCTCCTTGGGCACGCTCTTGCGTGCCAAAGGCCAGGGCACCATGGCGCCCACCAAACCGAGCGCCGCCAGACCCATCGCCATCAGTTCCATCATGTCGAAAATCCTTCTCCTTGAGGCTCAAGCGCAGGCGGGCCGCGGGGCTTTTCAGCCCGCAGCCCGCACTCGTGTTCAGAATTTCAGCGTGTCATCGCGCAGGCCGCGCTGCACATCGCGCAGCATGCTCCTAACGCTGCGCAGCTCTTCCGTATGACCCTTCAGCAGGATCACTTTGCCGAGGCGGCCATAAGCGAAGGTGTCACCCACCTCATAGGCGTATTGTTCCAGACGCTCGATCGGCGTCTCCAGCGAGGTGAAGGCCTTAAAGGCGTCGAACTCGAGCAGATCGCGCACGGGCAAGCCGCGCCGGACCTTCTCACGCGTCGTGGAAATGCCCTCCCCGATGAGGGTTGTCACAAGGGCACCTTCGCGCAGGGCGCGCAGCTGCCACTCGATCGGGATGGCGTTGGGGGAAAATTTCGGCATGGGACCAGTCTCCAGACCGCCGAAAAATTCGGCACGGGTCGTGAGACTGAAGCTCATGCACAACGGTCGCGATTTCTATCCCCGCGCCCTCTTGCAATTGTCCCCTTTCACCTCCATCCGAGAGCCAGTTATCTGCGTTTGACCCGGAGCGGACTGCATTTGACCGCGCAGGGCGGCATTGGGCGGGGGGATATTCATGCGAGACAAGAAATTTGCACGGGACAATCACGGCCACCGCAGGCTCCTGGCGTTGGCGATTCAAGATTATCTCCGCCTGCCGGGCGCGACCGTTTCTGGCGAGGGCGGCAAAAGCCTTGTCGCGAAACTGCAGGATTTGGGCATTGGAACCAGTAAAGGCGTCCTGGACCGCCTGAAGGACGAACGTGAAGAAGCGCTCAAAGGGGCTGACTATCCGAGTCAATCAACGGCCGAGCGCATTGCCGAGGGCATGGCCAAACTAGGGTTTTGGCCCGCAGGCGACGATATCGACCGTTGCCTTCACAGGCTGCCGGCCTTCTTCGACGGCTTCGAAAACGCCGCCATGGAAGCGATGCGGGATGTCATCAATCACGCCGGACGCCCCGCCACCTATGTCAGCTATCAATATTCCAACATGGATCCCTCGGCGATCATCATCGGCCGGTTCACCTTCGCGCCCTTCACGGATTTGCACTACGCGCCCGTCACCAACACCATCCGCAAAACACGCTCCACAGCCGCCTCGATAACCTATGAAGGCATTGCCTGGTCGGATGCCTCCAAGAACATCTATACGTTTTCGCGCGTCCCCGGCTACGACTTCCCCTTCTTCACCGTCTTCAACGATATTGCCAGGATCGATGGGGGTAAGTCCAAGATTGTCGCCCTCAACGGCACGGGGCTGGGATCGGCGCGCCAGCACAACCGGCACCTGACTTCCATCACACTCTGCAACATGCCCTATCCCGAAGATGACAGCCCCATCTACCCGGACCAGCACGACCGCTTGCCGGAGGCCGCGCAAAATCACCTGCTCAACCCACTCGCCTTTGGTCACACAAACCACCTCTCCCGGAAAGCCTGAGGGCTTTACCGGGAGGCTTGCGGTTAAACGCGCAATTCGGTGCCGGCCCCGATCATAAAGGCGGGCGGCACCCCCTCGAGTCTGCTCCGCGCAACGCGCGAGGCCACCGGCAAGCCCGCGGCCAAGGCTTCGCGCACAGCATCCTCGACAAACCGGACAAACGCACCGTGACGCGCGCCATATTCCATCAGGAACATCCGCACGCGCTCATCCACGCTGGCATCCAGGACCACGCACCAGCGCACGCTTTTGCGCTCCTTGCGCTTTTCCACCATGCGCCGCTCTGTCAGCCGGTCAGAAAGGCCCATCCAGTCATTGAAGGCCAACCCTCTGGCCAGATGCGCCTCATCACGCTCGAGCTTTGCCACGACGGCCCTTTGCACGAACTGGCTCCGGCTGAGCGCCTTGCCTTTGGCCTTACTCTCCATCGCATGACGCACCATGGAATCGATCGTTGGGCACACAATGAGCGACCAGCTCACTGTCTCCCTCGTTTGTACTGGTTTCCACATACCCCCACTCCTTTCATAACACTCTTGGTTGTATATGGTATTCAGAGTACAAGTGTTGGGATTAACAAACCTTTAAATCGCATAACGGCATTTATGGCCGGTATGCGCGGCGAATTTGAAACGCTCAGGAATATTTCGACATAAAACAAATGCGCTGATATTCGGTCATTTGCACAAATGACCCCTTGCCCAGGCCTTCGATTCCGTTTTTACACTCGCGCCAAGCGAACTTTTTCACGCGCGTGAGTTAGAGCGCAGCCTTTAAAGCCGCCTTTTATTCTCAAAACCACTTTCAGGCTGAAAACTCCGAGCGTAAGCGAGGAGCCAGATGTGTTTTTGGTACCCAAAAACCGGCCTATCGGGCAGAAATCCGCGGCCATCCCAGAGGGGATGGCACGCGGTTTCCTGCACCGATAAGGCCGCATCTGGTGGGGAGGCGCATCGCGCCCCCCTCAACCCTCCCAGACCAGGGGACGAGCCCCTGGACCCCAAGAGAGGCGCACTCGCGCTCTTGTCTTCGCGGCGCTGCGTTCTATTTCCGTAAATCATCCAGAGCACGAGACTCTGCTTTCACCCGAAAGCCAGGCGCAGGAGAGCGCACGCCCGCGCACGCCTTAGAGGCGGCGCGGCGGCCTCATCCTGCGCAGCACGAGTTTCGGTCCCGCAGTCTCCTATCGAGACGCGTGCATAGTATAGGAGGACTTTTTTCTATGACCGCATTCAACACCACCCCGATCCCGCGTGCACCGGGACGACCGCGCAAGCAGGCCCTGGAGCAGCGCTCCATGCAGAATAAGCAGCGCTATACCCGCGCTGAATTGGATTATATCGCCCAGATGGCTCATTACGCGGGGCTTACTGTATCGGAATATATTCGCCGGGCCGCGCTGAAGATTGTAATCAAACCGCCGCGCGCCTCTGTGCCGCGAGAGGCCATGGCTGAGCTCAACCGCATCGGCATCAATATTAATCAGATCGCCCGGGCCCTGAACCGAGGCCGTGAATGCCCGCCTTACATTGAGGAGGCCTTTTTGAAACTGAACGCAACGATGGACAAACTCGCGCAAGACTATGATCCCTAAAGTGATGAAGGGCCGCTCCTTCAAAGGAGCGGCCGCCTATCTCCTGCACGATACCCATGACCATGGCACGGCCGAGCGCGTGACCTGGACCCAGACCCTTAATCTCGCCACTCGCAATCCTGATACTGCCTGGAAGGTGATGGCGGCGACGGCCCTCAACGCCGAGCAACTCAAAGCCGAGGCCGGCATTAAGACCACCGGGCGCAAAGCCCAGCACAGCGTTCTTCATCTCGTGCTCTCGTGGCACCCTGAGGAAAAGCAAAATCTCACGCGCGAGGAGATGAGCGCTGCAGCCGAGAGTGCGATAAGCGCCTTGGGCGGATCGGACCGGCAAGCACTGATCATCGGGCATAACGATAGCCCGCACCCCCATATTCATATTCTGCTCAACCGGCACTGCCCGGCGACGGGCCGCATTCTGCCCTCCTCCAATGAGAAGCTGAAACTCTCTCACTGGGCACAAACCTATGAGCGCACGCGCGGGAAAATTTATTGTGAGGAGCGCGTCCATAACAACGATGCCCGCAAGCGCGGTGACTTTACGCGCGGCCTTCGCCCTGTGCCCCGGCAGATTGTCGAGGCCGCAAAAGTCTTGCGCGCGGCCTCCAATGACAATCCCGATCGCCTCACCCAGCTCAAAGACGCCCAGCGCCAGCAAATCCGGACACTGGGAGCCCGCACGCGCGCCCTCAAACGCGCTCACGCAGAGTCATGGCAGCAGCTGCATGCGACAGACCGCGCGCTCCGCCTGCGTTTGGAGCAGCAGATGGCCAGCGCCCTCACACAAGCCCGCCAGACCCTTATCGAGCGCTACCGCCCGCTTTGGCGCGATCTGCGTGCGCGCGAAGACATTGAGCGCGCCGTGTTTCAGGAGCGGGAGAAAACCCAGTTCGGGCGTCTGCGCAATGCGTTCAAGTCCATCAGCACCAACCACTCCGTACTGGAAGGCCCAAAACCCAATATCGTCTCGCAACTCTGGCGCACGCTCACCTCGGCCTCGGACCGCACAGCGCAGCATGAGCGACAGATCCTGCGTGAGCGCCACGCTTTGGCTGCACAGCAACGCCGCGCAATCCGCGAAACCCTCATCCCGCTTCACACCCATCACCAGCTCGCGCAGCGCAAAATGGCGGAGCGCTACATGGTTGAGCGGATGACGCTGATCGAAGTGCAAAAAGCCGAGCGCAATGCTCTGCGGCACGAATGGCGCACGCTGTCCAGCCAACAGATAGCGCAGACCAAGGCCTTGCAGGCCTCCCTGGAAGGGAAGAGGGCGTTTGTGCAGAAAAGCGAGGGCCGGTCGTTGCTGGAGCGGCTCAAAGATCAGAGCGGGGCGCGGCGGGCTCCGGAGAAGGCGCCAGAGCAGGATAATGAGCGGGATCAGGAGCGCGAGCGCTAGGCTGAGAGCAAACGCCCAGCGCTGTCATCACGGCTCTTGAACCAGACCTGCGTTTCCGTCAGCATGGAGAGATGTACGACCCGAATGATCACAAAATTATTGCAACACTCTTGGCTCAGTTTGGCGATCTCGACTGTCAGCGCCTTGGATTTTTAGACCGGAATGACAACGCCACACTCTTTGTCACGGCGAAGGGCCTTGGTTATTTGCTGGATGTTGTCGCAGCGGAACGCACCACGCTGCAAGAGGCCTACGCAGCCGGATATGATCAAGGCTACGTCCAGGCCCGCGAGGGTTTATAGACGGGACGATTCGCAATTAAAGCGAACTGAGACCCGCTAAACGTCCTCGCCGATCACGACGAAATTCTCTTCCACAAGCGGGAAAACCCGGCGGGCAATATACAGCCCCACGACCCGCACGCCGGGATAGGAGGCGCTCAACACGGCTTTGGCGGCCTTAAAACTGGCCCCCGTGACCAGAACATCGTCGAACAGCCCGATAATGGACGGAGCGGCGCCACCCGGCAGCGCGTCCACACGCAGCATCCCGGCCAGCGTATCGGGATTCAAGCGTTGGCCTTGATGGGCAGCCACATCGCGCGAGCCCTCCTGACGGAGCAGATCGTGAACGTTGCAGGGTTTGAGCGCGCCCAGACGCTGCACAAGGCGAAACACGCGGTCATCATACCCGGCATCATCGCGCGCCTTGGAGGGCGGCATGGCAACAAACACAGCCCGGTCACAGAAATCCTGCGGCAACGCCTCAGAGAAGGCCGCCGCGGCACTTTCGATCGCCTGCTCCTTATAAAACCAATCCGGCTGACCGCGCCGGTCCATGGGTTTTTTGAAATTATAAATCAGCCGGTTCATCGGGCTATAACCGAAGCCCTGCCGGGCGCAATAATCGCCGAAATAAAAGCATTCATCCGCACCATCCAGATAGAGATGGTCGGGGCGCGTCAGATCATCGATTTTAGTGAGACGGGCGGGACAAATGCGACCGGATCTCCTCGTAATCACGCACGCGCAGCGCCCCCAATTCAGCGAATTTCTGCGGCCAGCTGATTGCGCGGTTGTTAAAATTGCTTTCCAGGATGAAGAGTTTGCGGCCCTGATGCAAAGCCGCCTTGGCCTGGATCAGTGTCCCCGATGTCTCGGATGCCTCGACAATCACCGTCGCCTCCGTTAGCGCCGACATGGTGGCATTGCGCTCGGGGAAAAAGAGCCGATTGAGGCGATAATCCTGCTGCTCCCACCGCTTGAGCGGCACCTGGCTGATCACCAGATAGCGCCGCGCGATGTGGCGCTGCAACTCGCTGTTAAAGCGCGGATAGACCTCCGAGAGCGGCGTTCCTATCACCGCAATGGTGCGGCCACCCTCTGCCATCGCCGTGCGATGCGCCTCTGTGTCGATCCCCTCGGCCAGGCCGGAGACTACCGTGATATCGTCCTGCACCAGCGCGCGCACAAGCTTGCGTGTCCGGGCCAGCCCCTCCTCGCTCGGCTTTCGTGTCCCAACGACCGCGACCGAGCGGGAATAGACCAGATCCCAAAGCCCCCTGTAATAGAGCACTTCAACGGGAAACTGCGCGTCGCGCAGCTTTTCGGGATATTCGGCGCAGCCATGAACCCGCACCCCAAAGCCCTCCATGCCGGAGGACTGGAAACGCTCGCGGACATAGGCCGCTGCGCGATCTGCAATCGTCGCTGGCACAAAGGATGACGGCAGCCGGCTTGGCTCCTTCCGGAACAAGCTGGCCAGCGATTTGAAGCTGGTCTGAGGCTGCTCCCAAAGCGCTTCATAAGCGCCAAGCTCCCGAAACGGGGAGACAGCTTCGATGAGATCGTTGGTCTGCGGTGCGTTTGACATGGTGTTCACAGGGCAGAGTCATTTATGACTCATACAATCATCGTAGAACGAAACACGAACTCGTGCATGCGGTTTGTCATGGACAATCTGCTGTTATCCACATGGAGGCTCGGCTGGGGCTTTGGCCAGGCGATCGCGAATGGCCCCCATCGACCGGTCCAGGGCATCCGCCATAGCGGCCAGGCTCAGTCCCGCGCGCCGCATCTCCTCTAACTGGGCCAACTCTGAAGGCCGCCAGCGCCGGCCCGGGCGAAGAGGACGACCATTGGACAAGCGCTGGAGCGCCGCGCGCCTTCGCTCGGATCGCTCCACATATCCGCTCGTGCATTGTGCATTCTCGAGCTCTGCACCACGCATGCGCCAAAGCTCGATCCAAAAGATCTCGGCACGCATCGAGGCGGCCTCATCCGGGCAGCGCTCCAGCACGACAAATCGCGGCGCCTGCCCTGTCTGAAGCAGACCTGCGATCCGTAATCCCGCCAAACTCTGCTTGGGCTTTAGATGCTGCGCTTTGCGACGAGCATACTGGGCTGAGCGCCCAATATAAAACGGGGCGTCCGTCACAGGATCGATCATCGCATAAACGACAAAACTCACAAGTTCAGTATAAAGCCTGCAGCCGATAATTGTAACAGATTTTAATAACCGCGCGGCCAGCCATTAAAGAACCCGGCCTGTGAGACCGGGTCTTTACCACGCCTCAAGCGCCCTTGATTTTAAAGCTCTCAAGCTTCTGACCGCGGTCCAGCGCCTCTTGCAACCAGCGGGGCTTCAGTCCCCGGCCGCTCCAGGTCTGCTCGGGGTTCTTGGGATTTCGAAATTTGGGGGCCACTTTTGATCCTTTGGCCGGCCCGCGCTGTTTGAGGGACGCCTGGCTTGCAAAGGATGGGCCCGCGTGCCCCAGCACGTCGGCCACCGACAAACCGGCTTTCTCGAGCTGCGCATGGATCTGGGCGCGCACCTGCCCGACATGCTCGGATTTCTTGGATTCGAGGGCTTTCTCCACCTTCGCCTTGAGCGCGATCAGCTCATCATAGGACAGCTTCTCCACATCGCTCTTGCGTGCCATGAAAGATCTCCGTTGTTGAAGGAATCAGGCCCACTGGACCCATCCGCTATATTTCTGCCGATCAGGGGCCGGATGCGCCGCCCCAATCCTCTGACCAGAACTCTTCATCGATAAAGGTCAATGGATAATTATCATTAGCGGGAGCACAGGCAAAATACCCATGGGCTTTGAGCCGTGCATGCACACGATTGCGGTTGAATATCATACTGAGTTCGTCTATAAGTTGAATATAACGCTTATATTCATATATTCTAAATTATGCAAGACAGTTTACGTGATCTCGATATTCAAATCGGCCAAAACCTCCAGCGGATCCGCAAATACCGCAATATCAGCCAGTCTCGCCTGGCAGAGGCCCTCGGCATCACCTTCCAGCAAATCCAGAAATACGAAACCGGGACAAACCGCATCAGCGCGTCTCGTCTGGTGGCCATCGGGCGCTTTCTTGATACAAATATTCAAGATTTTCTGAGCGCTAATGATGCGAGCCCTACGCCGGGAAGGCCTCTCTTGGACCAGGAAGCCCTTAAACTCATTGCGCTCTTCAAAGCCATACCGCAGCCCGCGGTGCGCAAAGCCATCCTCACATTGATCCGCAATTTTGCTCAGCCGCAACCCATCACCCAACGGCGCCCCCAACATCTATGAGCCTGCTCGAGCGCTTTATTGCCGACACCAATGCAGCGGAGACGTCCGAGGATGTGTTCGCACTCTTTGCGCAAGCGCTCTCAGCCTATGGCTATGACCGCATCTGCTACTCACTCATCACCGACCATCCCTCGCTAGGCCTTTTGGCGGGCCATGGCGTGATGCGCAATTACTCGGATGAGTGGATGGCTCACTACATGGAGAATGGCTACGAAAAGCTCGATCCGGTCCCCAAATACTGCTTTTCAACGGCGCGGCCTTTCACCTGGGACTGGCTAACCAAGAGTTTTGAACTCTCGCCTTCGGCCAAAAAGGTCATGAACGAGGCGCAGGAGGCCAAACTGCTCGATGGGATGGCCATCCCGCTCTACGGTGTCAATGGCGAGCTCGCCGGTGTCGGACTGGCCAGCAGCGCCGGCGGCACAGAGATTGATCGCAACGCCCTCTCGACCATCCGGGCCATCGCCTATCAGTTTCATCTGGCTTACACGGAAAAGGACGCGCAAAGCGATCCGCTGAGCGGTACGGACCTGACACCGCGCGAGAAAGAAATCTTGCTCTGGGCCGCGGAGGGCAAAAGCGATCCCGTTATCGCGGACATCGTCGGCATCTCCTATCCGACCGTGCGCTTTCACATGAGTAACATCTTTCGCAAGCTCAACGCCTATGAGCGAACACTGGCCGTGGCCAAAGCCATTCGTCAGGGTCTCATCCTTCCGAGCTATGTCGCGGCGATCCGCGACCCTATCAGGGTCGCTAGGTAATATCCCCATTCATCATCTGGTTTCATGTCCTTCGTGATCATCACAGGAGGACCCGATCCATGATTGAATGCGTAACCTTATCTACCCTGCAAAATTTCCACGGCAATCCGATCCACGCGCAGCATGTCTTGCGCCATGAGAGCATTATCGACCGGCAGAACTGGGATGTGCCCGCCGTGCGCGGCATGGAATACGATACCTATGACAACCCGGCGGCCTATTATCTCGTCAAACGCGATACCGACGGCAAAGCTTTGGGATGCTCTCGCCTCTATCCCACCGACCGGCCCTATATGCTGCAAGAGGCTTTCCCGCATCTGGTCACCAAGACCTCTCTCCCAACCACCCCGCAGGTCTGGGAAGGCAGCCGCTTTTGTGTAGATTCAAACCTAGCGCCCGCGCAGCGCCAACGCATCGTGCAGGAGATCGTGGTTGGCTATCTCGAATTCGCTCTAGCCAATGACATTCACAGCATCATTGGCGTGATGTTCCCGGCCTATTGGCGGAATATCTTCATCCGGTCAGGCTGGAATGTTGAATGGCTGGGCGAGATTCACCGCAGCGCTGAAGGCCACAAGATGATTGCCGGCGATTTGCGGATCACCCCGGCCGTTCTGGAGCATGTCCGCAAAACGGTCGGCCTCCATCACACCGTTCTTTCCTTTGGCGCAGAGCCTATGGCTCTCCCACGGGCGGCATAGGGAGGCAGCGCATGAGCCACACAACTGCCTCCACAGCCGTCGCACGGTCGCATCGTCTGACCATCCTCACGTCCCTGGCCTATCTGGCCGTAGAGGCTGAGAACTGCGGTGATCAAAGTTTGGCCACCCATCTGCGCTCCACGTTTTTGAGCGCGATCAGTTCGAGCGCCGAGTCCAAAACTCTGACCCTGGGCAAACGCGACATGAACGCCAGTCTGGATTTTCTGCTCGGATTTCTCGCCGCAGACCCACAGCTGCAAAGCGCGATCGTCACACTTCTGGACCACCATGAACAGCGGAATGCAGCGTAAGAGTTGCTATATCGTCCGCAGAGCTCACAGCCGCGGCTTGGCCAAGGCCTGCTTCACATGCGTAATCGAAGACTCGCTCAGGCGCTTTTGGGTGAGGTCCTGCAAATGCGAGCGGTCATTGAAGAGACGTTTGAGAGCACTGTGAAGTTCGCGCTGCGACAAACGGGCGGCGTGATCGCGTGAGATGATGAGCATGAGGCTGGTCCCTTTCCGAAACGGGAGGCCTCGACCATCGAAGCCTTTCGCCTCGATGCCCCCAAAAGGGTTTGATGGGGGAGGTCCCCTCGGAAACGGGGTGGAAGCCCTCAGGCGGATCTAGCTTGGGCGTTTCAGCGGTGCCGGGGATAAACATACTGCGCCAAGCGTGCGCAGAACGACGCGGGAACTTTACGTCCCCCAGACGTCCCCCGCGAATGTTCAAGCTGATGGAGGAGCTTTAAGCCTTTGATTTGATTGGTCGGAGCGAGAGGATTTGAACCTCCGACCCCCAGTCCCCCAGACTGGTGCGCTAACCAGGCTGCGCTACGCTCCGAACGGTGCCCTTTTGCCCCGCCCCAGGCGCAAGGTCAACGCCCGAGTTGGCGCCGGGACCCGATGCATCCAGGATCGCCAACAAAGACGGCACATCCGTTGGCATAAAAAGAAGTTTGGGCGGGCTCACGCCGCGCGGCAGCGCGACAGCCGCAAAGAGCCCCGCGCCGGCATCCACGTCGTGGACCACCAGCGCGCCGCTTTTCCGTGCCCCCAAATCGACGGGTGCGTCAGCGCCGCCACCACCCCAGATTCCAAAGTGCCTCAGCGTGCGGCCAATCCCGCGACCGTCCGCCTTCCCCCACGCCTCCAACCGCGCCCATGCCTGGAGGATCCGCGCGTCATCGCTGTCCGGCAGTCCCACGCCGTCCGCAACCGCCAGCGCAGCCTCAATGATGAGCTCCCGCCGCCGCGTATCCAACCGCACAATTCTCTGGGGCTCCAGATCAACACCGATCGCGGCGACCGGCCCCAAACCGATCAGCCCATGTGAGCGGCCATCTACAGTCGTCGTGTGCGCAAGATTAAAGTCACCACCGAGCCCCGCCAGCTTCGGTTTACCGTGCGGCCCGGCAGCGAACGGCAGCGACGCCACCGCGCGCCCAAACGTCCGCGCGATCAGCCGGCGCAGCAGCGAACGCGCCACGCCCCGCGCGCCCGTCAGTCCATCGTCATCAGTGGCAACACGTCCGAGAGGATCAGCACGCTCGATGTCACTGAGCGGCCCGGCCAGATCATCCAGCGCCGCCAGCCAAAGCTCGACGCCCGCTGTTGGCCCGCTCGATGAACGATCGCTCGCGGGCTGTCCGCTCGATGGGCGATCGCTCACGGCTCGCCCTGGCGCATATCGCGCGCCACTCCTCAGCCTCGCCGAGCCGCGCGCGCGGACGGCGCTGGCGCAGCCGTGCCCACAGCCTCGCTCTCACCCAGCAGCAATCGCCGGCACGCCTCGAGTTCAACGACCGTTTTGCGCAGCAACGACTCCAGGCTCACCACCGGCTCCGCCCCGCGCGCCTTGCCAGTCTGCGCCTTGCCTGCCGGCGCGGCCGCAGCCGCCGCACTCAACTGTGCGCCAGCCACGCCGTCCGCCTTGGCTTTTCCGCGCGTCTTCGATTTATCTTGCGATGCCAGATGCGCAAAGGTCTTCACCTGATCCACGCCCTGCTCGCGAAGGATCTTCTGCACGCCCTTGATCGTGTAGCCTTCAGCATGCAGCAGCCGCCGGATGCCCTTCAAAAGTTCCATGTCTTCCGGGCGGTAATAGCGCCGGCCGCCGCCGCGCTTCATTGGCCGGATCTGCGGAAACTTCGCTTCCCAGAACCGCAGAACGTGCTTGGGTACATCAAGATCGGACGCCACTTCGCTGATCGTGCGGAATGCCTCGACTGCCTTCGCCATAACAAGGGTCCTTCGCTCCGGTGTGTCGGATGATCTGCACGTGCTGCAACGTCATGAAGACCTGATCATAACGCAACGCGCATCCACTCGTCCCGCGTGATCGGGAGGAACTGTGTCGGTGGTGTGGACAAAAGCGCGTGTTCGAAAAATTCCACGCCGCGCCAAGCACAACGGCCACATCCCCGCGGTCACCGTGCAATCAATGACCCAATCAAATGATCGCTGAAAGCGCGTGAACTATTCTGCAGCCTTGCGCCGCATGCGGCCGGAGTTAATCCGGTCCTTCATAATATTGCTCGGACGAAACACCAAAACACGGCGCGGCGTAATCGGGACTTCCTTGCCCGTCTTTGGATTGCGGCCAACGCGCTGGCCCTTCTGCCGGATGCCGAATGATCCAAACGACGACAGCTTCACGCTGTCACCCTTCGCGAGGCTTCCCGAAATCTCAGCTAACACAAGCTCGACAAGATCTTGCGACTCGTTGCGCGGCAGTCCGACCTTTTTGACCACTGCCTCAGCAAGATCCGCTCGCGTCAATGTTTTCCCAGCCATGTAAAATCGCGCCTCCCCGCAATTGTCCGCACTCTTCTTATCGTGGTGCAAAACAATGCTAGCGGCGGCAACGTCTCCGGTCAACGAGGAGCAGCGTGCAACATGCTGAAACTAAACACTTATCCCAAACGTCCTTACCGCACTGCAACAAATCATGGGCTCGAAACGGGAAAATTTACCAACGCACGAGCACCGCACCCCAGGTAAATCCTCCGCCCATGGCCTCCATGAGCACAAGTTGCCCTTCCTTGACCCGGTGCTCATCGACCGCGGCAGCCAAAGCCAGTGGAATCGAAGCCGCCGACGTGTTGCCGTGCCGGGAAAGCGTCATCATGATCTTCGCCGGATCGACCCCGAGCTTCTTGGCAATCCCATCCAAAATGCGCGCGTTCGCTTGATGGGGCACGAACAGATCGATCTCGTCGGCCGTGTAGCCGGTGGCCACCAGCGTCTCCTCGATCACCCCTGAAATCTTTTGAACGGCGTTCCGGAACACCTCCCGCCCGTTCATCCTCAGATGCCCGACCGTCTTGGTCGATCCCGGCCCGCCATCGACATAAAGGAGATCCTCAAACCGCCCATCCGACCGGATGATCGTCGACAAAATGCCCCGGTCGTCGCGGCCTCCATGCTGTGGTTGCGCTTCCAGCACCACCGCGCCCGCGCCATCTCCGAACAACACGCAGGTTGAACGATCGCTCCAATCGAGAATGCGCGAAAACGTTTCCGCACCGATCACCAGAGCCCGCTTGAACTGGCCGGTCTTGAGAAAGTTATCCGCCACCGTCATTGCAAAAACGAAGCCCGAGCACACCGCCTGCACATCAAATGCAGCGCCCTTCGTGATACCCAGCGCGTGTTGAATGCGCACCGCCGTTGCCGGAAACGTCCGGTCCGGCGTCGCCGTCGCGCAGATGACGAGATCAATCTCCACGGGATCGATGCCGGCCCGCACGAGCGCCTGCTTCGCCGCGCCAATCCCCAGGTCCGACGTCAGCTCATCATCGCCCGCAATGTGCCGCGAACGAATGCCCGACCGCTCGACGATCCATTCGTCCGTCGTATCCACGATCTTGGCCAAATCATCATTGGTGACAACGCGCTTGGGGAGATGCGCGCCCACACCGCGAATGACCGATCGGATGACTGCCACGCTCGTGCCTCTTCTGGGTTTTGCCCCGCCGTGCCGAGCGGTACGGAAGGGTTGCAGGACTGACCCGCTGGAACTTAAGTCCCGGGCGCGGCTGCCTGTGTAGATTTGTCCAACGTATGATGAAACCCGTCGAGATCGCTCCCGAGGCGCTTCAAGAGCCCGCTCTGAGCCATCTCGTAGCCGAGATCAACCGCGCTCGCAAAGCCCAGCGCATCGATGCCACCGTGGCTCTTCACCGCGATTCCGTTCAGTCCGAGGAACGTTCCCCCGTTGACCCGGCGCGGGTCCATCTTGTGTTTCAACACCTTGAACCCGCCCCGCGCCATCAGCGCGCCCATCTTGGACGCCCACGACCGCGTCATCGCGTCCTTGAGATACTGCCCGATCTGCCGAGCCGTCCCCTCCGCCGTTTTCAAGGCGATGTTCCCGGCAAAACCTTCCACGACCACCACATCGACCCGGCCCTGGCCAATCTCGTCGCCCTCGATATATCCCCGGTAGTCGAGCGGTAAATCGCCCCCCTTGAGGATCGCATGCGCGTCCTTGACCTCGTCCCCGCCCTTGATCTCTTCCACGCCCACATTGAGCAATCCCACCGTCGGCCGCTCGACATGAAACAGTGACCGCGCCATCGCAGCCCCCATCAACGCGAACTCCGCCAGCTGCTGCCCCGATGCACCGATGTTCGCCCCCACATCGAGCACGATGCATTCCGATTTGACCGTCGGCCACAGCGCCGCGATCGCCGGCCGTTCAATACCCGTCATCGGCCGCAAGATCAGCCGCGCCATCGCCATCAGCGCGCCCGTGTTTCCAGCCGACACCGCCGCGTGCGCCTCACCCGTCTTCACCGCGTCGAGCGCCAGCCACATGCTGGACCCCTTACCCCGCCGCAACGCTTGGCTCGGCTTGTCGTCCATGCTGACGGTCAGCGCCGTATGCACCACGCGCGACCGCGCCTTCAACGCCGGATGCTGATCCAGCACCGGAGAAATGCGCGCTTCATCGCCGTAGAAAATAAACGACAGCTGCGGATGCCGGACGAGCGAAATCGCCGCCCCCGGAACAACAACCTCCGGCCCATGGTCGCCGCCCATGGCATCGAGAGCCAGCGTTCGAGGTTCCACCATGGTGAGAGGTTCGCTTCTGTGATGCTGAGGGCCGCCACCCCGCCAGAGCCGGCCCGCCAGAGCCGGAATGGCCCCAACAGTCCCTGTGCGACGGCGGATTGAGAGCCGGAAAATAGCCTTAAGCCGTCACCTGACAACCGCTAATTCGGTCGCGGTGTCCGTGATCCCCTGAAATGCCGCTCCGACACGTGAGCCTGCAAACCTAGTCCTTCAGCTTCTTCAAGACCGCGAACGGGTTGCCCGCCCCCTCAGCCAGCTTCGGGTCGGTCCACTCGAACGCCGCATCATCCTTACGCGGATAAGGATCAAGCCCCGCCGACAAAGCCTCGTACACGATCCGCCCCACCGCGATTCTGTCGTTCTCGATCGGCTCCACGTCGGCTGCCGACAAAATCTCCGCCTCCCCCTCCACGGGCTCGGTTGTAACCTCCCGCCGGAACTCGACGCTGAAAGCCTCCGCAACCCGCCCTGCGATGGGCTCCAACGAAATGACGCACGCCTGCGTCACCGCCGCATCGATCCCGCCTTCGAGCCGGTACGCCCCGTCGCCCACGGCACGGATCTGATACGTCGCCTCCAGCGCATCGCACGACAGAAGGCCCAGCGCCGCCGCCAGCGCCACGCGCTCCGGTTCAGTCGCCGCGCGCGTTCCCTTCAGTCCGCGATCGGGAACGGCCGTTGTCTCGATCGTCCAATCGAGAGGCAGTGCTTCGGACAGGTCGATCATCGCGGGGCCTCATCGCCAAGAGCTGAATATAGAAAGGTCAGACCGCGCCCCAAGCGCTTCGTTAAGCCGGCAAGTCCCCGGCGATCAATTTCGTCAGCGGCTGTGCCGCCAGCAGCGTGGCCCGCGATCTCATATCCCCCGCTAGAGCCTCGCCATCCAGTGTCGCCCCCTCCGCCGCTGGGATGAGACGCGACAGCACGGCCGCCAGTTCCCCATTGCCCGCGACAGCCATGGCCGCCCGATACGCCTCCGCCCGGTCGTACAGCGCACCGGCCGCCTTCTTCACTTTCTTCGGCACGGTGAGGTCGCCGACACCCATTTCCCGCATGTTGTCGTCCATGTCGGTCACGAACGCCTCAATCAGCGCCTGCGCATGACCCGTGGCCGCTTCGCCCTCACCCCGCAACCGCTCCAACACCAAAAACAGCGACAGAACAAGCGCTTCGTACCGCCCCTCCGGGGTATCCGCCACCCCCATCTGAGCATAAAGCTCCGGCCGACGCGCCAAGGTCACGACCGCGCCATAAAGCTCGGTTGCTCTACGTCTGCTGTCGGAACGGTTGAAAAGCCAAGTCAGCATGGGGGTTAGTCCAGTTCGGGTTCGCGTTTGT
Organism: Hyphomicrobium sp.; assembly: GCA_022841965.1. Classification (GTDB taxonomy): domain Bacteria; phylum Pseudomonadota; class Alphaproteobacteria; order Rhizobiales; family Hyphomicrobiaceae; genus JAGVSR01. Next base: position 11,790 of record JALHQM010000001.1, on the reverse strand, counting down.
TGGGTGTGCTGCGAGGTCGGGATCGCGCCGCAGTCCTAGCCGCCCACGGCGGCGACGGCAAATAGGCGTGTAAACCTCATGTCCGCCGCGTTGCCAGCAGGCACGCCACCGGATAAGCGCTTCGATTGACAAACGGGCCGCATGATTCCCCAGATCTCTCCCCATCTCAGATCTCACCCAGGACCGCCGTGACCCGCAAACCCTCAATCCCGCCCCTGAATGGTCTGCCCCGTCTCGTTGCGGGCGCGATGCTGGCGGCCGGTCTCCTCCTTGCGGGCGGTTGCTCGGAAACGGTCACCAAGCACGGCCAGCTCTTCCGCGATTCAGATCTCCAGCAGATCCAGCCGGGCATGATGCAGGAGCAGGTCAAGCTCTCGCTTGGCACGCCGACCACGACGACGACCACCGGCTCCGGCCAAGTCTACTATTACATTTCCAGCACCATGGCGCAGAAGGCCTTCTTCGAACCGCAAGAGAAAGACCGCAAAGTCGTCGCCGTCTATTTCAATCAGACCGGCATGGTCGACCGCGTCGCCAACTACGGCCTGAAAGACGGCAAGGTCTTCGACTTCGTCTCGCGCACCACGCCCGCCCCCGGCGGCTCCGAAGACGGCATCCTCAAACAGCTCTTCCGCAACCTCGGCCAGCAACAACTCTTCGGTGGCGGTTAGCGTCTAAGGCCTCGCGGACTGGCAATCGAGCTCTGTCGTCGAGTGAGGTCGCCAATCGCGGATTGGACCCCATGAGTCGCAAGCGAGTGAACGCGATCTGCAAGAGCTTCCCCGGCGCCGAGGTCTCCGACCCCTGGGGCGGCGGCGGTCACGATGCGTGGAAGATTGGCGGCAAGATGTTCGCCTGCATCGGCGCCACCATGCCCGGAGTGTCGGTCAAGACCGAAAGCATCGAAATGGCCGAGATGTTGATTGCCGCCGGCATCGGCGCACGAGCGCCCTACTTTCATCGCTCATGGATCAACCTTCCCTTCAACACGCCAGGCGATGAGTTGCGCCACCGGCTGGCGGCATCCTATCGGCTCGTGCGTAGTGGGCTCAGCAAGAAGATGCAGTCCAGCCTTCCGCCGTTCGACTGAAGCGAGAGGAGCCATGGGGCCGGAGCAATCGCGCTAGAAACGGGGTCAGACCCCTAAGCAGGGGTCTCACCCCATAACCCCAACAAAAAACCCCGGGATCGCTCCCGGGGTTTGGTCTTCTAACATCGCGCCCGGCGGCCGGCTCCCCGCGAGGGGAGTCGTCGGGCGCCAACATCAATGCGCCAGCACGGCGAGCATCAAGAGCGCCACGATGTTGGTGATCTTGATCGCGGGGTTCACGGCGGGGCCAGCGGTATCCTTGTAGGGATCACCGACCGTATCGCCCGTCACCGAGGCCTTGTGCGCCTCCGAACCCTTGACGTGCTTAACTCCATCCTTGTCGACAAAGCCGTCCTCGAAGCTCTTCTTGGCGTTGTCCCATGCGCCACCGCCCGAGGTCATCGAGATGGCAACGAAGAGACCCGTCACAATCACGCCGAGCAGCATCGCGCCGACCGCCGAGAACGCGGCACCCTTGCCGCCAATCGCGCTGATGACCATGAACAGAACGATCGGCGACAGCACGGGCAACAGCGACGGCACGATCATCTCCTTGATCGCAGCCTTCGTCAGAATGTCGACCGCAGCCGCATAGTCTGGCTTCTCGGTGCCCTTCATGATGCCGGGCTTAGACTTAAACTGACGCCGCACCTCTTCCACGATCGAGCCCGCCGCGCGGCCAACCGCCGTCATGGCCATGCCGCCGAACAGGTACGGGATCAAGCCACCCAGCAGCAGGCCGACGACGACATACGGATTGTCGAGACCGAAGTTGATCTCCACACCCTTGAAGAACTGATACGCCGTCGAGCCGTCCTTGTTGGCCTCCGAGATGAAGTACTGGAGGTCGTAGTTGTAGGCTGCAAACAGGACCAGCGCGCCAAGACCCGCCGAACCGATGGCGTAACCCTTGGTGACAGCCTTGGTCGTGTTACCGACCGCGTCGAGTGCGTCCGTCGAGCGGCGAACTTCCTTGGGTAGACCCGCCATTTCAGCGATGCCGCCCGCGTTGTCCGTCACCGGGCCGAAGGCGTCGAGCGCCACCACCACGCCGGCGAGACCGAGCATGGTCGTCGTGGCAATCGCGGTGCCGAAGAGGCCAGCGAGATTGTAGGTCGACAAGATGCCCGCCACGATGACGAGCGTTGGCAGCGCGCAGGCTTCCAGCGAAACGGCCAGACCCTGGATCACGTTTGTGCCATGCCCCGTCACCGACGCCTGGCTGATCGAACGCACGGGGCGGTAGCCGATGCCCGTGTAGTACTCCGTGATCCAGATGATGAGGCCCGTGACGCCGAGACCAACGAGACCGCACAGCATGAGGTTCATGCCCGTGATGTCGACGCCCTTGGCGTTGCCGACGAGTTCATACCCGCCGAGCACATACTGCGTGGCAACCCAGAGGCCACCCACAGAAAGCACGGCCGAAGCAATGAAGCCCTTGTACAGCGCGCCCATGATCGAGCCGTTAGGCCCGAGCTTCACGAAATACATGCCGATGATCGACGTCACGATGCACGCCGCGCAGATCGCGAGCGGGTACACCATGAGCGCCAACAAGTTCGGCTGGCCGGCAAACAGGATCGCCGCCAGAACCATCGTGGCCACCACGGTCACCGCGTAGGTCTCGAACAAGTCAGCCGCCATGCCTGCGCAGTCGCCGACGTTGTCACCGACGTTGTCGGCGATTGTTGCCGGGTTGCGCGGGTCGTCTTCTGGAATGCCCGCTTCAACCTTGCCGACGAGGTCGCCGCCGACATCAGCACCCTTGGTGAAGATGCCGCCGCCCAGACGTGCGAAGATCGAGATCAGCGAGGCGCCAAAGCCCAGCGCCACCAGCGCGTCGATGACGGTGCGGCTGGCCGGCTCAAAGCCCATCACGACCGTGAGAATGTAGAAGTAAACCGCCACGCCCAGAAGGGCGAGACCGGCGACGAGCATGCCCGTCACCGCACCGGCCTTGAAGGCGATGTCGAGACCGGCGGCCAGCGACTGCGTCGCCGCCTGCGCCGTGCGCACGTTGGCGCGCACCGAAACGTTCATGCCGATGTAGCCGGCGAGCCCCGACAGCACCGCGCCGATCAGAAAGCCCATGGCGACAGCCGCACCGAGCAGCATCCACGCCAGCGCAAAGATCAACACACCCACAATCGCGATCGTCTTGTATTGGCGATCGAGATAGGCCTGTGCGCCTTCGCGCACGGCCGCTGCAATTTCCTGCATGCGGGCGTTGCCCGCGTCGGCCGCCATCACGTTGCGGGCCGTCACGGCGGCGTAGACGCACGCCAGAAGTCCGCAGGCGATGATCGCCCAAAGAATTTCCGTCATTAGTGTTTCTCCCCTTCGGCGGTGAGCCGATGACTTTCCGAAAGTTCGCGCCGGACGCGAACCGCGCCCGGGCCTCCCCCGGCATTTTTTGAGTCTGCGGAGGGCTAGCCCCCCGAGTCGCGGCCGGACCATGCCAAAAGTGACGCGCCGGTGCAACTGAGGCACAGGCGTTAATCAGCCGACTTAAGTCGTAAATCCCGCTCAATTTTTGAGGATTTCAACACGCCCCCCGGTGAAACCCCTGTCAGGGTTGCTATACGGGAGCGGCAAGGCTACGTGCCGTCTGCGGGATTTGCGTCCCGGACGCCAGCCACCGAAGGAGAACACGGTGAACATCCTGGAAATTCTGACGGCAGGCCAGGGCGGCCAGGTCGTCGGCAACCTCGCAAAGAGTTTCGGCATCGACCGCCAGCAGGCCGCCGGCGTTCTGGAAGCCGTCATCCCCGAGCTCTCCCGCAACATGGAGCGCCAATCCTTCAACCGTGGCGGCCTCGCCGATCTCATCGCAGCACTCGGCAAAGCCAACTACGAAAAGGCCCTCGCCCCCAACGCGCCCTTGACCTCCCCCGGCATCAAGGAAGCCGGCATCGAAGCCCTCGACACAGTCCTCTGGTCCAAGGACCGCAGCCGAACAGTGGCCCACCGCGCCGCCCGCGAGAGCGGCGTCGACGAAAACCTGATCAAAGAGATGCTCCCCGCCATCGCGGCCATCGTCATGGGCGGCATCGACAGCAAAGCGCGCGGCGCACTGGCGACGATCGGCAACGAAGTCGGCGCGCCGATCGCCAAAGCAGCCGACATCGATATCGGCGATCAGCGCCCCCTGCCCGTCCCCGGCGACCGCCCAGGCATCGGCCGCGCCAACAATCCATATGGAGATCTGTCCGACATTATCCGGCGCGGCGGCAAAAGCATTCCCGGCGGCGGAAAACCACGCGCCCCCCGCGCACCCTCGGATAACAACGGTGGCGGCATTCAGCTTCCCCCCGGTGGCGGCAGCCTCGATACCGTCATTCGCGATCTCTTAGGCGGCATCGCCGGTTTCCAGTCGAAGGGGGTCATCGGCTGGATCATCCGCTACTTTGTCGTCCGCTGGGGCTGGAGCTTCGTCCAATCCATCCTGCGCCGCCTGCTGACAGGCCGGTAGTCGATCGACTTCGCGCACGGCGGCCAGCTGCCGGCAGGCGCTATAGCCAGCGCCGCAGGCGTGTCGCCCTGCGCAAAATATAAAGAGCCGGAGCGTGGGCAGCGCTCCGGCTCTTATCTTTTTGCGTCAGCCCCTGGGGCTGATTTTTTTCGTGCATGTGATCGTCAGTCAGAGCATCAGAGAGAGATTGAAAAAGCAGGCGAGAGAGAGAGAGAGAGAAAAGACAGGCACGTGAAGAAACGAAAGTCGATTACCGGCAGGGCCGGCCTTCGATGGAGCAGCTCACGCCGCCGCCACCTGAATTCGCACATGAGACGTTCCGGCTGTTCGCCTTCTGGAAGCGAGCCCAGTCCGAGCCATACTCTAGAGCTGTGAAGCTCTGCCAAGATCCCACCGCGTCGACCATGGCAGCCTTCTTCGTCGATCCGACACCACTTCCGTAGTGCCAGTGATCGACTTGGCAAAGCTTGCGGCCTTCCCGGCGCAAATCGTGGATCGATCCGGCCATTCCGTTGTCGTCGGCGACGGCCGGAACCCCGGTCCCCGCCAACAATCCACAGGCGGTCATTAGAATGGCGAAGTATTTCAACATTGTATCACCGCGCCTTCGAAACCGGTGGAAAAGTCAGTCTTGAAACTAAAGCGTGACAGATTCACCCCGCCGCTTCGAGCCCCTCTCCGCACTGTTTTCAAAAATGACCACGCCGCGGCAAACCGGCAACACAAGTTGCATCTGCCTATAATTTCGCCAATCTCTGCTGTCCAAACGGCTACTTGACCGCGATCACACCGATTTCCACCAACATCCGCGGATCGACCAGCTTGGCCTCGACGGTGGCGCGTGCGGGCGCATCCTTGCCCCCCATCCACACCGACCAAGCTTCATTGACGGCTTCGCGATGCCGTACGTCCGCCAGCCACAAGTTGGCGAACACCACCTTTGCTTTGGATGTGCCCGCCAGCGCCAGCAAACGGTCGATCTCCGCCAGCACTTCCGCAGCCTGGGCTTTCGCATCTGCATCGAGCTTGGCTGGAACGATGCCAGCTGTAAAAACGAAGCCGTTGGCCTCGACGGCCTTCGAATAGACGGCATTGGCTTCGTGACGAACAATCTGCATGGACGTGAAACTCCTCGCGAAAAAGTGGCCCGGCACCCCTGTGCCAACCGTTGCGCGAGCGTCTTTATCAGCCCGTCACCGAGAGGACCAGCACCCCACACCGGTGATCGGGGTCGGTAAATCGGGGTCAGACCCCTACTCAGGGGTCTGACCCCATTTCCAGAGTGTGGGCCACTACAGAGAGCCCCACACGCGCCTGCGCAGTGTGGGCCAGTATCAAGCCCCATACGCGCCTGCGCA
>JALHQM010000001.1:0-5767 GCA_022841965.1 Hyphomicrobium sp. | reverse complement strand
ACGCGCCTGCGCAGTGTGGGCCAGTATCAAGCCCCATACGCGCCTGCCGAGTGTGGGCCAGTATCAAGCCCCACACCGGCCTGCCGAGTGTGGGCCCTACAATAATGGCTCATCCACAATCCGCTGCCCGTCCGCCTCGAGCCCCTTCAATGCGGCCTTCCCATCCCGGCCAACCGCCAGCACCGCCACGATGCGCTTCTCCAGGACTTGCTTCTCAAGGACCCCGCCCGTCCCCTCCGGCACGTAAAACCGTTCAATCCCGAACCGCAGCCGCCCGACCGTCCGCGGACCGGACACCTGCTCCCGCCGCGCGCTGTCCACGATCCCCTTCAGCACCGCTTCACCAGCACCGCTCGTCTCCGGCTGCTCCGCCGACACACGAGCCAGCGTCCACTCCGACGGCCCCTGCTCTTTCAACACCGCATAAACCGTATCGCCCATCCGCGCGCCATTCGGCAAAGCGATGTCGGCACCCGTCGCGAAACCGTAGCCAAGGATGACGTAATCGCCGCGAAAAATATCGCGCGGATCGACCGGCACAACCAACGCCCGGATCTCGCGCCCGCTCGAGAGCAGCGACACGCGATCCCACACCATCCAGCCGATCACCAAACTTTGCACAACGGCCACCACCGCCAGCGCCGCCCACATCGAAGACTTCGCCGCACCTGTCATGACACCATCTCCTGTGCCTCACGCCGCGCGTGCAGCCGGTAGGCAAAATACGCCAATCCTGCGACCACAAACCCAGCCGACAAAAAGAACACCGACGACCCCATCAACGAGCCCACCGTCTTCCCGTAGATCCATAGAATCTGCAGCGAGAAGCCCAGATACCCGAGCCACAGCGCACGCCGGTCGTCCGCCGCAAGCCCCCACCACACCGCGCCGAGCGTCAGCGCCAGCGCGAGCACCGCGAGCACCAGAAACGCGGTAAGGCTGGGGTCCTTCAAGAACTGCAACGCAAACAGTCCCGCGAATGCAATGAAGAGGCCGTAGAGCAGTGCGCTCCGCCAAACCGCAGCGAGCCGCGGCATCTGCACGAGGCCAAACGCCGACAGCGCACCGATCACCACACCGATGAGCACGAGAGTTTCATATCCCCCAACCGCGTGGTTGATCTGCCCATACGTCAGAATGAAACCCGTGAGCGCCACGCCCGACACATGCACGCCCGGCTCAAAGCGCTGCCAATAAAATGCCGCCGACACGAGCGCCCAGGGAACGAGATACGGCCAATGCAGCGCTTCACGCTGTCCTGTCTCCCAGATACCCCACGCTGAGAACAGCACCAGCGCGAACACCAGCGCCGGATTGGACCTGAGCAGCACACCCGCCAGCAGCGTCCCCGCCGCCCACACAAGCACCACGTCCGGCGCGTTGCCATCCATGTGATACATCTGCGAGACGAGCATGATGTCGGCGCCGAAGATCGCGCACCCGGCCAACACCGCCGCATGACCAAAGGTGTCGAGCCCGCGCCGGAACATCGCCGCCGCCAACGCATAAGCCGCCCATAAAAGCCCGGTCAGCAATCCGAGCCGGAAGACCCGCGACATGTCCTGCCAGTTCGCCGCCACGAAACTCATGACCGCGAACCCGATCAGCACCGCCGCCAAGATCGCCAGCGCGCCCGGCAATCCGACCCCCCGCCCACGGGAAGCCACATCCGCCCGGATCGCCCGCACGCCAGCCTCATCGATCCAGCCGGCCGCGCGCCAGCGCTCCAGATCCCGGCCGATTTTCTGCTGATAACTCCACATCGACCGCTCCTGGCAACCGCTGCACCGTCCGAGACGCTACGGCTCAATCGTGAGTGAACTATGTTCATGCGTAAGCGGTTTCCTGGCCTTTGGCAAACAAAATCGGCCACCAGAAACAGAAAGGGCGCGGCACGATAGTGCCACGCCCTCGCATATTAACGTGAAGTTTGAAGCTCTTACGGCGTCGGCGCAGGTGCCGGAGCGGGCTCAGCCGGCGCGGCAGGGGCCGGTTCGGCTGCTGGAGCCGGTGCAGGCTCAGCTGCCGGAGCCGGTGCAGGCTCAGCTGCCGGAGCCGGAGCGGGCGCCGGAGCAGGGTCAGCCATAGGCGCTGCAGCCGGTGCCGGTGTATCAGCGGTCGGAACCGGTGCTGTCGGCAAGCCGCCCGTCAAAACGAATGCAAGGATTGCGGCCGCGACGGCCAGAAGTATCAGAGTGAGGGCTCGGCCCATCGTCGTCTCCAGCGTTGTTTAAGAAACCCGGGATAGTGTCACAGTGCTGTCTTAGGTGATCTCCGCTGACTTGGCCAGCAATTGTGCGTCGCACTTCGTCTCGCAGACGCAACAATCCACACCATCTCGACGGCGGGATGCGAACAGGCTCATAGTCGGGCTCCAACATCCGACCCGGAGCCGCCACCCATGGACCTAGATGCCGTTTTCCTGGCGCGCATCCAGTTCGCCTTCACCGTCTCCTTCCACATTATCTTCCCCAGCTTCACGATCGGCCTCGCCGCCTTCATCGCCACGCTGCTTGTGCGCTGGCGCATCACGGGAGAGGAACGCTTTCAGCGCCTCGCCAAATTCTGGACCAAGATCTTCGCCGTCAGCTTCGCCATGGGCGTCGTCTCAGGCATCGTCCTCTCCTACCAGTTCGGCACCAACTGGGCCGGCTTCTCCAAAGTCACCGGCAACGTTCTCGGCCCCTTGATCGGCTACGAAGTCCTCACCGCCTTCTTCCTCGAGGCCTCTTTCCTCGGCATCATGCTGTTTGGCTGGAACCGCGTGTCGCCCAACTTGCACGTTCTCTCCGCCGTACTTGTCGCCATCGGCACGTCGCTATCGGCCTTCTGGATTCTCTCAGCCAACAGTTGGATGCACACGCCCGCCGGCCACGAAATCCGCGACGGCATTGCCTACCCCGTCGATTGGTTTGCCATCATATTCAACCCAAGCTTCCCCTACCGCTTCTCCCACATGTTCACCGCCGCCTACCTCACCACGTCCATCGTCGTACTTGCTGTCGGCGCCCGCTATCTCGTCCAAAAGCGCTTTGAAGAAGATGCGCGCACGATGGTCCGCATGGGCCTCGGCATGGTCGCGATCCTAGCACCCCTCCAACTCGTCATCGGCGACCTCCACGGCCTCAACACAAAAGAATACCAACCGGCCAAACTGGCCGCCATGGAAGCCCACTGGAATTCCAACGAGCCCGCCGACTTCATCCTCTTCGCGCTCCCCAACAAGGAGCGCAACGGCAACGACTACGAAATCAAAGTGCCCATTCCCGGCCTCGCCTCCTTCGTCATCACCCACGATTTCAAAGGCACCTTCAAAGGCCTCAACGACTTCAAGCCTGAAGATCGGCCGCCCATCGCGCCTGTCTTTTTCGCCTTCCGCGTGATGGTGGGCCTGGGCATGTTGATGATCTTGATGGGCGCGGTCGGTGCCTATCTCTGGGTTCGCGGCACACTCTTTCAATCACGCCGCTATCTCACGATCGTCCAGCACACATGGCCGATGGGCTTCATCGCCATCCTCGCCGGCTGGTGGGTCACCGAAACCGGCCGCCAACCCTGGCTCGCAACCGGCATCCTGCGCACCTACGACGCTGTCTCCCCCGCCATCACATTCAACGCCGTGGCGACGACGCTGATCCTTTTCGTCATCGTCTACACAATCGTGTTTTCGATGGGCGTCTATTACATCAACCGCCTCATCGACAAAGGCCCCTCCGGCGCCGCCAAGGACCCGCCACGCGGCCAACCCACACGTCCCCTTTCTGCCGCCGAAGACGCCACCCGCGAAGCCATCATCGGAGCGAATTGACATGGTCGAGATGGCAAGCGGCGAAGCGATGGCAACGTGGTTGCCCATCATCTGGATCGGCCTCCTGGGCGCCGCCGTCGCGCTCTATGTTGTCCTCGACGGCTTCGATCTCGGCATCGGCATCCTCTTCCCCTTCTCACCCGAGGAACAGGATCGCGACGTCATGATGAACTCCGTCGCCCCCTTCTGGGACGGCAACGAAACATGGCTCATTCTCGGCGGCGGCGGCTTGTTCGTCGCCTTCCCCCTGGCCTACGGCATCATCATGTCGGGCTTCTATCTGCCCGTGATCATCATGCTGCTTGCCCTTGTCTTCCGCGGCGTCGCCTTCGAATACCGCTGGGTGTCCAAACCTCACCATCGCTGGTGGGATATCGCCTTTGCCGGCGGGTCCATCACGGCCGCCTTCATGCAAGGCATCATCCTCGGCGGCTTGCTGCACGGCCTCCCCGTCAAGGATGGCCACTTCTCGGGCGGCATGCTCGATTGGCTGCAACCCTTCCCTCTTTTCGTCGGCATCGCCACCGTTGCCGGCTATGCGCTGCTCGGCACCACATGGCTCGTGATGCGCACCGAAGGCGAGGTCGCGGTCCAGGCGCGCGAGCAGGCGCCAAAACTTCTGCTCGCCGTCCTCGCCGCCATGACCATCGTCAGCCTCTGGACGCCGCTCGCCGAACCGCGCATCTGGGACCGCTGGTTCACGCTCCCAAATTTATTCTATTTGGCGCCCATACCAATCCTGACCGCCATCGCAGCAGTCACCGTCTGGCGCGGTCTTGCAAACCATCACGACAGCACGCCGTTCTTCGGCACCGTCGCGATGTTTCTTTTGGGCTTCGCCGGTCTCGCGATTTCAACGCTGCCCTATCTGGTGCCGCCCACGCTCACCATTTGGGATGCGGCCGCCGCTCCGTCGTCCCAACTTTTCATGCTGGTCGGCACGGTTCCCCTGCTGCCGATGATCCTCGGCTACACCGCGTTCGTCTACTGGACCTTCCGCGGCAAAGTAAAACCCGGCGAGGGTTATCACTGACCTCGCCGGGCGAACGCAGAGAAGACGCGAAACAACTGGCTTCAGCTATGCTGAATACATGTGCGGCACGGGCAATGGCGCCGCGTCGCCGGCCTCGCCGGAGTCGTATGACAGAAGAGTGGACGCCGGCTCGTCCCCGACGATCACGCGGAAGATCTTCTTCTCCTCCGGGATGACACAAGCTGGCCCTGGGGACACGCCATTCAAGTACGCGACGTTGTTCATACCAATCGCTCCTTCTCAGGTTGATCGGCCCTCGGATCACAAAACGGCGCAGCCGGCGGTTTGTTCCCTGATCGACGGGACGGAATTGACCACCTGACCCGGCCATGGGATAGGCTCGCCCCCATGACAAACTCCGCTCCCATCCACGTCATCGGCGGCGGCCTCGCCGGTTCCGAAGCGACCTTCCAGATCGCCTCCGCCGGTATCCCCGTCGTCCTCCACGAGATGCGCCCGGTACGCATGACCGAAGCGCACAAATCCGAAGGTCTGGCCGAACTCGTCTGCTCCAATTCCTTCCGCTCCGACGAATGGGAAACCAACGCCGTCGGCCTGCTGCATGAAGAGATGCGCCGCGCCAATTCCCTCATCATGGCCGCTGGCGACAAAACCAAACTTCCAGCCGGCGGCGCACTCGCCGTTGACCGCGACGCCTTTTCCGCCGAAGTCACGCGCGCGCTCGTTGCCCATCCCCTCGTCACCATCTCACGCGAAGAAGTCGCTGACCTCCCGCCACCCGAATGGGACAACGTCATCGTCGCCACCGGCCCGCTCACATCGCCCGCACTCAGCAGCGCCATCGCCGCGCTGACCGGCGAAGCCGAACTCGCCTTCTTCGACGCCATCGCGCCCGTGATTCATTTTGAAAGCATCGACACCACCATCGCCTGGCGCGCCTCCCGCTACGACAAAGTCGGCCCCGC